>JAIETE010000251.1 GCA_019745505.1 Candidatus Obscuribacterales bacterium | reverse complement strand
GCGTCGTGCTGAGCGGCAGACCGAAGTGAGAAGCGACATGGATGAGCATCGCCGTCACCGTCTCAGCCGCCAAACCGTCATGGAAGCTGAGCGGTTTGGTGGAAAGCTTCTCACCAACGGTGTTGATAATACGCCCGGCACCAAATGCAGTACCAAGCGCCATGCACGCCGCGCAGGTCAAAATGACCCAGTGCGGAACTTCCTTCGGGATTGCGGTGCCCGCGGAGATCGACATAATCATGACGATAATGCCCATCGTCTTCTGGCTGTCATTGCGACCGTGACCCAGGCTGACCGCCCACGAGGAGAACACCTGAAGCCAGCGCAAGAGCTGCTCCCAGCGCGAGCCGCTGCCGGGACGCCCGAAGAGAATCTTCAGGATCTTGGCCAGGCTGAGAGCGAGCAGGTAAGAGAGAAACGGAGCAATAGCAAGACCGACCAGCGCCCAACCCAGTTCTTGGAAGTTGACGCCACGCGCGCTGGCAGCTGCCATGCCGGCTCCCGTAAGAGCGCCGATCAGGCAGTGCGTACTGGAAACAGGAATGCGCTTCCACCAGGTGAAAAGGTTCCATCCGGCCGCAGCCAGAAGCGCAGCCATTATGAGGCGCAGGGGCACGGGGCTGAAGTGAATGATTTTGGGAATGAAGAGCGCCACTGCCGTGCCGCCGAAGTAGGCGCCGACAAAGTTGAATACGCACGACATTCCCACCGGTATCCAGTAACGCCACTCGACCGTGATTTTCTTGCCGAAGACGCTAAATTCCAGAGGCTTGAAAGCAAACACTCCGGAAGCCACGCTGGTCGCCGACGCGTGAGCAGTGTCATGAAAGCCGTTGATCACCTCGAAAACGAGAGCCACGGCGTAAGTGAACCCGACAGCCGTGAAGATGACGGGGAAGATTTGATGAATTGTGCTCAAGCCTTTTCCTTTCTTGCGGTGAAGTGGCGCAGCAGCTCAAGTGATTTTCAAACCACCTCAGCGACCGCGACACGGTTTCGCATATAGCCTTGTGCTCAGGCAGCGGCGACTTTTGTGGACAGCGAGGTCCTGCGCCGCTCTTCATCCCACCTCTGGGCGTGCTCGATACGTTGCGCGTCGGTCGGATGAGTACTCGACAAAAGAGACAGCCATTTGCCGATGGTTGCGACGAAATCGTCATTTCTGGCAGATTCTTCTTTCATGCGCCTGGAGATGCGCTGAATCATGCCCTCAGCGTCGCCGGTCAGCTCCAAAGCGTAGCGGTCGGCCTTTAGCTCGGCAGAGCGAGACATCGCCCTCTGCAACCAAACGGAAAGGAAGATACCCAGATGCAGGGACAGAAAAAATGCCGGCAAGTTTTTGGCATCGGACAGATACGTCCAATCCGTTGCATCGCCTCCACTCGCCAGCCAGGCATAAACTGACAAGCCGACCCAGTTGAACATAGCCTGGAATATCAGGAATCGCATTACATCACGGCCGACAATGTGCCCCAATTCGTGAGCAAAAACGTAATCTTGCTCAACGGCGGTGGCTTCGCGCAGAAGATCCTCGTGAAGACCAACTGTGCGCCGGCCCAGCAGCGAGAAGCAAAATCCTGACGAATAGCCGAGCTCGTGAGACTTGTCGTAGACATAAATTCCCATATGCTGCAAGCCGCTGCGTTCAAGAAGGCGCTTCAGGTTATCCGGAATTTCCTCCAGCCGGATGAGGTCGTTTCTCAAAAACTGCAACATGGTGTCATTGATGAGTGCCCACACCAGGGTGAAGGCGAATATCGCAAGAGCGGAGAATCCGCTCCAGAAGTGCCAGTGAGCGCGAGCGAATGCCAGCACGAACAAGCACACGCCAGTATCGACAAAGATAGCCAGGGACGCATAGGCGAAATGCGCCCGGACGAACTTTCCAAATCTCCATTCGGCACCTTTTCTGTCCATGTCAAAACAGATTTTTGCAGGCAGTTCGACCAGATGCAAACCAGCCAGAATCGCGACTGCAGCGACAAAGTCATTCCAGAGCACAACGCCCGTCTGTGGAAAGATATCGGGCAGTTCCTCGCGCCAGACGAAAAGAATGAGGAAATATTGCAGCTTGATCGTCCGGCATATGCGCTCATCACAGCTGTGGGCAAGCCACAGATAAGCGCAGTAGAAGCTGTAGAACAACTGCAGGCCAAAAATGTTGTGCACTGCCCAGGCAGAGTCCTCCAGTGAATTCGCTTGGACCCTCATTGCTGCGAGAGTGCCGAGGTACAGAGCAAAAACCAGGATCACAAGGGAAAGAACGGCAATACGTTGCTTTGGGTGTTCAGGCCTCTCAGAGCCGCTATCCGTCCACATTGATGCCACCTTTCTATTTTCTACCGGTGCATGGATAACTCCTCTCCGAGTGGAAAGGGGATGACTCTCATCTGGCCGGAGATAACCCCGGCCAGATTGCTTGTCACTTCGTCACTTCAACGCGCTTAACGCTAATTCTCGCAAGCGAGCAAACTCGAAACGACTTCATCCGTCCTTCCAGCGTTCGAGCAGGCATGACGGCTTTGCCATGCCTGGTTACGAGACCAGGAGAGGCATCGCTTCATATTTCTCGCGTACTTGTGGTAGCGCGGGTGCTCATCGAAACAATGCTTCGCGTGTTGCCAAATCGGGATCGCCTCCTCGAAGCGCCCGAGCTGGCAATAACATGCCGCCAGTTCACGGGCGGCAAAGGCCGTCCGCAGATCGTTTCCAAACGCAAACTGCGTTCGTCCCCAAACTTTGCAATAGGCTGTCAAAGCTTCTTCGTGCAAGCCTTGAGAGCGCAACGCTCGGGCCTTTTTGCTGAGGCAAAAAATTGTCGACGCGTGATAGATCCCGCGCGTGCTTTCCGCAGAGCAGGCCGCGGCGTCCCAGTACTTTTGAGACTTCGCGTAGTCGCCGAGAGCGTCGTACGCGCGCCCTAAAGACTGGCAGGGATGCTCAACCAGCGGATGAGCAAGGCCGACAGTCTCACGTGCCTTTTCGAGCGCGGGCTCCAACACGCCAATAGCGCGCTCATAGTCGCCCTGATCGACCAAGGATTTGCCGACATTGTTGATACAGTATTGAGTCAGACCAAAGTCGGGACTGACCAATTGCAGACTGAGAAAAGTCGCACGAGTCCAGGTGTTCAGCGCGTCGGGAGAATTTTCCGAGGACTGCGCCTTAGCTTTCTCGATCAAACTCTGAATTCTGCCGCGGGGATTTTTTGACCTTTTCATGTTTTAACTCCGTCGTCAAAGCGTTGACTTCTAAAACGTGGACGCAGCAAAGCTGCGTCCACGCCAGTCCTAAACCTGCGTCAACCTCGAATCAGCTTGACGGCCAATAGTCCAGCGGCGCAGGCGAGGACCACGGCAATGAGAGCGCAAACTTTCGCCGCATCGATCCAGGAGCCTCCGAAGGCGCCGACAGTAGCGCTGATCAAGACTGTCAGAGCCAAAGCGTGCAAGATGTAGTTCTTTGCCGTCGCAAAAACGACGAGGAAGAATAGCATTATCGAGTCCATGTCACTTCTCTTTCTCTGTTGGCAGGAAGAATCCGAGCCTTCCAGAGGGTCCTGCGCACCCCTCTGGAGAGCTTTCAGCCCGAGCAGGAGGAAATCATCCGCTTGACCGGCAAAATTGATTTCCAAGCCCACTCAAGCGGTAGTGTGTAAGGTCAACAGCTATTTGCTTCAGTGCAGCAACAGCCACAGGAAAAGCCCCCAGCTGATCACCCAGACCACGAGCCCCAGAAGAAGCCCCGTTTTATCCATACTGATCTCCCTTGTTGGTGAATCGATGCTTGCTGCAGAAAAGTTTGAGGTCAGGCGTAAACGCCCGGCTAGAGAAAGAATTCCTTGAAGCCATTCGCTCGCCGCTCTTCCTTCCACCAGGGCTGGAAGATGGCAGCGACGGGAATACCCTCCAGCCAACGCAGCCTTCCGCCGATGATATGAGGGAAGAGAGTCTCGACCGCCTGACGCAATTCGCGACTGGTCGGGCGCTTACCGAGCAACTCGGCGCGCGTCGCCTCGATGAGCATATTGAAGCACTCGACTTGCGCGAAGTCCGAGCGCTGCTGCGCATTGATCGCCGCCTCGATGCTGGTGAGCATCACCACAATGTGGGTGAGCGGGCGATAGACCTCATACTCGATGATCATCTGCTCGTCGATGAGCTTGGCTCCATATTGCATCATCAAGTTGAAGAGACGCCAGCGCCAGTTGAACCATTGCTCGGCAGCAAACTTGAGATGTCCGTGGAAGCGCTTGTCGGGCAGCCGCTGCCAGTTGAAATTAAACAGCTCTCCTTCACCGGCAAAATCCTTGATCTTGCCGCTCTTGAGACTGCGTTTGCAGTCATAAGCGAACCGGACGGCCGGAATTATCCGAGCACGTTCAGCCCAGAGAGCACGACGATGCTTCCACAATACGCGGGCCTTGGCGATGTTGGAAAGGCGCGTCAGCTCGAACATGTCGATGCCGGCGTCTTTCAGAGCCAGATAGAAATTCTTCATGCCGGCTTCTTCGAAAACCTTGGAAAGAAGTCCCATCGTGGCCATGCCCAACATTTTGTTGGGACCTTCATAGACACGCGCAACAGCAGCATTCATAGCATTCTTGCCAATCACGTTACTGGCTTCGAATGTCCGACCGCCCTGCACGTCCGGAGCCAGCTCGGTCATCACTTCGCGAAGCCGCTCGGTGGACCAGGTCTTGCTGATCATTGCCTCGATCGCCGCTGAGCGACCCTGATCGACTTGATCGGCCGCCCAGAGCGTCAACGCTTCGGCGCCGGCGCTGTAAGCAGCAATCAGGGACATCAAATACTGAATCATCTGACGCTGATGCAGCGGCTTCTTGAACGTCTCACGCACCGAGACCCATTCCGGCAGACTGGCCAGAACAGCCATCATCAGCACGGTGGCACTGACGCCGACCGCCCAGCGCCCATCGTCGAGGTCGTGGAAAATCGCCTCGAGACCATCGCCGGGGATGATATTCTCGACCGGCACAGCCAGTCCGTTGAACACCAGCTTGTTGTTGTCGAGCGCCGGTTTGAGCACGAGCAGGTCGTACTCTTCGATGTGGAAAGTTTCGGTGGCTGCCTCGGGCAGATCGACAATCACCACTTTGCGCTCATTGCCGATCTTGAGGAAAAGGCCGAGCTTGGCGCCATAAACGCCCCGCGAGATGAAGAGCTTCTCCCCGTATATCCTCAGCATGCCGTCGTCGCCGATGACACCATATGTGGTGGGGTCGGCAACAGCACAGCCACGCCCCGGCTCGGTCGCGGCGAAGCAACCCTGGAACGCGACTTGAGCCATGTAGCGAAGGAAGCGTTCCTTCTGCTCGGCATTGCCGAAATTCTTGAGCGCGCCCACAGGACCGATGAGAGTCTTGATCGAGAGCGTGCCAGGAATGATCGGGCTCACCTTGCGACCAATCTCGAGCATGATTTTGGCCACGTCCGACATCTTGGCGCCGACGCCGGTTTGCTCCTGGGGAATGGTCAGCGCGTAAAAAAGAGCGCGTGTCAGCTCTTCTTCCAGCTTCGGATTGAATTTGCCATTCTCGGACAGCAACTCGCCGGCGGCGAGGTAATCCTGCCCGATTCGGACACATTCCTTGCGCACGGCGTCGACGGATTCAGGCATGCTCCGGTCGATGCGGCGGAAGAGGTAGAAAGGAAGATCGCGCGAAAGCAGCGCCGAAGCTATGGCGCCCGGAAGCTTTCCCTTGTGGCTGGACTGCATCGCCTTATCGACCTTGAGCGTCTCCGCAATTTCGTCGGCTCCGGCGCCGGTCTTCACCAGCGTGTCTGTCAGCAGCGTGTCGTCATTGCCTTTGCCGCCTTTGTTTGTTTCTTGAGTAGTCATTCGTCCTCCTAATCGAAACGGCAGGAGGAGTATCCCCCTGCCAGTTGGACTTCTTTTGCGATTGCGCACTTAACGTCAGATGACGCCGTATGCAGTGAGCAGGTATTCGGTTTTCTTCGAAACCGTACCGGGCGCGGCATCCTTATAGTCGCGAACCAGCTGATTGAATTCGTCCAGCAGAGCCCGACCCTCGAGATACTGAGCATCGGTGAGCCTGTATCCCTTGTTGAGAGCATCGACCGTAGCTGCGAATCCTTCCATGATCGCCAGCCACTTCTTGTCCGAGTGGGCGGCGAATTCGAAGGTGCGCACGGACATGACAGCCGGCTGGATGACCAGCATCTTGTCCTCATTAACACTTCTTTTGCCGCGAGGCGGCACGCAACGCCCTCCGCAGATGAGCTTCCAGATGTGGTTGGCATAGCGATCGAAGCGATTGAGTTCGACGCCGACGTCGCAGAGAATAATCTCGCCAGGACTGGCGTTGTAAAACTCCTCGACAAGCGAAGCCGGACGCATGGACTCCCAGCTCAAGGCGCCGTCCCAGACTTTAAGGGAGGAGCCGTCATCGAGAGGAAGATCGACCGGCATGAAGACGCCCGGCACCGTGCAAGTAGCACAGATGGACTTGCCCAGAGGCGGCTGGACGGACGTAATGCGAACGAATTGCCCGCCTTCCTCCCGGCGAAAAACACCTCCGCCCGTGAGCAAAATTTGCGCGCCCCTGACGTCGGTCGCCATCGTCCAGTATTCCAGATGCTTAGGCCACCCCTCTCCCAGCTTTTCGTGCAGCCAGGATTCGAACCTGTTCATCTTGAACGTGCCTTTGGCGGGCGGGTCACCTTTTCGGCGGGTGCCCGAATAGTGATCGATCAAGACCCAGGCGATCTTTTCGCCGAAATCGAGCAGACTCTGGAAATCGAGCTCGACAGCAAGCTTGAGTATCTGTCTGACATCAAAACCTGCAGACAGAAAAACCATGGGAATAGCACCGCCGCTAATACCACCGGCGGATTTGATTTTGCGAATGCCGAACCAGAAGAGGGCAAGCAGCATTCCAATTGTTGCCAACATCGCCCGGCATCCTCCGGAGCCGGCTACGATGTGAAATCCCGCTCCATCATTGCCGGAACGGGGTGCTTCGTTGTTAGACATAACAGTAAACTCCTTATCGGAAAAGCGTTGCCGACGAGCACGAAACGCATTCGGACCAACGCTTTTCCTCCTGTCACGTTTGAGCGTAAACGCGGCTATCCGCGCCAGTTACGCGGCGGAACGCAAGCATAGCCGCTGTCGGCGGGGAAGGCATCGACTGTCCCCAAGGGCGACTCGACAGGAATGCCCGCCTTCTGCAAGCTCTCCTTCGAGGCGTACTCGATGACGATTCGCGCGGCTTCCCGCCCGCGAACAAACTGCGTGGTGGAGACATGATGATCCAGGCGCTGCCCGAAAGCGGTGCCCATGTCGTGTCCGCCTCCCCGCGTCACCACACCGCCACTGTGTCCGCGGCGAACATGGACCTGCAGTGGAATGGGTGTAGGCTGTTCCTCGAAAAAGACAGCCGCAATCACACCGACATTGGCGGGCTTGTCCAGATAAGCTGCATAACTGTCCCTTCGATCGCCGAAGCGGAAGGCCGCAACTTCCCGGTCGTTCAGACGGAAGCCAGGAATATCGTTGGCGGGCGAGCTGACAGGACCGCGGAAAACATAACCGCCGGCACCGGCAGAGGCAGTTTTTCCGGTCATGACGTCCAGTCCGTCGACGGACAACACGCCAAGATAGCGCCCATAACTGGGCACTCGCACGCGCAGCTGGTAGTCTTCATTCCAGGGAGCCGCGACGTAGAGCTTGCCGCCGTGCTCGATGATGGGCAGTTCGCGACCGTTGGTGACGATCGAAAGTCCAAATTGATCGTTTCGCATGTTGGTTTCCTTTTTCTCAATGGGCAAGCAGCCCGAGTGTGTTCGCAGGGGGGTGATAAGGCCCGCCCGTTGATGCATTCCAAACGTTCGGCTAGTCGAGCAAAGAGCGCGGACGGGCCTCCATCTAGAGATGTCCGCTCAACCGAAGAGTCGATACAAGCGCAGTGGATAGGCTGATGCCACAAGGCAAGGCCAGCAGGAGCAGAATGTACTCAGGTAGCCAGAAGCCGGGCTGGCTGGCAGCCTGTCGACGTGCTTCAGGATTGGGCGCGCGCAAGTACGCGTCAAGTTTGGTCATCTTGCAGCAAGCAGCTCCCCAGAAAAACAAAGCAAGGAGCCACGCAGAAATTGCCGTTACCAGCATTCGTTTTGCCCTTCCTTTTGCTCAGGCGCAGAAGTGCGCCAGACTGAAGATTGCCAGACCAAGCACGAGAGCGATGAAGGCGATGAGCGGCCACTCCTGCCTTGAGGACTGGGGAGGCGCATCCTTGTAGCCGTTCTTGCGTTGCTCGGCGATCCACTCTCTGGTCGCCTGGCGAATCACCGGTGAATAGCCGGGACGGTCGAACATAGCGGCAACGATTTCAGCGCTAAGCGCGCTGTTAGAGGCATTAACGTCCTCCGGATCGGGAATGATGACACTCATTTTCTCTCCTTTGATCAATTGCTGTCAGCGCCAAAGCGCTCAGCGACGACGAACTCGGCGAATTCAATAACTTCCAGACCTTCGCCGACGGCGAGCGTGCCGGGCTCCTGAACAGTGATCGATTCCGCCGCGCTGCGTGGCTTCTGAACAATGCCGTAGCGAGCAAGCAAGGTTACATCGACGTTCTTCATCAGCTTTCCTTTCAGAGAAATGGCTGCCCGCAGCGGCTCTTCTGCGCCACCGCGGGCAGTTACTGTCACTTGCCGGTGCTTCTCAGCGAATGAACAGCCGCATTGAGCTGGCTGTCGTCAGGTGTGTAAATGATGGCCCGCTCCGGCAGCGCAACTGCCAGGTCGGGCGCGATCGGATTGCGGATGCGATGCGCGTCGCCCGGCCATGAACCGTCGTTCAAGAAATAGCGTCCGAAGGTCACGGAAAAGCGCATTCCGAGCGCCAACGGAGTGTTTTCTTGCTCGATGCCCTTACCGGCCGTTTCCGTGCCAACGAAGCCGGCACCTTGACGCTCTCCCCCCTTGCCCACGCGGTTCTTGCTGACCGAGCCGATGAAGACCTCGGAAGCCGACGCACTCCAGCCGTTGCCAATCACCACCACCGGTGGCAGATCGGGGATATAAAGACTGCTGTTGTCGACGACCCGCGCCTGGCCGGTTGACGAGTCCTTCTCGACCATC
Source organism: Candidatus Obscuribacterales bacterium (assembly GCA_019745505.1). Taxonomy (GTDB): domain Bacteria; phylum Cyanobacteriota; class Vampirovibrionia; order Obscuribacterales; family Obscuribacteraceae; genus QKMZ01. The sequence goes on along the minus strand of JAIETE010000251.1, from coordinate 16,919 downwards.
TGGATGGAGACCTCCTGCTCCACGACCTTGCCGGTGTCCTCCTCCTTGGAGACCATCCAGAGACGGCCATTGCGCATCTCGTAGCGGTCCAGGTGAAAGTGCTTGGACTCCGGATGACCGTCGACAAGCTCACGCTCACGCGTCGAGACCAGCACACCGTCCTTGACAAATATCCCAGCTGCAGCGACAGCCTGGAGGAAGTTGCCACCGACATTGTTGCGCACGTCCACGACAATACCCGTGGCACCGGCAGCCTTTGCCTGCAAGACCGCTGCATAAATGTTGCCGGCCGAGCCATCGTCCCACTGGGTTACGATGATGGCGAACACGCCGTCACCGAGATCCCGCAACCACACCGAATCCGGGTGAATTTCGGCACGCACGATTTTGGTCTCGAAGACAGAGCCGCCGCGATCGACAGTGAGAGTGACGGAAGAGCCCTTCGGACCACGCAGCAAACTCTCGATTACGTAGTCGGAATCGAGCCCGATTACGTCCGTGCCATCCACCTTGATCACCTTGTCGCCGTCCTGAATGCCGGCGGCACGGGAAGGCCCGGATTTGACAGCATGATAGACCAGCCCCGTGAACTTAGCACTGGTTTTGGCTCCTGCCCCCGGAATGAGCGTCTGCTCGGAGTCCAGGATGTTGGTGAAAACAAGGCCGACGCCACCGTCGAGCTTCTCCTTGCCGGACAGTCGGGTGATAAGCTGCCGACCGGCAGAAGGCTCCATCACGAAGGTGAACGGGTCATCGAAAACAGCTCTCAAACGACCGTTCACGTATTCTCTCGTCTTCTCGACGGAAACACCCTTCGGGCAGCCCGCCTGCGCGTTCGGCAGATCGAGCGTGCCGACGCCCTCGACATCGTAAGCGCGGCTAGCCGCTTCGTAGAGTATCTCCCGGCAGAAATTGTCCTCCAGTCCCTTCAGCCAGTGGTCCAGATATCGAGGGCGAATGGGCTCCGGCACCTGCTTGATGGCGAATGTGAAGTACTCGTCGCCAAGCAACTTCTCGCGCGTCTCGAGGTCGAGCTTCTCCAGCCGCGCCTGAACATCTGCCGGGAGCGTCGACTGGGTGCGCGCAGCAGACTCTTCCTTCACACGAAGAGTCGAGTTTCGGTAGCCGAATCCGGCGGCGGAAAGGGCCGCTATGGCGAGCACAGCAAGAGCTGCGCCTCTGTATTTGTTCATTTCGAGTCCTTTCGAAGTTTGGGGCGGCAAGAAATTTCTTGCCGCCGCTTTTTTCATGAAGTCGCCTCAGTCGATCTTGAACTGATGAACGACCGTTCCTTTGGGGACATGGAACTCGTATCGGGCGAAGCGGCGGCCGCCTAGAGCGAACCACTTCCATGGGGAATTGCTGCAAGGCAGGGAGTATATCTCCGACAGATAGCCGGTTTCCTGCAGACTGCCGTCTTCGTAGATGCGCACCCGACCGTCGGCCTTTACTTCAGCCGGCGTCACGCCGCCATCGGACTCCTGCTGTAAGTACCTGTACACCGAAGACGTTTCGATGCTGCCGCTGCCCAGAACGAACTGACCGCTCAAGCCCGTTGCGTTCCGCATAGCAGCAAGTGGAGTGCGCCGCAACTCGACCTCCTGATGCTCCAGATTGTTGGCAACATAGACGCCGATGCAAGCGCCATATATTGCTCCGATACACATAAAGAACACCTTCTCCGCAAGGCAGCTTCGGCAGTTGGTGAAATACGACACAAGCAGTCCCAAAATCGAGCCGATGATGATGCTAAGCATGTTATGTCCTTTCTGAGGGAGCTGGTTATTAGTCCTGCAACCAGATGCGGTGCTGCTCGTCGTTGAGGTTGAGGGTGAAAAGGCAGAGATCTCCGTGCGCCTGTTTTTCAGCTCCGAATTTCGACCAGAAGAGCTGAGCGCCGAGATTGTCGCGCAGAGTGGTTATATAAACCCTACGCGCCGCATCTTCCATCTGGAAAAGGCGCTTCAGTCCAGCTCGGACAATGCGAGTTCCGAGCCGGTGTCCGCGCGCTTCCGGCTTGACCGCCAGGTGGTGGATCATGGACATATGCCCCTCGCCGATCAGGACTGCCCCGGCGATTTCCGGCCGGCCCTTGCGAGTCTTCCAGTCCAGGGCGACCTGCGCGAGCCCGGGATTGCGCTCGAGGCTGCGAGCAAGATTTTCATCCGTCTCCCAGTCCCAGAGGGCGAGTCCGGGCGTGGTGGCGACCAGAGCTTTCACCTCGATGATGTCGTCCGGCACCATCGACCTGATCGTGAAGCCGTTCATGAGCAGGTCAAAATTGGCACTCTTCATAGTTTTTCTCCTTCAAAGAATGCGCCTCACGATTCCTTGCGCAGGCGATCGAGCCAATTCGAATGAGCATTTTCCGGAGGCAGCCGTTCTTCCAAGCCCAGAGCAAGCTGAGCAATTTCGGCGGGCTCGCCGCGAAAGTCGGTGTAACAGCCGAGTGTGTGATTCTCGACCGTGATTTCGCCGGGCTTGATGAATACATAAGATTCGAATCTCAAGCAGACGGAAAGCAACGCTCGAGCAGCCTCGAGAGTCAAGCTCTGCGGCGGCGTGGTTGCCCCGCCTTTGGCGAAGACAAGCTCTTTCGTAATCATCTACTTCTCCTTTTCAGGCACGAGAGGCACGTAAGTCCCGGCTTTCGCACGCTCGTAAATAGACCGGGCATGCACGGCGCATCGACCGCAGGTAGAAGACAGTTTTGTCTTGCGGACCAACTGCTTCCATGTGATACCACAGGCGACGGCGTCAACAATGTCCTGGTCCGACAAAACATTGCAAGAACAGACGATCATTTTCTGCTCCTTTACTCTTACGCCGTCGCCGCTCACTCAGGTCAAGGCGTTGTCCGCCAGAGACCGGCCGCGCAGGACGAAATTAATCGCCATGCAGCGCAAAAGTGCATCGGACTTCCACGGCTATGCCGAAGGGAAGGGAGCTGACACCAATGGCGGTGCGCGCTCCCACGCCTCGATCGGTACCGAAGGCTGCCGCCATCACGTCGGAATAACCGTCGATAATCGCGGGGTGCTCGGTGAAAAAAGGCGCCGCGTTGACCAGCCCGAGCGAATCGAGAAGCCGGTCGATGCGGTGAAAGCCAACATACTTGTCGATGCTGGAGAGAATCCCCAGAGCCACGTGTTGAGCAGCATATTGCCCTTCTTCCGCGGCGAGCGTCGAGCCGACCTTGCCGACGATCGGGCGCCCCTCGACCCAGGGACCATGCCCAGAGACGAAGAGCAGGTTGCCATGGAAAGAAACCGGTTTGTAGTTGCCGACCGCCTCCTTGGGCTTTGGTAGAACCAGACCCAGGGACTCCAGCCGATCGACGATTTCTTCCCGTGTGAATCCGTTCGCGGCGTCGCCGGTCGCCGCAGACTCATGCAATTCACGCATGTTTGTCCTTCCCTTGTTTCTGAAACGGCAAGGCAGCATAGCCGCCTTGCCCATGCTTTGCACCGATTTGGTCGGTGTCCTCAGGCGACTTCTTGCGGCTGAGCGACCCCGTCAAGGGATGCTTCAGCCTCGGTTACGCCCACCCGGTCTTCGATGAGGAACTGCTGTTCCATTTCCTCGCTGATGTCGCCGCCTGTGCATTCCATAAGCGCGAGCACGCGCGTAAAGAAACAGCAAACGGCGGCGAGCACACCTATGACCACGACAATTGCCAGTGCGATTTTCATCAACTCTCCTTTTGCTTCACTGGAGATCATTGCCTTACTCCTTGCGGAATATTGCAGTCAGGGGACGGCGAGCGCCCCCTGACCGGCGGACGAACAGCTCAGTGAGTCTTTTCGAACTCGCGGATATGCTGGACGACCTCAGCGGAAGTAGGCACGGCGCCGGCAAAGACGATGTATTCGTCCGAACGCAGAATAGCCGCGCCAATGAACTTGGCGTTGCCGTCCAGGAGCGGGACGATGAAATACATGTCCTTCTCGGTGATGTGAAGATAGACTTCACTGCCGCGCAGCTCGAAATTACCAGGCACCACAGCCGGTGCCTGATTGACGACGTCCCGAAGCCCCTTCACCACGCGCCCGCTGGTCGTATCTTTCCTTTCGATAAGACCAGGATAGCGCGCATCGAAGAGCAGCACGTCCGAACCGGCCGTTCCCTCCTTGCCGTAAGGCTCGAGGAGGATCCAGTACATCGGACCAGCCACAGTCGGAATGGCGTAAGGCACCGTATTGTTGCCGAAGAGCTTGCGCTTCTCGGCGGACAAGCCGGCCAGCGTTTCGGCGGGCTCAGACAGCTCCTTTTCCTGACGGAAAGGCCACCAGGCTTGCAGCCGGTAATGCGCCCAGGCATGAGCACGGTCGCGAACCAACCGGGCCGGCATCTGGAAGGCGCCGGGGAAGTGCTCTGCCGCCTGCGTCACCGTGTAATCTTCGAGCAGACCCTTTTCGTTTTCCACCACAGCACCGCCCAGAGTCGGCACCATCGTGAACCAGAAAAGGCGGGCCGTTGTATACGAGTAGACGAGGCCCGTCTTTCCTTCATGCTTGCTGTAAGTGAACTCGCCCAGGGCGCCGCCCGGATGACGAGCCAGAACAGCGGACCTCAAGACGCGAGTATTCTCGCCGAGCGGGAAGATCGACTCGACAGGTGTAATTGCGCCCGAAGTGTTGGTCGACTCCACGCGCATGATTTTGTACGTGGCGCCCGGAATCATCGAAATCAGACCGCGCTTCAGACCGTCGCCGGCGACGAAGCCGTCGAAGTGAAGGGCGCACTGATAGTTGATTCCCTTCGCTTCCATGGTGAAGGAGACCGCGCCGGAATGAGTCGCCGATTCAGCATTCCCTTCCAGACAACGGCTCTCGCCGATGCCGAAAGGCATGATGCGCGGCTTGTCAGTCGAAAGCGGCAGCCTGGCCGGCTCACGTACGTTGAGCGACTGGGCGACCATCATCTGCTGCAGGGGCTCGACCGCATTGAAGAGGATGAACAGCCCGCAGTAAGCGACGGCAAGGGGAACAGTGGAGCGAACCAGACGCCCACTGTTCTCCGAGATTCCCAGCCAGAAGACGAAGATAACGAAGAGCCATTCAGCGGCATTGCCCCAGGTGAAGTACGCCCACCAACCAGTGCCGTCCGCCTCGTACATGGGGAAGACGACAGCAAAGAGAACTGCCGTCATAGCGGGCAGGAAGCGGTAAATGAGGCGCTCGTCGTCCTCGCGGATACGCCACGCGCAATAGCAGGTGACGACCGCGAAGGCTGCGACAAGAATCAGGGGCGAGATCATATACAGCGCCACCCGATATGGTTGCAGGAAGGGGATCACATCGGTGAACACCCAGGAAAAGGCGATCCCGAGCGGATAGGTAAGCAGCGCAGCCATCGGCAGAACCAGCAGGTAGAGCCAAAAGCTTGACTGACTAAACAACCGCGCCCGCACCAGAGCGATCAAGGACGCCGAGAGACCCAGGCTGACGAGCACCGGTCCGGCAAAACCGAAGACCGGCTGCGCGACCGGCAGCCAGAGCATCTGCACGGCAAAGAAAGCCGCCGCCGGCCCGGGATAGATTTCCGGATGTTCTTCCAGGTCGAGATCGAGCAGCTTCCAGGCAGCAAAAGCCGCAAGGATGCCGACGCCGATCAGAGGCGGGACGAAATAAGGATGGAGGTATTGCTCGAAGTAGGCAGCCAGGCAGCCTGACACCAGAGCGATCGAATAAGCCTCCATCAGCCTCCAGCTGCGCGAAAGCGATTTGGAACCACGCTCGAGCACTTCCTCGAGGTCATTGAGTTGCGGACTCATGTTTGTCCTCTTTCGTTTGTTTTGAACATTTAGCAAGCCCGGGCAGACGGATTTCCGCCCGGGCATTTGTCATCACAAGCGGCACCAGGACCGCACTTGCGTCAGTCGCGTCCGAACCTTACCAGATGCGGGCGCGCTCTTCTTCGGGCAGCATAATGGGAGCATCATCCGCCAGCTCGAAGGCCTGGGCGAATTCTTCCATATGCGCAAGTGTGCCATTGCACCGGTACTCGCCGGGCGGGTGAGGATCGGTCATGGCTTGATTTTCCAGAGCCTCGGGGGTGATGATCACAGACCACACCTGAGCGAAGGCAATGAAGAATCGCTGCTCGTCGGTAAATCCGCTCCCATCGAACTGACGCCCGTTCTTCTCCAGCGCGATATTGAGAGCGCGCAAGGCAAGTCGAGCGCCGTTGAGGTCGGCGGCAGCTTCGCCCGAAACCAGTTCGCCCTTGAGAGCAACCCGGTTCGGACCGACCGTGTATCGCGATGCTTGTTTGCGGAGCAACTGAATTTGCTCCATGAAGCGCGCGTAGTCCTCGGCAGTCCACTGCATGTTGAGCTTGCCGTCGGCGTCGAACTTGGCGCCCTGGTCGTCGAAGAAGTGGCCGAACTCATGCAGAATCACGGCCATGATGGCGCCGTAATTGGCGGCGTCATCGGCGTCCAGGTCGAAGAGCGGCGCCTGCAGAATGCCGGCAGGGAAAACCACCTCGAGCAGCAGGGGATTGGCATAGGCATTCACCGTCTGCGGTGTCATATTCCACTCGCCGCGATCGAACGGCTGGCCGATCTTCTTCAGGTCCCGCCAGTGGTGGAAATAGGCAGCCGAAAGACAGTTGAGCACATGCGAATCTGTCAACACCAGATCCGAATAGTCAATCCACTTGTCCGGATAGCCGATTTTGAAAATCGTGCGATCCAGCTTGAGCAGCGCCTTCTCACGACTCTGGGCGGAAAGCCAGTGGGCGTCTTGCAGCGCCTGCCGCATGACCTGGCAGCCGTTTTCGACCATCTCCAGCACCCGGGACTTGGCCTCGGGCGGGAAATAACGACTCACGTAGATCTCGCCGACGGCTTCGCCCATAGCGCCCTGAACGAAAGCAACGATGTCTCGCCAGCGCGGGCTCGGCTCCGATATGCCGTTCAAAGTGCGCTGATAGAAGTCGAAATTCTCGTCCACCAGAGCCTTCGAAAGATACGGAGCGGTCACGATGAGCAGGTGCCAAATAAGATAGGCACGCAAATCTTCATAGGACGACTCGGCGAGAATCTTGCCCAGTCCGGACAGATATTCCGGTTGCAAGACATTGAGCGTCTCGAAAGCCGGTGCTTGCGTCGCCTCGAAGTAGGTCGCGAAGTCGAATCCTGGCGAAGAGAGAAGCGCCGACCGGGTCACGAGATTGTTGATCGCGTTGAGGTCGCGCCTCTTCTCTCGGGGCATCGAGATTTCAGCCAGCTTTTTCTCGAAAGAGACAATCGCCCCAGCATAGCGAGCGGCATCTTGCGAATTGTGCCCGATCAGTACGAACATGCGCTCGATGTGCTTCTCGTATTTCTCGAGACGCTGCACAGACGCCGCGTCATCCTTCAGATAGTAGTCGCGATCCGGAAGACCGAGGCCGCCTTGAGATATGGCGGCGATGTTGACGCCGCTGCCGTCCAGAGCAGGCATGGAACCGAAGCCGAAGAGGGCGCCGACGCCTAACTGGTGCAGACAAGCAAGCGCGAAAGCGAGCTGCTGCGGCGAATCCACCGACGCGATCAGCTCGAATGCCGCCTCGAGCGGAGAGAGCGCCGACTCTTCGATGGCCGCCTCGTCCATGCCGACTTTGAAGAAATAGGCGAGCTTCAGCTGGCTCTGCGTCATCGCCGACTCATCATCGCGCCCGGACAGCTCCTTCAATATGTCGTGCACTCGATTGAGAGTGCGGTCGCGCAATTCATAGAACGAACCCCATCGCGAATAGCCGGGTGGGATGGTGGCGTTTCGCAAGTAGCTGCCGCAGGCATAGCGATAGAAGTCTTTGCCCGGATCGACCGACTGATCCATCCAGCCAATGTTGATACCTGGTTTTGTCATTTCGATTTCCTTGTGAAAGTGGCGCGGCGAGATTGCCGTGCCACTTTGATTTGCAGTAGCGAACCCAAACCGCGTTGAACGCCGCCTTACAAGGAACCGCCCGGCTTGGCGAATTCGGCGAGCTTGGCGTTTTCTTCCGTCCGCCATTTGAAATCGGCGCCGTACACAGCCTTGCGAGTGCGCCCGACCCAGCTGAGCGGCTCATGCTCGGGGAGTACACGCCAAGGATTCCAGGAAAGCTCCTCGCCGTCCGACTCTTTGATCGGCTCAGAACGGTGCAAGATGGTCAGCTCGGCAACATCAAACTGCGGACCATTCCACTTGATCGTGGGATTTTCGATCAAGCGCTGACCGGCAACGCGATGAGTGCCAACGATCGATTCCTTCATGAAGTCGTTCGATGGCATCTGCACGCCGAAAATGAAACGCCACGGCCTATCCGCAAGCGTGTCCTCCAGCGCATGACGAAGGAAGTCGCCGTCGACCAGGTCCGGAAAGGAACGAACATGCTCGGCGGGGCGCAGGAAGTATTTGCAGGCAAAACCGCCCAATCGGTACGGCACCTGCGAAAAATATTCCAGATGAAGGGGATTGGCGACCGGCTTCAGCAAGGACTGACCGAGCCGCAGCGCAAGCCGCGGATGCTCGAGCAGAAGCTTGCGCTTGTCGCCCTTCATCAGGAAAAGAAGTTCTTCTATCGAAGAACAGAAGAAGGTCGGATGATTGGCGAGTAGGAAATCGTGCTCGAGAGAATCTTCCTCGCCCGGCAGCAGCTTCTTACCCGGCACGCCCAACACTTTTATAGCCGCGCCGCGGACGTTCGGCAGCGCGTCGGGCTGATTGGGACCGCCGCCACCATTGGAGAACCGCACCAGCGCGTCATACACGCGAGGTTCGGCAAAGAGACCGACTCGCATGCTGGACATCTGCAACAGAACCCGGAAGCGAGCCTTGACGACGCCATGAGACTTGGCGTGCTGATTGCGGCGCGCCACTTCGCCCGGGCGATGTTCGCGGCGCTGCTTCTCGAGCACGGCGTCCAAGACCTGGGCGATGAAAGCTTCTTCGCCAGGCAGAGGGATGTTTTCAATGTTGGACATCAATTGGTCCTCTTGTATTGAGTTGATAGGTATCCCGGCATCGCAGCTAGCTCTGCCGGGACATTTTTGCTGCACCAAATCTCGATATTTGACTAAGCCGCCATGAAAACTCTGGCGGTCGCTTCCTCACGCAAGTGAGTCAGCGCCTGGCTGCGGCTGTTATAGCCACAACGAGGAAAGCCGAGATATTCGGATGCTGCGACCAGGCACCAGACGGTCGAGCCTTCTTGCTGAGCCTCCAGGCGCAATTCTCCGACTTTGCGAGTGCCCAGCATCCGATAGTCGCCTCGGTTTACGATGCGCTGCCGGCCTTGCTGCCAGAGAATTTCAACGGTCTTGACTGCGTTCATCGACAAACTCCTAGGCAGGGCGGGCGAGGAACTTGTAGCGCAACGTGCTTGCCTGCAAAACGCGCTCGACGGCAGGCGACCACTTGGTGTTGATCACCCAGATTTCGGCAGACATATTGGTGCCGTGCGAATCGACACTCGCGCCGGCAGCCCTGAGCGCATGGCAGTCAGCAGCCATCAGCGTCGGCACCTCGGTTTTGAAGTCGAGGATCTGAAAGCGAACGACCGTGTCGGGCTTGACCTTCTTGAGCGCTTCACAAGATTTCTCCGTAAGCATGTCTTCTCCATTGCATTTCGAGCGACACTCAAAGACAGGCCGAATGCCTGCCTTCAAAAATTGAGGAGGGCGGAAATCTCCGTCCTCCCCGTTGATCAGCGCTTAGGTTTTCCGCACACCGCTAAAGGCAGCCGCCGGCTGCCCTCAACCGGCCAGCAGAGCCGCGGTGCCAGCCTCGGGCTCGGAAGCCTTGGGCAGGGACTCGTAGAACTTGCGCAGGCTCTCGACCTGGCGGTCCACGAATTCCACGGTGGCGTCATCCAGGCGCGGAGGCGTCCAGTCGGCAAAATCGCCGCCGGCGCGGATAAAGTCCTCGAGGCTCTGGGTCTGCCAATCGGGATGCGCCTCGACGTCCTTGAGCATGAGCGCAAAGAGTTCCTCGAAGCGGTCCTGACGCATCACCTTCTTCTCGAGAATTTCACGATACATCGTCCACAGATGCTCGGACTTGACGAAGAGCTTCATGATCCACCACGAACGCGCATAGAGCTGCTTGCTGCGCAGGCGGCAAGCTTCGTCGATCATATTGCGCGCCTGATCTCCCATCTGCGTGGCCATCATCTGGCCGCGCTTACCCAGCGAGATCGGACCGATTTTTTCATCGGCGTGCCAACGGGCGATGGCACGGTAAATCATGTCGGACGCGACTTCAAAGTCATTGTCCGGTCCCGAGTCCTTTTCTTTCAAGACCACCAGCTGAGCCGCCGAGCCGCCGAAGGCGCACACGGCATCGGCATCCACAGAGCTGATGCTCTTGGTGCCGCTCGCCTCATCCGGAGTCTTGAAGCACACGCCGCCGGCATTACCGCGCGGCTCGACCACGATAAAGCGGACACGATCCTTGGAGCGGCCGACATGCCTTTCATAAGCAGTCGCCAGAGCGTGACCCCCTTCATGCACCGTGGTGTTGAGAATGGAGAGGAAGGACTGAACCGCCTCCTTCTTCAGACCCATCAGGTGGCGCAGAAGTCCCTCGAAAAGGTCCTCCTGAGTCACGGTCTTTTTGGTCGCCAGCCGCTCGGCTTCTTCCTGCGAATGTCCGCCGGCGAGCAGGGACTCAATCTCCGCTTCTCGCGTTTCGTCCGCGAAAAGCGCAGTCTCATTGATGACGTTCTCCAGATCCGCGCCGGAAAGACCCGGCAGAACCGAAGCGAAAGCAAAGAGATCGACGCTTTCGTCGAGTTTCATGCCGCGCTTCTTCACGTGCACCTTGAGCACCTTGACGGCACCTTCGGTGTTCGGCGGATCGACCCGGACCTTCCAGGTGAAGCGGCCCGGACGCATGAGCGCCGGGTCGAGAATGTCATCGCGGTTGGTGGCAGCGATGATCCAGAGGCCGAAGTTGGAAGTTTCAGTACCGACGCCCTGAAGCTCGACGAGCATCTGGTTGAGGGTCTGATCCTTCTCCGGATTCGAATTGACGCCATTGGCACGGGCTGCGCCGACAGCATCAATCTCGTCGACAAAGAGAATGCAGGGACGGTTCGAGCGCGCATCAGCGAACATGCGACGAACGCGATCGGCGCCCAAGCCGACGAACATCTCGACGAAGTCGGAACCGGAGATGCTGAAGAAGGGCACGCCGCACTCTTTGGCAAGGGCGCTGACGAGCAGCGTCTTACCCGTACCGGGCGGTCCGATCAGCAGCGCGCAGTTCGGGATGATGCCGCCGAAGGTCGAGGCCGCCATATGCTCCTTGGCCTTGAGCATCAGCTCTTCGACAGTCAGCGCCACCTTCTTGGCCGGATTGGCAACCGGCTTCTCGTCTTCGATCTCCTTGACGCGCGCGACAGTTCGCGCCTGCTGGAGAATCTTCTTCTTCATCTTTTTCATCTGAGTGACAGCTTCCGGGACGCCGGCCACAGCGTCGAAGCCCGGAATGCTGATCTCCTCGGGTTTCACCCAGCGACCCATCTCCTTGCCGGCGGTATTACCAGCAGTGCCGGGCATGCCGCCGCCGGGGAATCCGCCGCCGCCGCCCATATTTCCCCTGAGAAGATTCGCGCCGGGCAAGCCCTGGCCGAAAACCCAGCGGAAAAAGATGGTGGCGATACCGGCAGGAATGAGCAGGTTGTAGACAAGCCAGCCGAATCCAGACACAGCGGAGCCCAGGAAATTGGGCAGGGACGAGGTGTCAACCAGCTGGTTGGCATGCGAGTCGCCGACATGCTCCCCCGTCGTCGTCCGCCACGTTACCTTCTGCCCGTCGGGCAGAATAATCTCGTTGTTGGTGACGATGACATTCGGCTTATCGAGCTGAGAAATCCTCTCAGCAGGGGTAGGCTGATCAAGGTTCGCCGGCGGGTTCTTCAAAACTCCGGACGGCGGCAAAGCAGACATTGCAGCGAAGAAGGCGATCAGCGAAATGCCGCCGAGAGTCGCAGCGGTCTTCGGATTCTTTTTGATCAGTTCCATGATAATTCTCCGTTTTCAGGGCACATTCGCCCTATTTGGCAGATTGCAGCACCGTTCAACACCACTGACAGTGGCGTTACGGTCTGCGGTTCCAACTCGACCGAAGCCGAGCTATCTTGCGTTGTCCTCAATTCGGTCGGGACACGCATTCACTCTTTTGTTGCTGAGGCAGTCAAACCGCCGTAAGCAATCGCGCACAGCAGTGCCAATACCTCCACGATTAGCAGCACGATCAACCCTTGCCAGAAGCCGAACGGGAAGCTCGGCGTACAAACCCAGCCGGCATACACGCTAAGAACCACGTATAGAACCAGCTGAGCGCAGCGAAATTCAAATTCGCCGACGAGCCGAACGAGCACGTTTGTCTTCATTCGCAAACCTCCTTTATCGGGTGAGGAGCTTCAACAACAGGAAAGTCAAGCTTTCCTGAATGCGCAGATTGAGATATCTACTCCTGCACATTCAGCAAAGCTCGAGCAGAGGGAGGACGAGTTTTCGTCCTCCCGTTCTGCCTTAAGCAAATGAGAAGCGCAGCCGAAGCCACGCCATCACTGACATTGCACTTTCACGCCAGGGTACAGTCGGCAGTCGAATCAGCGGCGCTATCTTCTTCAACAACACCGGTATCGCATACCAGATGACGTCCACGAAAAGCGATCCCAACCAGGGGATTGCAGACCATAGAGCGGCTTCCAATGATGCGGCGCCGGAGAGCTGCAGAAATGCACCGAATAATTTTATGCCGACGAAAAGGACGCACGATTCCTTTCCAAAAAGAGCCCTGTGCATGAGTCGCATAACTGTATCAGTGTCAAGCATGAACAACCTCTCGGTTCTTCGCAACGCATAGCGCTGCTCGATACCAGCCAGAAAAGGTGACTGGCATCGAGCAAAGCTACCTGAACTGCAAGTCGACTTCCATATGCGCACAAAGTGTGCGATGAAAAATATTGAGATGTTGCGGCGAGTGCGGCGTTAAGCCAGAGATTTCACCTGTTTGCCGAAAAGGAAAAGAACATAGATATCAACACTTTGAATGCCGCGCGGCGCGGCAGTCAAGCAACAGGCAACGAAATCCACCAAGAAAAAACTCTATACAAAACTGGCAATGCTTACGCGAATCTCACAACCGGCGGCAATTTCCGACTGGCGCGCAGGCAGGCTTCAAAAGCCGGAAGCCAAACCTTTTAACATTCTTCAAGGATAGCGAAGCGCCACCATATGCGATACCACTATAATAGCACAAAAGGCCCGGATTTTTCTTCCGAGCTGCATATCCATTATGTTTTTCCAACGCAAATTAGGTTTCGCAGATATAATCAGCGAAGCACAGGAAAAGACGATACACCACCGGTAGTATCACTCTCTTCAAAACGACAGCGCGTGTATTTGCCTGCGCGCAACTCGTGAATCGTTTATATCGCGCGAGCTGTCAAATTATCATCAAACGTAAGAAGCTCCAATTCACTCTTCTGCTAGCGCAACCTATTCAAACAGGCCGGTTTCGGCAAAATTTCAGCGACACTCTCAGTGCAAGACACAATTTTACGAATATTTGACTCCGTTGCTGCTTAGATGTCGGACAATCCGCACACGGCAAGCATTGCCAGTCGCTTCTACTTACTATTGGTGATCACATGACACTACATACTTATTCCGACGTTGCCAGCTTGCATGAGTCGACACCCAGTGCACATCCTCAAGGCTCCGGACTGGGCGATGTCAGCCTTGCAGAAATAAGAGCTCTAAACAGGGACGCTGCATCAAACCTGCCGGACGCATTCGGCAACACATTCGGCTTGCATTCCGGTGACAATACAGCGCCAATAATTATGGCCAGCAAGGCCAAAGATGACGAAGGTTCAATGAAGAGTCCTTCTGAAGTGAGCGTCACGGTGCCGGAAGGCATGCACGGTGAAGTATCGGGCAAAGGTTGCGCAGTCAAAGTAGAGCCGTCCGGCCCCAATGGGAAAGATTCGAAAATCACAGTCACTCCCATCAACGGAAGCGCCGGCTGCAGCATTCACCAGTACCCCGTTGGACTATAGGAAATCACGCCATATCCCCTGCAGCCCGACAGTTGACTTGAGCAAAACAGAACAATCAGCCAAAAACCCTTTCTCGGCAGCAGACGGGCAAGGCGCTCAAGCAACCATCGCGGCACTTGAACCAAAGTGCTTGAGCTTGCTCACCAGCATTTACATAACGGCGCTTGTTCTCACTATGTCCATGGCATCCAAGTTTATCGCCATTGGACCATTCAACATTTGCGGCGCAACACTGGTCTTTCCAATCACATATATTTTCAATGACATATTCACTGAAGTATACGGTTACCAGCGCTCCAGGCGCATCATCTGGATGGGGTTGGGAGCGCAAGCCTTCACCGGTTTTGCATACTGGATTTTAGGGCTGTGGCCTCCGGCACCATTCTGGCACAATCAAGAAGCATACATGACCATTCTCGGCACCGGACCAAGAGTAGCAGCGGCAAGCCTTCTTGCCTATGTATTCGGCGAATTTACCAATAGCATTGTCATATCCAAACTCAAGTTCAAACAAGGTGGAAAGGGGGGAATAAAGCAAGGATGGAGATTTCTAGCATCAACTATCGTGGGCGAAGCAGTCGACACATCGATTTTTTTTCCCGTCGCATTTGTCGGGATCATTGCCTGGCCGGAGTTAAGCCAAACCATGATTACCGTTTACCTGGTCAAGGTTCTCTATGAATTTGTCGCCCTGCCCGTCAGCATAAGCATTGCGAATGCAATTAAACGGCAAGAAAGAATTGATGTCATCGACAAACCGGAAGAAACCGATTACAGCCTTGCCCGCTTTTAACTCAGATTTTCGGATAAGTTCCACTGTATGCATTAGTAGATATAGGTAAAAAAACTAATTCCGAGAGCGACTCACTGCAAGCCAAAACAGCACGATTGGCTGTTCAGACTGCAGCAAGCGCTCCCGGTGAGACTAAAGCACTGCGCGCATTTCAGACAGAGTGCGAATGCGCACTGATCAGCTTGCGCCTCAACGCTGGTCGATCATCACAGCAGTAATCCCGCCCAGCAGATAACCGATGTCCATGACAATTAAGAGCCACTCGATCAAGCCGAATGACGCCCACGGAAGTTCTTGCCCGAAGACAAAGATCAGGGCTGCAGCCACGAATGCCACGACAGACAAAACAAAGGCACCGAACCAGACCGGGCCCAGCGGGTTTTCAGCCCCACCCCTCAAGCTCACGAAACCGAAGGCGAAGCCGAGAACGGTGGAGACGATAAATTTAGCCATGATGATTGTCATACCATGCTCCTTTCTGATTGCGTCGAACGACGCAGACTTGCTTGTTGAGACCGACCACGGTCGGCAGTGTCAGCCGCGAACAAAAGGAATATGCGCGCCGACGACGCCCACTGCGGCGGAAACCCCGAATACAAAAGTCCATGACCAGCCATAATTGGCCGCCAGTATGCCGATGACAGCCGCCGCTGCAAACGAGACAAACACGCGCATCACGGTCGCGCCCAGCATGATGAATCCGACAAGCGAATTCTCTCCGCGCTGCATCATGTAAAGAATGGACACGCCGATCTTGGTGATGAAAATCGTCGCGAAGCTCATCAAAATCAGAGCAAATTCGGTGGGAATGGAGAGCGTGATCGTGTTCATGTTCGGTTCCTTTTCTCAAGGCAGTTTGCCTGTTCGTAAAAGTGGGTCGCACTGATGCCGATTTCCTACCGTCGGCTCAAGCAAGCGCAAGCAAACACTTCCGTGTTGCTTGTGCAAGGGTTCGAAACCGGGCTTCTAACCCCAAGCGGCCACATACGCTCTGAAACCAATCCTGGGCTCAAAACGTTGCGTTTAAGATTCGTGCATTCTCTCGATGGTTCTTGTGAGTCAGAGCAAAGGAAGAATCAAGGAAAACTTCCTTCGCCCTGCTTCACACTGCTTTTTTGCCTGACCCTTTACAGGATTCAGCTACTTAATGGCCGAAGTCCTGCTCCACCAAGCACTTCTCATAGGCAAGCTTGTATAGCGACGCGGCCGTAGCTATATTGCCCCCTCCATAATGAGCATCGGCCATAAGTTTCAGGAGATCGTGGTCGCTTTCGCTCACGTCGCATTCACCAAAGCAGACAACGGCATTGGTAAAGTCTGACTTCCGGAGATAGGCCTCGCCCAGCAGCCTGCACAAATCCTGTCGCTGAGATAAATCATTATCGTTCTTTGCAAGACCATAGAACGGCAACAACACACTCAGAGCGGCGTCAGGATCGTCAACCGCCAGATAATTCCTCGCTGCGAAAAAGTGGCGGCGCAGCGGTATACCGCTGCTGTGGTCGACACCCAGGCAGCAAAGAATTCTTTTGCGAAGGGCAGGATAGACCCCTTCTTGCAGCTGACCGAGCCTTTCCATATAGAGCAGGATCTCAGAAAGCTTTTCTTCATACGAAGGATCGCCGACGCATTTATCGAGGCTATCCAGCGACTTCACCGCATAATCCAGAGCTTTCTGCGAGCACGCGTTGCAGGTTTGGCTGAGCTTCAGAAATGAATCAGCCTGCGCCCAGGGATTGCCCGGAGCATAGGCTTTCGCGATTAAGTCCTCCGCCGCGTCAAGCAAAGCCAGGAAAGATTCGCGTTTGATTCCTCCTAGCGTATATTGGTTGACGTGAATGTACTTGAGCAGGCGCAGAAGAAACTGCAATTGCTCTTCCGCATCGCCGCCGAAATGAGCTGCTATGAGGGCAAGCGCAGTGTCTGCGCCTGAGTAATCGGCGGCTTCTTCGACGCTGTCCCAGCGCAGCGGCTCGCCGAGGTAGGCGCCAATGCGGGCAATGGCCTTTGGCTCGAGCACCGGACCGACGTCGTTGATCACCAGCCGCTCGATCGGAGACGACGCAAGGGCAGCCAG
>JAIETE010000157.1 GCA_019745505.1 Candidatus Obscuribacterales bacterium | reverse complement strand
AAACCAGTCAGCGAGATCGCATCTGCTCAAAAAGTTCAAGATGCAGGAGTCAAAGCCGCAGGCGAACTCACGACTAAGTCCGCCGACGCAGTTGTTCGCACCAACGAGATGAGCATCAAAGTACAAGATACGTTGGCGAACAATGCTCAAACAGGCGATAGAAACGTCAGACTCTCTGACGCGATAGTCAGAGCGGCAGAGCAAGCAATTATCAAAGGATCAGAAAGCAGCCAGCCTTTAAAACTCGATGGAAATGCAAGAGTTTTCGAACAAAACATCCAACTCAACGCTAATCAATCTAATGCCTTAATCCAAGGCAACCAGATGATTGCAAATGGTCAACAACAGACTAGAAACGATGCTGTTCGCAACGACGCAAATGCAATTAATAAAGGCGAGCAAAATCAAATCGCACAGAGCCAGCTTGGAAATCAACAGCAACTGGCTCAACCCAATATCATGATCGCAAGAAACAGCGACCAAGTTGCTGCGCACGGAGTTAAGGCGAATCCTGACTGCCCGACGCCTGCACAGAAAAATGTTGATATCAAGGTCGATCAAGTGGTCGCCGATATCCTCAACCATGTACGTCACAACAGCAAAGATCAACAAGCAGGAGCAAAGATTCTCAGCTCGTTGGATCAAGCAAATATTGCTGCCAATCAACAACAAGATCCTAGAGCTCTACTCGATGCGGCTGCCGTGCGTCGAATTTTAGATGGACAGGGTATTTCGCTCAGTCCTTCGGCACTCAATACACTTATGGAGGGAATTCAGCCGACAGGCGAACATGCAGCTGATTACGCGCTGCCGAGCATAGGGTCGCTCAGTCTCAGCCAAATCATCGGGCTGGGAGAGCGTTTACAGGAAGCAGTGTCGGGCGCAGGTAGTGAAACCTCTGAACCGCAACCAAAACCCCAGCTTCAACAACATCGGACCAAATACCTAGTCAAGGAAGGAGATACACTCGAATCGATCGCGCAAGAAAAACTCGGCGATGCGCGTCTCGTACAACTGCTAATCACTATAAATCGCGCTGTAGTCAACTATAGGCTGGAAGGCGAGAAGAAGGTTGCCTATGTGGTGGCCAATCAGTATATGTGGTTGCCGACGGACCACGAACTGGAGGTTCACAAACGTAATTTCTTTGGCAAACACGGAAAAGATGGTTCGGTTGCCCTGGCTATCAATTCCAAGCAAAATACACCGCTTATTCCACCAGTCAGCTTCGACCACACCATCGAAGTTTCAGCAGAAGTCTCAGCCAGCATGCAAGATTTCCGCCCTGCCTCGAGCCCTTCCAATCCGATTTCCAACAATCGAATGTCCGCGGGCTACGAAGTTAAAAAGGTTGTTCCTAATGCAGGATCGCTAAGCCGTCCCGACAGCGGCTCGGAAAGTGAAACCGGCAGTAAGATGGCAGGAAATCTGGACAGGCTTCGTCACGCGGGAGACAGAAAGAGCGTCAATCTGGATCAGATTGAATTTGCATCTACTCAAGTTAGCCACCGTCAATGCTACCAAGTACGCGAAGGCGAATCTTTGATGTCGATTGCCGCGTCTCTGGAATCAATGGGACACATCAGCATGTGGAAACTGCTAGCCAAGATCAACGGTTTTCAAATTGAAGAAGGCGGTCTCGGCAAACCTGTCGAAAAGCTGCACGAAGGTCAATTCATTGTTCTTCCCACAACAGAAGAACTCAATGAATACAAACTTTTGGAAAAGTTGACTTCCACCTCGAAGGCAGCAGCATCCAGCGCAGGCGTTGCACAAAACGCGTTTGCCTGTGTAGTGCAACAGAGGCAAATCGAAACACCTCCCCCTCCAGCGCTGGTGGCATTAGCGCAGGGTGTAGGTGGCTTGACCACAGTGCAAAAGCTTTCGAACTTCACCCGCCTGGTATTCAACGATCTTCCTCAGCTGGAAAATTGCTTCAGCATCACCGTTGAAGCACGTTGGAACGGGCAGTGGAAGCCGATGGCTTCTTATGAATGCCGCCACGGACAGACCACGCGCCACTTGTACAACAAGCACGGCGAAATCAAATCGATGGAACTCGACCTGCCACCGTACGTGGTGAAAGAGATGGCCAGAGAAGACTTCGTTCGCAACTGGAACGCATACGTCAACTGCTTCATGGGCAATGCTGCGAACGTCTAAGGCATGATGTCTTATTTCGTGGGGTCTTATTGCGTGGGGTCGCATTGCATGCGACCACCTCAGTCCCGGGGTCGCATTGCGTGGGGTCGCATTGCATGCGACCACCTCAATCACGAATCACATTATCGCTTTCAATACCTAGAGCCATATCAACCTTTTCGATAACCTCGGGAAGCATAATTCTATGCATACACTCCCCGGGTCCATCCGGCCTGGCGACCTGACAGAACTTGGCACCGTGACAACGGCAAGCTTTGCTCTGATCGATGGTCATGACTGAATATCCAAAGGGTCCGCTGCGCTGCGGATAAGTTGCGCCGTAAAGACCAATCACGGGAGTGCCTACCGCAACTGCCAAATGGGCCGGACCGGTATCGCCGGAGATGGCAAATATGCAGCGCCTCAGCACGGCGGCTGTTTCCGAAAGTGTGAGCTGCCCTGCCACGTTTACACAAACATTGCCGGCATCCTTATTGATACTCTCGCAGAGTTCTGCATCATCTTCACCGCCAATGAGCAGCAAGCGAAATTGTTTTCGCTCCAGGAGATTGCGAATCAGGTATATCCATCCATCTTGAATCCATGCTCGATGCGGACGGTGCTTGCCGACCCCGGGTACCAGCGCTATTAAGGGATGCGCGGAGAAATTTCCATCGGAGTTTATCTTTTCCAAAACTTCCTTTGCCAACGCCTCTGGAAAAATCGAAGGAAACAAGGGGTCCGGCATTTCCGGGCAAAGGTGTTTCACAGTCGCCAAAAAATTGTCGACGGCATGCATCGTTGGCACTGAATCGGTCCGCTGCTTGTGGTAGCGGACGATCGGCACACGAGTGAACCAGGGCAGAAATTTTAGTTTGCTGGAATTGGAAAGATCGACAAAGAGATCCGGCTTCATCGATTCGATCTGTTTGACCATTTGGAAAAAACCCTGGTCTCTCGAAAAATCTATAAATTCATCGACGTGTGGATTCAAACCGAGCAAAAGCTGGCGCAGGACCGGGTGACTCCAGTAAGTAATTTTGGCCCCGGGGTAATTTAGCTTGAGAGCGGCGGCTACAGGTGTCGCCAACATGGCATCACCTATAGCGGCTGGGTGCAGAATGACTATATTTCCGAAACTGAGCATTATTGGCTAGGCTTCACTGGACTTTCCGGCAACATGAATTATCATAGATAGTTATGAACAACGATGGATACTTTGTACTGGGGTGGCCCCAACCGAGCGGGAAGATTGCAATTCTTTGTCGTTCGAAGGGAGCCAATGGCGGACCAGCGCTATGTTATACGAAACGAGAAGCGATGCAATTGCGCACTCGGTTGGCAAACGACCCGCGTGGGGAAGATAATCCTACCGCCCGGCGCATCATACAAAAGCTTTTCGTCTACAGATATATACTGCGCAAGCCCTTGAGCTGGCGCCCCGGCGACTTGTGGGTTTATTTAGATCCCACTTATCTTGAGCCGGCTGAAGCAGTGTTTAGCTTGTAAGTCTTTTACATTCCGAATTACTTAGCCCGCCCTTAACCTCGGGGCTGCTATTTATTGCTTGTGACAAGCAACTTCCGAGATTTCCGACCTGGGTCTAGCCGGTCGGCTGAGGCAAAACAGAGATGAGCCTGGACGTCGATACAGCAATCGCAATTCTGGCGATTGCCCTTGCGCTCGGATTCGACTTCGTGAATGGCTTCCACGACACAGCCAACGCAGTAGCTACCGTTATATATACAAAAGCACTCAAACCCGGCGTAGCGATTGTTATGAGCGGGATTTTGAACTTTCTGGGTGCGCTCATAGTCGGTACGGCAGTCGCCCAAGTAATCACAAAAATCATCCCGCAAGATGCAGTAACGCTGTCAATAGTGGTAGCGGTCCTGGTCGCTGCTGTCTTATGGAACGTCATCACCTGGTGGTTCGGCATTCCAGTGAGCTCTTCGCACTGCCTTATCGGCAGTCTGTTTGGAGCCGGTGTCACCGCCGCTGGTGTAAATGGCGTGGACACGCACGAGCTGTATAAGGTTCTAATGGCGCTCTTAATTTCGCCATTGACCGGATTTGTCGCAGGCATTGTCTTTACCTGGCTCGCTTTGCAACTTTCCAAAGACAAAGAAGATCCGGGCAGCAGCACGCAGCACCATCCGAAGCTGATGCGATGGTTGCATATACTTTCGAGTGCCTCGGTAAGTTTTAGCCACGGCAGCAATGACGGGCAAAAAACAATGGGCATCATCACCCTGATCCTGGCTACTCATTTTGCAAAATATGGCTATACGCTGGGAGAAGTTCCACTCTGGGTGAAAGCTTCGGCGGCGACCGCAATTGCACTGGGTACCGTTATCGGCGGCTGGCGCGTTATCCGCACTGTAGGAACCAAAATCAGCCGCGAGCGCTTGAGCCACGCGCAAGGCTTCGGTGCGTCGATGAGTACGGCCATGATTATCATGGTCGCGTCGGCAATCGGTGCTCCAATCAGTACTACTCACACCTTGAGTTCTGCCGTCGCCGGCGGTACGATCCCAATGCACGGAGCTGAAAAGCTCAATCCGAAAACCCTCAAATTAATCGTTTTAGCGTGGGTTCTGACATTGCCTGTCGCAGCCACGCTGGCAGCAGTCAGCTATCTTCTGATCAGAGCCGTATGGAAGGGATAATGCGATGAGAAAGGGAGACTAAAAGTGCGATTCGTAGTCGCTTTCAGCAGCCCGAAAAGAAGCGCTCGCACCGTCGAGGCAGCAGCTCGTCACGCCAAAGCACTGGGAGCAGAGGTCATTCTGGTTCGCATGGTACCCGACCCTAATAAGGTCGGTGTTGTCGCGCAACTAATCTCATCCGACCGTCCGGTCGATAAGGCGAAATCGCAAATCGATGATGTGGTGGCCAAACTCAAAGAGCAGGGCATCGACGCTACAGGCGAAGTACGCATCGGCGAAGTGGCGATGGGTATTGTAAAAGCTGCAGTTGAGCTGAAAGCTGACTTGCTATTCGTGGGAACGACAACAATAGGCGCTCAATCTCCGACCTTTTTCTTGATGAAAAAGGATCCGATCGTGCACTATTTGGTGGACCACTCGCCGATTTCGTTGGTGTTAATTCGCCACGACGTTATTCCGGATTCCGAGCTGGAAAGCGAATAATCCCCAGCGTCTTCTTTTACGCCAGACCCAGAACCGGGCTCTTCACTCGAAGTTTTGCCGGACTTCTTGCCGGCATTTTTGCCGGACTTTTTTCCAGACTTCTTTGGACTTTGGCTGTTTGGTTCACCTGCGGAAACTTCGTTGGGGGTATCACTCGTTTGCTTTTCCGGAATTCGCGGTCCAAAAACATCTTCCAGTGTGTTCATGCCATTCAGAGAGCGCACTATTCGCATCCCCGGCAGACATTCCAATATCCGCCGTCCATACTGCTTTCCAGTCATACGCGCATCGAGAATGGAAACGATTCCTACATCTTTTTTTGTGCGAATCAACCTTCCCACGCCTTGTTTTAAACGCATGGTCGCGTGAGGCAGAGCGAGATCATTGAACCAACTCCACTCGCCTTCTTGCTTCATCGCCTCGCATTTAGCCTCATAGACCGGGTCATCGGGCGATTGGAAAGGAATTCTGTCGATAATGACGCAGCTCAGCTGCTCGCCTTCCACGGATACTCCTTCCCAGAAGGTGGAAGTTCCGAAAAGCACCGCTTTCGGTGTCTCACGAAACCACTCAACCAGCTTCTTCCTGGGCATTTCTCCCTGGCGCTTGGCTGGGAATGGCAGTTGAGGGGCCAGATATTCAAAACTCTGGACGAGTGAAGAACGGCTTGTGAAAAGGACAAACGCGCGCCCATCAGAAAGTTCCAAAATCCTTTCAATCTCGTCGCACGCTTTCATCAAAAATTCTTTGGTGTTTGGCTCAGGCAGGTTTCTCGGCAGATAGAGCAACGCTTGTTTTTCGAAATCGAAGGGACTGGAAACTCTAGACTGAATGACATGCCCCTGCATTCCGCACGAACGCTTGAAATAAGCGAAAGGATCCTCGCCCCCGGTGGCGAGAGTTGCCGACATCCATACCGATGAAGACAGCCCGGTTTTGTCCAATACATAGTCGTGGATATATCCGGATACATCCAGAGGAGCTGCTACGACTTCCACTTTTGAAAAGGAGTTGTCTCCCTTCTCAATCCACAAAACCCAGTTAGGATCGGGCTTTGCCATCACTTCCAAGCAATTGATATATCCACCCAGGGTAGAGATGATCGCCTTTGCTTTGAGGCGGGCGCGTTCGCGTTCTTGACCGACATCAAGGACGCCTTCGAAAGTTTCGTCTTCCAGCCACTTTTTGAGTTGCTTAAGAGTAAGTGCAAACTCATGCGCTCCGTCAATCGGTTCGCGGATGCGAGTTTTCATCGCCGGGAATGCATATGCCAGACGGTGGAAAAACTCAGTGGACTCCAGTTCCAGGTCTCGAATCAACCCGAGCGGCGCTTGCACTTTCTTCAACGCTTTGGAAGCCGTTATGCGGACGCCTCGATTACTGATGCCGTTGCTGAAAACATCAGTCGCCACATCGGGCAGATGATGAGCCTCATCAACTATCAGCATGTCGTACTGCGGAAGAATATTTCCGTATGAAGCAGCATCAGCGAGCAGCAGCGCATGATTTACAACGAGTATGTCTGCTTTCTCGGCGCGGCGGCGAGCTTCGAAGTAGAAACATTCGGCGAATTTCGGGCAACGATTGCGGAAACAATCATCAGAATCCGAATTCACCTCCAACCAGACATCCAAAGGAGGTACGAAGTCCAACTCCGACATATCACCAGTTTCGGTATCATGCACCCAATCAACGAATTCTTCATCGATCGATTGTTCGAGGAGATGATCTTCAAAACGGCGCAAACCGAGATAATTGCCGCGCCCTTTCATAAGCGCGGCATCAAAATGAAATGGCAGAATTTCTTTGAGAGCAGGAATATCCTTATTGATATATTGCTCTTGAAGAGCGATCGTGTTTGTCGAAACGACCACCTTCTTACCCGACAAAATAGCCGGAATCAACGCCGCAAAACTCTTGCCGATGCCTGTACCGGCTTCGAAAAGACCAGTCTGCTGCGTGTTGAACGTGCGCTCAATGGCATGAGCAAGTTCGATTTGTTGCGGCCGATGCTCGTACGAAGACAACCGCTCGTTAAGAAGAGCAAGTACGTCCTCTGTCGTGAGCGTCGAGCGTGACAATTCCTCTCAATCCTACATAAAGCGAACTATTGAATAGGATTGCTTGTTGTCGATGCTACTTGGCTGGTGGCGCGATGATATTCCGGAAGGGTGATCTTTTGTCCGAGACTGAGAACGTTTGCATTTCGCATGCCATTAGCGCGGCAGATTTCATCCAACAAGCGCGGGCTGGCGTGCTTGTAATTGCGCAAAGCAATTACAGCAAGGGTGTCGCCGTTCTGGACTTCATACGTTGTAGCCAGGGGGACGATAACGTCTGTCCCTGCCGCTACGGGTGATGCAGCTTGAGGGGCTCCGGCTTGTGCCTTGCCCTGCTGCCCTTGAGTCACAACGATCTTGCTGGGGCTGCCGCTGCCGGCATTCGCCACCACGGATGACACCGTGGAGAATCCCCAGACACCCAACATGGAGACGATAGCGCCGCCCATGAATCCGATCGTCAAATAAAAGCTAGGACCTCTCTTCGGAGTATTGGCAGTGCGCTCAAAATCATGATGCACTCCTGGCCAAAGAGCTTCTAAAACATCTGAATGTTGTTCTTCGGTTTCCACAATTGGTGAACGCTCCCATCGTTCAAAGCTTCCTGATGAAGTGACATTGGAGGAAGGATTAAGAGACGGCATGGCGTTTGAGACGTCCTTCTTGAAGCCTGGTTCCTCACGAACGTACTCGGGAAGCGGCTCGATTTCAATTGTGTCTCTGTCGCGACTGGCTACTGTAGTCATCACATTTACACCGGGGTTTTGCCTAAGAATGTCTGACACTGGGATTACCTAAATGACCGACACTGCATCTTATCGGAATTTGACGCCGGAAGTCAAACATCTTCACTAAGTCTCAAGATTCCCGCCAGGGTTGATGTTGCGGAATTTTACAACCTCCCAAATTGCGTACACAGACAGGGAAAAGCGCCTTGGTTGGCTAGACACATTAAATAAATGACAACCTTCAGAAAAAGTAGATTAAATGGAGGCGGTCCAGCCGTCTAGGATTTCACAATTGCGTAACCACCGATGGTGGCAGCTAAAGACCTCCACCGGTGAGCGATTCGACGCTCTTGAAAACCAGATTGGCACATATTTGAGGGCGAAGCAGCGCATATCGGATTCACATTAACGGCAGCTCAACTTTCACGAGACCGTTCCTTGACTTCGCAAAAATTTTCATACTTGTATCGAAACGACTTGGCAACCAGGCTTGAAATTTTACTGAGGGGAGATCGTTTCCGGCTGCTCGCTTGCTCGAGCTTCAGCGGCACCAGTGCGCACTCTCGAGTCTGAATCGAGCTTGGGCTGCACTTGCTTGACAGCCTGCTTGTCACCAGCAACTACCAGAGTCGATTGATCGGGACGGAAGACATTCCTTATAAACCGGTTAATCGACTCGGCGTCAGCATTGGCGATTTTCAAAAGCAACTCACCCACAAAGTCGCCTTCAGCACGTTCCAAAGCGGCGTCCAGCACGCTCTTGGCGGCAGCCGACAAGTTGGGCATATAGCGCACGCAAATGACACCGGAAAGATATCTTTTCACTTCCTGGATTTCGTTAGGCGTCATTCCCTTTTGTACGAAAGCTTTCAATTCATTGTTAATCGTATTCACTTCACGAGCAACGGCTTCCGGCTCGGTAGGGATGATTAACGACCACGACGTTAAACCGCCGATAGACTGGAATCTCGAATTGATATCTTCTGTAGAGAGACTGGTCGCCAAAACTGCTTCGTCAGTATCTCGCTGAACAAGACGAGAGAAAATCGGATGGTTCGTTAGAGCACAATCGGCAATGGCAAGATTGCAAAAATCTCTATCGCTCGGAGAGGTCTTTACCAGTTTGCCGATGCAAACCATTGTCTGAGAGCGGTCCTTCGTTGGCACCGAGACTTTCAACGACCGCCTGGTCGAGGGCACCAAACTTGGTTCTCCAGCCAGACGCGAATTAGTCTGCCAATTTTCGAAAACTGCCTCTGCGGACTTGATCGCCTGCTCACCGTCGAAATCCCCCGCAATCACAATCATGGTGCTGCCGGGTCCGACGGTGGCATTGTAATAATCTTTGATCTCGCTCTGTTTCAAAGCCTCTATCACTTTCGACTTTTCCGAAGGATCGGAAGGGAAGTGAGGCGAATTAGTTGCCAATAAACTGCGCATCAATGCTCGATTTACTCGAGCAGCGACAGTTTCATCAGAACGACGCAATTGTGAAATCGCATCCTGCTTCGCCTTTTCCAATTCTGCATCAGCCAGGGCCGGAGAAGACAGAGACTCGGCAACAATCCCCAGTTGCTGGACCATATCTCTTGCAAGACAACGTGTTTGAAAAGTAATCTGCTCCACACCCGGCTCAAACTTGAGCATCGCCTGTGGTGGCAATCCGAGATCTTCCTGCACGGCTTGCAATTGTGCTTTAGTCGCGTGCTGAGTTCCATAATTCAGCGCATTTGCAAGTGTCATCGCCAGTCCGGGCTTAGCAGTCGGCTCATATGCCTCACCTGCTCGTATTGCCCCGCTGATCTGAACAATCGGACACAAGCGACTTTCAAAAGCGATGACCGTAAGCCCGTTGCGTAAAACCTTTCGGGTGTAATGCCCGGTGTGCAGGCTGCTGCCGGCCGGTGGCCGAGGAGCGCTGGTCTTTGTCACAGCAGTGCGTGCAGGCGCACTGGTCGCAACTGGCGCGACTGGTTTGGCAGTACTCGTGTTGGCGACTGGTTTTGCAGTACTCGTGTTGGCGCCCGCCTTGGTCGGCTCGGTCTTCTTCTGATCAGCAGCTTTGGCAGCATCGGGTTTCTTTGCGTCAGCCGCTTTTGCTGTATCAACCTTCTTCGAATCACCTGATTTGGTATCGGCTTTCTTCGAATCGGCAGATTTGGAATCTGTTTTTTTCGAATCGACAGCCTTTGAAGTTTCCGCTTTCTTCGTTTCAGAACCTTTTGCAGCAGTCTTCTTGTCGGCGCTCTTTGCCGGCTCGGGCTTGGCAGAAGAAGGCTTAAGCGCCAGTCTCAACACTTCCGGAGAGCTCGCCGAATCATCCTTCTTATAGCCGACGAGCGTTTGCTTCGTAACTTCAAAGCTTATCGGCGTATGTCCGTGATTCTTGTCTATGTGCGTATCGGCTTGCGGAGTCTTGGGAGGACTTTGCTTCGAAGGAGGCGTGGAAGGCTGCTGTGGAGCCGGTTTGGGAGTTGTCGAAGAAGATAGAAAACCAACAACGCGATTTTCCGGGAGTAGATAAAGACGTGCCACCCGAAGCAAATCAGCACTGGTCACGGTGCGCAATCTTTCCGGCCAGGTGTAAGCGTTTTTCCAAGAACTGATACTGTCGAAATATCCGACGTAGAAACCCGTCCGGTATGGACCATCTCGTTCGGAGAAACAGGCGAATTCAGCCTGATTTTTCGCGCGGCGCAATTCCGCTTCACTGACATTTTGACTTCTCAACTGAGCAATCAAACCATCTATTGCATCTAAAGTCTTCTGCAACGACTGACCTGACGCCGGAGTCGCGGTAAACGTAATCAAACCCGGATCGTGCTTGAGTTCAAACTGACAATTCGCACCGGCACAAATCTTCGGCTCCATCAATTTGGTCTTCAATCTTCCGGAAATACTCGCATTCAGCAGCTTTTCCAGAACAGCCATAGGAGCGCTGTCCTGTTCCGCAATGGATGGGGCATGATAGGAAACCTGGAGTAACTCAGTCTTGCCGGGATATTTCATCAAGACTCGTCGCTCGGCTCTCTGCTCGGGCTCCTTGGCACGAATTATCGGAATAGGTGTAGCAGAGCGCGTGAAGGCGCCAAAGTATTTCTTTATTGAGGTCAGGGCGTTTGCCGAATTGAAATCGCCGACCAAAACAAGCGTCGCATTGTTTGGCACATAAAACCGGTCGTAGAAGCCTTTGGCATCTTCAGCCGTCAAATTTTCCACATCAGGCAACCAGCCGCGCGTCGGGCTTCCATATGGGTGATGAAGGAAAGAGACGCAGCGGACTTCGGAAGCCAACATCGCAGCAGGATCGTTCTTCTCTTCTTCGAACTCTTTTTTCAGGTTGGCAATCTCGGCTTGCACTGCAGCTTTTGTGAAGCGAACCGAGCGCATTCTCATCGCTTCGATTTTCAATGCAAGATCCAGCTTCGCTGGATGCAAGGTTTCAAAAAAGGCAGTGAAATCGTCGCTGGTAAAACCGTTAAATTGCCCGCCGTTACGCACTATAGTTGCGCCGAGCTCACCCTTTCGAAATGTCCCCACTTCGTCAAAGGCCATATGTTCGACCATGTGCGAAAGCCCGGTGCCTCCAGGTCGCTCATTACGAGCGCCAACTCGGTACCAGACAAGACACGACACCACAGGAAGCGAATGCTCTTCAACAAGGATTATGCGCAAGCCGTTCGGCAGTGAATACTCTTTGGGCTGCGGCGGTCCCTTTGCCTTGACCTGCGTCAATGCCGTCGGTATCTGGCTCGCTCCTGTGCTTGCCGAAGTAGATGGAGACGAAGATGCATTTGCCCCGGCAGAACCAGAAGACGTAGATGTTGTGGCAGCCGGAACTTTCGCCGGCGTTGAAGCAGCACCACCGCTAGTCGCTGAGCCAGACGGCGCGGGTGTAGAGGCCGGCGTGGACAACGGCAGCTTGCCGTCCAGGGGAATTTGCCCGATGGCAGCGAAAGGCAAGAGCAGATTGAAAAAAACGATGGCAGCGCCAAAAGAATGCCGCACGAGTCTTCCTGCATTCGCCAAAGCGATGTTTGCGGATCTGGGGTGGGTAGATGAACAAAAGATCATCTTGCCGATCCAGCCTCCTCTCCTGCCGAAAACACTGGCGCTCGTGCCTATCCAAAGCATCGAAGTCGCAACGTGCTTGACTTTAGCACGATGGTCCCTCGTTACGCGCGGAACCAAAACCATAGTTATCTTTTCTTTCAATAAGTTGAAGCGCCAAGAGGCAACTGATAAACTTCGACTCATCAAAGCTGGAGAAGCGATGGCGACTGGAATTAACAGCGTCTTGGAAGCAAGAGGGCGCGGGCTGGAGCCCGGCGTCCGCTCGCAGCTGAAAGTTGTGCTGGCTGGCAATCCCAACGTCGGCAAATCGGTAATTTTCAATGCTCTCACAGGACTGAGCGCTGATGTTTCGAACTATCCCGGCACGACCATCGATATTGCACGAGGGGCATTCGGAGACCATGAGCTCGTCGACACGCCCGGCGTCTATGGGGTGTCCAGTTTCAATGACGAAGAAAAGGCAGCGCGACAGCTGATCGTAGATGCAGAGCTGGTCGTCAACGTCGTATCGGCTCTGAGCCTAGAAAGAGACCTTTTCCTGACCCTGCAGTTGATCGACATGGGCAAACCAATGCTCGTCGTGATCAATCAATGGGATGAAGCGAAACACAGGGGCTTGCTCATCGACACGGCAAAGCTAAGCGAGTCTCTGGGAGTGCCGGTGATCACGTGTGTTGCTGTGCGCAAAGAAGGCATCGAAGGAATCATCGCCAATATTCCTCATGCGCGAAAGGGCAACTCCGATACTTCACTGACGCATCTTTTATCGCCGCTCATCGATCGCAATGTTCCGCATGCACATGCACTTTTGGTTCTGGAAGGCGATTCTCAGTCGATTGACGCGCATGCACATGCAGTTACGGCAATGCGCGCAGAGCGCAGTTTTGCTGAGACAACATCACTTCACCCCGCAGAACAAAAGGAAAATCATCGCGCAGACATCTATAGACGCAGACGCCAGCGAGTCAACGATGTGTCCGAGACATGCGTCAAGTCTCTGTCGAAGAAAAAGACATTCTCTACGAAATTGGGCAGATTGCTACTGCATCCTGTCGCCGGAACAATTGCAGCTGCATTTGTTTGCTACCTTATCTTCTACCAATTGCTCGGTGTTTTCGTCGCCGGCACAATTGTAGAAATCACTGAGAAAAAGG
This sequence comes from Candidatus Obscuribacterales bacterium, assembly GCA_019745505.1. Taxonomy (GTDB): domain Bacteria; phylum Cyanobacteriota; class Vampirovibrionia; order Obscuribacterales; family Obscuribacteraceae; genus QKMZ01. The sequence continues at coordinate 12,797 of JAIETE010000157.1, read as the reverse complement.
GAATGAAGGTCTACTATGAACCTCTGGTCAGGCGCGTTGCGGCCAGCACATTCCCATGCACCATCACCATTGAAGACAAAACTTTCGACTTCCCGCAAGGAACATTTGCCAATAATCTGACCAGCGCAAAACTCGACTCGGCGCTCAAAAAGACTCCACCGGCAGAAGTAAAATACGACTTCTGGAGCCATCCTTCTGCCAAGGCCGTGCTGGGAAACATTCTTGTCGGCGAGTACGGAATGCTGACCTTGACGGTCACTTATTTAATCGGCTTACTCTTTCCTCTCGTGCTCGGATTCTACTTCGGACTTTCTATTCTTGAGGATTCGGGGTATTTGCCTCGCCTTGCGGTGCTTGTAGACAGAGTATTAAACAAAGTCGGCTTGAACGGACGCGCCATAATTCCTCTCATCCTCGGACTGGGCTGCGTGACTATGGCGACTATAACGACTCGCCTGCTCAGCACTCGACGGGAAAAGCTGATCGCCACAGCACTGTTAGGCGTGGCAATTCCTTGCTCCGCGCAACTGGGCGTAGTCTCCGGCACCCTGGCTCAAATAGGCGGTCTTTACGCGTGGGCAATCTATGGTGCCATCGTCACCACGATTCTTGCCACCACAGGGGTAGCACTGAATATGGTGCTGCCGGGCAAATCAGATGCTCTGATCATGGACTTGCCTCCAATGCGATTGCCTCGCATTGACAATGTTTTGAAAAAAACCTGGTCAAAATCCTGGAACTTTCTGAAAGAAGCAACCAAGCCGTTTTTCATCGCCGGTTTTGCAGTCAGCGTTGCGCACATGACAGGACTTCTATCCCTTTTCGTCAATGCTCTGCAACCAATCACGGTGGCGTGGCTGCACTTGCCGTCCGATCCTCGAATTGCAACCACATTCGTTCTTGGGATTGTCCGCCGTGACTTCGCATCCTTTGGACTGACCGAAGTTTCCATGACTGCGGCACAGGCTCTTACAGCCATGATCGTCATTACTCTTTTCGTTCCCTGCATAGCAACAGTCGGTGTGATGACAAAAGAACGCGGTCCAAAGGTCGCCTTTACGATTTGGATTGGTTCTTGGATTGCCGCTTTCTTAATAGGCGGATTATTGAGCATGTGGCTGCCGCCGGTTTTCAAACTGCTAGGAATGTAACCGACTGGGCACTCGGCTCTAGCAAATCCAGCCTTAAACCTTCTGCAAAATTTTTAACGCTTCCGCATCAATCTGCTGCGCTTCATCAATTCGGTTCAATGCTTTCAGAGCATTTGCCACGCGTTGCAATGTCCAAGCATACTCGCGAGTTTGCTGCATCTGTAAGTCGGCCAAAATCAAGCTAGCTTCTTTGTAATGCCCGAGAGAATCATCAAACTTACGCATTAACATTTGATGGTCCCCATAAAAACACAAGGTTTCCGCGTAGGCGTGCGACTTTAGCTGGTCTTTCGCCTTGTATGTAGTCATTGCGGCAACATATTGGGGCTCAGCGTCGTCAAAGCGCTTCAATGCATCGTACACCCGCGCGAGATTCTTTCTCGTGTTGGCTACTTCCAGATTGTCGTGCCCGAGAACTATTTCCTGTACCCAAAGAGCTCGTTTGGTAGGCTCGAGCGCCTTATCCGGATGCCCGGAGTAGTACATCGAACAACCGACACTATCAAAGTAGATGAACAGGCAAAGCCCGCCGAAAACGAAGAACGTAACGGCAACAGCTTTTACAAAAATCGTCTTTCCCAACGATTTGGTTGCTTTCGGCTGATCTTCTATGACAGGCATAGTAGAACGTCACCCAACGAGAGATGGTTGTATTTTATGGTGCGCGGGTTACCTACTCTTGATTATCTCATCGTCCCCGGCGTCTGCATATGCCCCGGGAAGGCAATATACTGGGCTGCGAAACCCTTTGTGAAGCGTCGAAAGCCCCAACAACCAGCCGTCACGGGCGCCGTGATAATATATGAATTCTCCGGGCACCGTTGTCCCGCTACGCCGTGGCAGGCGTCGCCAAGAGGTTAAGGCACTGGATTGTGGTTCCAGTATTCGGGGGTTCGATTCCCCTCGTCTGCCCCATTTACTATTGAAAGCCTCGCTCCGCGGGGCTTTTTCCTTTAATGATGACCAATTTTCAGTGAGGCGAGTCGGGGCAGATTGAATGCCCCCCAAAATAAGCAGGCAAAGACGTCGTATCAACGTCAAAGGACAATTGCACTCGTAACCACCAGTGGTTGCACGAGACTGAATCAGGCTAGATCTATGTCATAATCGGGGTAAGTTCGGAATTTTTGGATTTCCCCGAACAGACCTTTTGTATTCTCCAATTTACTGAAGAAAACGCTTAAATCCTCTGGCGACACACAGACAAGGGGATTTATGAATACACTTTTTCACTTTTTTGGTTTATCGAATTCGACGATTTCACTGGCGCATCTCAACGCTCTGCCCGAGCCAACCAGGCTCTTGCTTGCGTATTGTTTGCTTCAGGGCACTCAAGAAGTGTCGATAATGAAAGGAGATGCTGACGCAGACGAGATGATTGCAGCGGGTTGGCTGGCCAATGCGCCAACCATGACTCTCGGACTCCGCACCTTCAAGTTTCAGCCAGAGGTGTGGGCACGACTCAAATCGCTGAAACCGGACTTTCTGGAAAGAATACAGGTAAATGAAATAGAAAACTATGCAAAATCCAAGAGCGCTAACTATCCCTGGATCTGGTAACCCATGCGCCCCCGCAGCGATTCAAAAGAGGAGAAACCGCAATGGTAATTTGCCCGATAGCAAGAATGGTGCACTGTACGGGATGTATTTTGGTGAAGTTTTGCCCTGCTAAGACGATCCTCGGTGATTTCGACAAATTCAATGCCGAAAACAAGGAAAACGTTGACGAAAAGCAGGACAGCGAGAAGAGTGCCAAGCAAGAGACGTAAACCACAGAGCAGGGTAGAATGAAAAAACCTATGCTGAGGTTTTAACGATGAAAATCAGGCGACTGGAAGTATTAGCAATGTCCGCCCTGTTCTTGGTCGTTTTGGCCTCGTTCCCGCCCTGGCAGCATTTTCTCGGCTTCACACTGGAAGCGTCGCTCAGAGGATTGCCGCGCCTTCTTTTCGGCTTCTTGATTTTGGCATTTGTCATTTCAATGCTTATGAAGTGCTACGACGCGAAGAAGAAGTGCGAGCAGAAGGAGATGTATACGTGCGCCACCTGCTCGACACCGTATGAGCACGGCAATAAATTCTGCCATTCTTGCGGCGCCGAGCTTTAAAGATACGTTCGCTGATCGAAAAAACCGTAGAAAGTGACTTGCAGATGTAGTGTTTTCCCGGACACTTACCTGTCAGAACCATGACACTATGGATTCATCTGGCTAGAGCAAGTAAGAATGAAAATCATAGAAATTCTGATTGACGGCATTTTTGAAGCTCCGCGAATTCCCGCTGATCGCAAGCAAGACACTTCGGAAATTTTAGGACTATCCCTGTACAGAGCATTAGGTCTGGTGTTTGCGGCATTCGCAATTCCAGCAATATTTGTTATTCCATTCTTAACCGTCTACTACTGCACTTGGCTGTTTATGAGGCTGTAAGTTTTCGGGCGTTCTAACTTTTCGTACTAAAACCCAGAGTCAGGCGATTTCTTTGACTCGGGTCTTTGTGGATGCTGCAATTGCTGAAGCTGTTGCTGTAGGTTCTGAAATTTCTGCTGCAGCTGCTGTTGCTGTGACTGTGGGCGCTGAGACGGCTGAAACTGTGTTCTTTGCTGTTGCGGTTGCTCCGGCTGTTCTTGATCTTGCGGCTCCTCGTCGGGCGCTCCACCTGTTCTCTTAAAAACTTGCATCCTGTTATTGCGAGTCTCAAGGCTTAAAATTCGCTCTTGCGTTTCAGTCAAAACAGACTTCGGTCGATCTGGGGGAATCAGCTCAGGATGCCCACTTGCCTCAAGAAATTTGATAAAGCTGTCGCGATAATCTATGCCGTTGTATTCATCAATAGGATTGAATTCCTCTACACGAACTTCCATCACTTCTATGGTGTCTTCAAATTTCACACGACCATCTTGGTTAAAAACACGGCACTCAACCACGGCTTTGACCACTCCATCTGACTGAGGAGTTGAAACGCTCAAGTCTTCTTGCTGAAACGAACTCATAATTTGGTTTGTGTCTTTATCGATGCGAACACGAGTGGACAGAGAAAAGGATGTGTATTTGCCTTTCTCCATCGCATAGATGGTTTTTCTCTGTGGCATTTGATACTCGATATAATCGTCGGTCTCCACTTTGCCGACATTAACGAAGATGGGCTGCCAAATTCGTCCTTTCGCATCCATCTGATAGCCGGTAATCAGGTCAGCCCGAGTCTGATATGACACTGGTTTGCCGTTAACGAAGCGAGTGCTTTTTTCCTTGTGCCATGTGCCTGCGAACCAATTGGGAATTCGACGCCAGGAAGTAATGTTTCTCTTGCCAGACTCAACAGCGCCAAGATTCATGCGCTGCCCCTCGCGCAATCCCGCCTTCAGAGGCTCAAGCGAGTCACTGAACTCGATGCCGGCTTTCAAAGGTTCGGCGCGGAGGGAGGGCGTGACGCAAAAAACACAACAAATACTGCAGACCAAAGCCAAAATACAGATTGGTGCGCAAACGCCTGCGCGAAATTCAGCGAGTGTCCGAAAAAGTTTTTCTGGTATGGCGCAAAACAATTTCAACGGCAAAAGTAGATACCTATCTAAGATCTGAGTTCTAAGAACTGAGGATTTCATCAAACGTACTTGCAAAAATCGCATGATTTACTGCGTCCAGGCAGTGCGCAAGCGGCTTTAACTAAAATGTCGCCCGCAAGAGACCACTTTATCAGGACAAAAGTTTTTGTGTCGAATGTAGTCCTTGGCGTTAATTTTCACGCGGCACTTGGAAAATAGAGATCGTCTACTCGACAAGGTCGATTTTGGCAGGCTGCAAAATTCTGCTATCCTTGCACCATAAAATGGTGCGCCACAAGCATTAACCGTCCTCTGGAAACACAGGGATTTAGAGAGATATGAGCAACGAACCCCGCTTGCCAACTTTGGTAAACCAGGCAACCGGCGAAAGATACGTCCTAAACGACCCATCCATTAAGATGGGCCGCGCGGATGACAATCAAGTCATCTTGCCCGACGACGGCTATGCCTCAGCCACTCACGCTCGTATATTCTGGGATAACGGCATTTGGTGGATCGAAGACCTCGGCAGCAGCAATGGCACGAGCGTTAACGACCAATTGCTGACCAAGCCGCATCAGCTCGCCCCGCTTGATGTCATTAAAGTGGGACGCACATTCTTCAGAATCGAATAGATCGATCCCGGTTTATCGACTCAGACCCGAAAGCCAATACTGATATTGCCGGCAAACTTATCTTTTGATTCGGCTACGGGCTATCAGTTGTTGCCTTTGTCCGTGTACTGCCAGAACTTTCCGCCCTCGTCATAGCCGGAATTCGTTCCTGGGATGGTCGTATTGGCATTGTCGTCGGGAACGACAATCGTAGGAGCCGGTTGCTGTGGCTGTACTACTTTGCCCTTCTTGTAGTGGAAGGTGCCCGGTGGCTCTTTGTCGCCGGTCTTGTTAGAACCTTGCTCTTCTTTGGTCGGCGCGGCCTTAGGACTTGCTGAATTAGAATCGGAAGACGAGTCGGAGGCGTCTGAGGGGCTTTCAACATTGGTCTTGGTTGGTTGAGGAGCCAGGAAGGAGGCAACCATCATAATGACCAGCAGTACCAGGACAAGAGCAGCGCCTCCAATCAACATCTGCTTGTCTTTCTTCTTCTTGAGCGCAATTGGGCAATCCGTCGTCATGAACTTGCCGTCTTCACGCTTGTACAGTGTGGCGTTATTGCGATTTTCTCGTTTGAAAATTAGTGACTGGGACTCACTCATGTCGAATCCTGTCAAATTGTAGATTTGGGCGCTGCACTCAGTGCAGTATTTAACCCTCTCCTTGGGGTTATCCGGATTGTCCGCCCAGACGAACGGGCAATTTGGCGACGCTATCTTAAAATCATCAGAAGTAAGCAGTTGCTTCGGAGGTACCGAGGCCTTCTGTGCTAATGACTCTGCCAAACGCTCTTCGGCCCGGCTGACAGAAGCGGACAGACTCTCTTTCAGGAAATCCATATCCAGCATCGTCTTGGGAACGAATCGCTCGGGCTTGACCGAACCTTGCTTGGCTTCAGCGTCTTGCTCAGGATTTTCCTTGTCGTGGGGCCATACGGTGGTCACACCTTTGAACTCGCCTTCTGCAGATTCTTGGTGTGGACTGTGGGCAAGTTCGACTGTACCAGTGTTCCTTTTGCCTTGCTCCGCAGCCCCTGCGGGCGATTCTAAATCGGTTGAACCAGGATGGTCACCTTCTGACCCTAGCGAAGGCGCAGAATCCGCCAGCACGTCGTGTTGCGGTGGAAGTGATTCAGCTTGCGGCTCAGCGGAGCCATCGTCATCAGCCGGACACAAATTGTCGAAGGAAAAATTATCCAGAGGATGCAGAGAGCGGGAAACACGCACCGGCTGCGGCTCAGCAACGCTGGGCAGTTGACTCTCCGCCGTCAGCCCGACACCAGGCAAGGAGGGTGAGCTGGAAAGTCCGTGCTTACGAATACCTAACATGGTCTTGCGCAGGCGCTCCGCTCGAGTGCTGGGCGGACTCATCGCTGTATTGTCGCGCAAGGCCTGAGCGAACTCATTTAGGTCATCCATGCTGACGTCGTCGTAGCCGGCAGAAAGATCGCGCGGCGGCTCAGACGCTATTTCCGCCAGAACGGGGGCTTGTGCCGGCATCTGCCCGGAGCCGTGCTCGGACCGCTCGACATTGCCTGCTTCAGGCACTTGTGCGGAGGCGTTTGCGGACTCAGCAAGTACATCGATACGAGAAACATCAATCTCAAGCATTGTCTTTGCTATCTTTCGAGGCTGCGCATCGGGCACTGCCGCAGTCGGCTCTTTGGCCGCCGTATCTACCGCGGGCTCGACTGAAGGCTGAGATTGAGCGTCTTCCGGCTGATCGGTGTCTAAATTGGCAAGCTCGAAAAACTCTTCGGCTCTAAAATCGAGCATCGTTTTTGCAACTTTTCGATCAGCCGCTTTCGGCTGAGTAGGAGAAGAGGCTTTCTCCTTCTCCTCGGACTCTCTAATGGCTTCTGCGATCTCGTCCTCAATCGCAAGTGCAGACGCTTCCACCGAGTCGCGCAATCCATCGGACTGGGATTCCGATTCTTTAATGGCGGCAGCAATTTCATCTTCGATTGCGCGTGAAGAGGCTTCAACAGCGTCACGCAGACCATCGGTACTGATCTCGAGCAGTGTTTTTGGAATCTTACGCTGAGGTTCTTCCGCTTTGGCAGAGGTTCCTGTAGCTTTTGCCGCAACGTCCTTCAAGCCGCCGACATTAATCTCCAACATAGTCTCAGCGACATTTTTCGGCTCGTTTTGCGAGGAAACGTTCACTTCTTCATCAATGAGCGTTTTTGCGACTTTTCGCTTATGTTCACCGTCGCCGCTAGGGGCATCCCTCAGTTCAACATGCTCACCAGCGACCGGGGCATCCGGCTCGATGGGAGATTCGACAGGCGAAATGTCCGCTTGCGCCGCCGCAGAATCGTCGACAGTTGGCGACAAGCCGGGCTCGGATCCGCGCTCTACAGCAACATCTTCGACAGAAGGTCTTGTTTCAGCCGACTGCCTGGGCTCCTTGTTCTTCTTCTTGCCGCCCTTTTGTCCGCCTTTACCGGAAGGCTTTGAATCTTCCTTCTTTTTGCTTTCAACAATTTCCGGTGGAGAAGACTTTTTCGACTCCTTAGGCTGCGCAGTAGCAGACTTGGGCTGCGGTAAATTCGATTCCGCCTTCGACTCCGCAGGCTCAGATTTAGCTGCGCCAGGCTGAGCATTTTTTGCCGTAACTTTGGCGCTTGTTTCAGTTTTTGTCGTTCCGGATTCTGGCTGCTCAGGCTTCTTTACTTTAGCCTGAGGCGTTTGAGCCGCAGTTGATTTTGAACCGGCGTCTTTTTTCTTTTCCGACGCATCTTTCTTTGGGGCAGCATCCTGTTTGGCAGGTTTTGCCGCAGGTTTTTGCATATTTGCTTTGGTTTGCTTAGATGAAGTTTTCTTCTTGGTCATAACCGTCCAAAGTCGTGGCGCTCAACCTCATTGCCCGTCGCAATCATCATACCTCAGATGACACGAGGCAAGGCTTTTCCTGCCTCCCTTTATCACCTGAAGAGGGGCATTTTTAGCAGGTGTCCAACAACAGACTGAATTCCTTACAAATAATGTTGATTAATCTAATCTTGGAATCCCCTAATTCTCTTTCGACGGTCGTACATTTAACATGTCCAACCGGTCAGAAAGATGCCCGAGTTGTCCCGAGGAGAGCGAGAATGCTGGCACACAGGTCTAGAGTTCGCAGAAGGCGCACCAATCGTGGTGCTGGCATCTCAGAATTTGGACCGGGAATATTGATACTTGTTATCTGCATATTTTTTCCGCTGGTCGACCTTTTGAGCGTTTGCTTGTCGTACTGCACGATCATGGTGCTCAACTACAACCAAGTGGCTCAAGCGGCCCTGGTTCGCGCCAGTGAAGCAGCAAATCCTGACGGAGATGTAAAAAAAGGAATTCCGGATACCTGGCGCAACGGCATGGGCAGATTTGTCAACATGTCAGGCAACGTTGATACGGATGTATCTTATAGAAGTGGACAACAAGAGAGCGGACAAGGAGCGACTGACGCGCAAGACGTAATTGTAAGAGTTAAGACTACGATTACGTGTAATCCATTCCTTCCCATTCCGTTTTTTGTCGGCGTTCCAGGAATCAATGCACCATTTCCATTGGTAGTTTCCCAAGAAAAGCAAATGGAAAATCCAGATTTTTCACAACAATGACCGTGGATTGCAGGAAATAGAAAGTGAAATCGAAAGTTCACAGCAGAAGAACCGGAAGAGGCGTCAGCATAATCGAGGCAGCTCTGGGAGCGCTAATATTGATTCCAATCGCGCTTTTGATTGTTGATCTCATTGCAATCGTCATAGCTAATTCTATGAATGACACGGCAGTAAAGAATTGCGCACGCGCCGGAGCGAATCAGCCCAATCCGCAATCAGCCGGAGAAGCTGCCGACAAGGTACTTGCCAGCTTTCAACAATCCGGCATCGTTAAATCATTAACCCTGGACGACCTGGCATACACGGCGAATGAAGTTTGTACGGCAAGAACCACAATGGTAGTAAGGGTGCCGGTGCCTTTCCCTGGTCTCAACGAAATTACCTTTAAAGGAATGGCTGTTGAGCCGATTGTTGGAGCGGCCCCCCGCTAATTTCCTGAAGTAGTCAGTGATCGTTCTTGCGGCGCTGAGTCAAGCAAAAGCATGCCGTTAGAAATTCAAGGTGAGGAACTAGCTAAATGAAAACGGCGCGACTGGTACGTAGAGAGAGTGGATCTATCTTGGCTCTGACATCAGCTCTCGGGCTGGCGTTGGTTGTGCTGGGAGTAGGCTTCTTTTTCTTCGTGATGTACATGAACGCGCAGAAAGAAACCAAAAATGCAATCGACGCCGGGACTCTCAATGTAGGCAGAAAAGCCCTCGACGAAATATCGGTACCGGTAACGAACACAAGCTTTTTCGACGTCTGCAAGGATCCACCGAACAACAGCCCCATTCCCAATCCGACGATCAATCTGAGACGCATCAACAGAATTTGGGCGGAAGCCATGCTGTACAAGATCAATGCTCTGGCGCAGCAAGCCGAAGGGCAAGACAACAACGGCATGACCAATGCGTCCAACGCGCTGCAAAGCGCCGAACAAATCAGCAATCAGCTTGCTCTCAGGCTGAAGAATCAAACCGACCTTTATCCGTTTTTCACCGATCTTGCAAAACAAAACAACGTCAGGATGATCGGCAATTCGGCGACAGTGAAGGAGATTCCTGGCGCTAATTGGCAAACATCGACCATTCGAGAAGTAAAAAACAGCGACAAGGTTGCGGAAAGCAACATCATGCTGGGAGGCTCGGCCGGTAATAACTTTTTGGCACCGCACGGCTTCACCTGGAACGCTGACAATGTGACAAACACACAGCGAGTGCCGGCGCCTGCCAACAGCAACGGGATGTTTTTCCTCAAGGGATACAAGGAGCTTAGCTTCGGACAAGACTCAATCTGGCAAGTACCATTTCTGTTCGAAGACAAACCACATTTGGTATCAAAGACAGACTTCAACAGCGAAAAAAACAGTGCAGCTGGCTGGTCGAACCCCGTGCCCAATGCTTTTTCAGCAGAGGGAGTAGCATCCGAGCCGGGCAAACCGGCAGAGAAGGGAATGTCATGGATGATAACGAATCCACGACAAACTTATAAAGCGGCTATACCGCACAGCTTTGTCAGATTGAGAGTAGAAAAACCGAAAGTCAATTGGCAGTTTGTGCCATTGGCATTTCCGGTAACCTATTTTACGGACACAATGTCAGGCTTTCAGCCGGAAAACATGAGCAGCCCACCAGCCCCTGCAGGCGGTCCGCTCTGTGCGACAGTACAAGCGGTAAACGTTCAAGTAGGTCTGGAACTTATCCCCCTACTTGCATCCGGCGTTGATGGCATGGTCTTTGGACCGCCCTCGGCAGGCACCGCCGACACGTATATAGAAAAAGAACTGGTATCCAGATGCAACGAGATGATCACTAAAGTAGGCACGACCGTGAGTGCGGCAGATGTCCATTCCGCACTTTCCAACCCCATTTGTACAGCAGCCCTAATTTCTGGACAATCACAGGATTTCGCTCTTTTCAGTCCTGACGGAAAATCGTTGCGGTGCATGCCATACATTGGCAACGTCGTTGCAGACGCTGACGCTCTCTGGTTACCCCTGATTTCGAATCAAACTCCAGACGGTACTGAAAAGAAGAAGGGCAGCAGTATACAGATTCCTGGCGGCGTAGTGCCTTTCATGCCCACTATCGTACCCGACCCCTTCTGCGTTCAGAATTTTGCACTGGGCACGGGAACCATCGAGAAGTCACTTTACTGGCAGCCGGGAACAGGAGTGAACGGTTGCCTCGGAAAGGTTAGAGTGCAGCGCGAAACCAATGTAATATCAATAGGCGTTTGTGTTCCTATCATCTAGAGGAATGGCGATGAAGAGCAAACTAACGGCGAGTAAACGTGCTGTTCCTGCACTAATGCTGGTGTCAATGATTTCCCTCCTTTCAGCTGCAGAGAGGGCACTCGCGCAGCCGTCCGAGGAGGCCATGCAAAAAGCACGTCAGCTGGGCTTGCTGAATATGAAGAAGGGCGAATTGCCCGCATATCTCAAAATGCAAAACATACATATCTCTCAGTCAGCTCCGTCGAATTTTCCTGTTGATGCGTATCGCAGCAACGTAGTTTCGACTACATTCATGAACTCGACCGCTGGCGCTCCTACAGCAACCTTATCCATAGTAACGAAAGACTCGCCTTCTGCTGTCAATTCGTTCTACCAGTCGGCATTGCGGTCACGCAGCTTTGCTTTGTCCACCCCAAAGGCCGAATTGCTTGCCAAACTGGGACCTAGCGGCACTGTCTTCATGATGCATGGAGCAAGAGCCAACGAGCGAATCTCTGTAAATATTGCCGGCAGACAGGACGGCAATACCTATATTTCGGTGAGCTGGATGATTGTGCGTTAGCTCACATACTGTCGAATTTACTGATTGTCTGACACTGGTATCGAAACGAGGAATTCAGTCCCCTTGGCAGTCTTGCTATTGACGGAGATAGTGCCGCCATGCAGTTCCACTAGCGTCTTGCAGATCGCCAGGCCCAAACCCGAACCCAGTTCATAGTGCTCAGATTTGGTCTGGTAGAAGCGCTCGAACAGATGTTCGCGTTTGTCTTCGGGAATTCCGGGTCCATTGTCCTTGACTGAGATTTCAGTGCAATCATCGCCCGACGTGGCGGAGAAAACCACTTCTGCTCCGGAGCCGGCATATTTCAATGCGTTGCCGGCTAAATTCGTCAGAACGCGTTGAATCTGATCCTCATCGGCATCGATGGTGGCATCCGTTTCGACGACCGTAAGAGTAATGGAATTTTTAGCCGCCAGAGGCTCCAACAGCTCGCTAACTCTCTTGAAGAGCTCATGGAGTGCAACTTTCCTCTTCGTGACGGTCATCATGCCTGCTTTAGCCTTTTCAATATCCAGCAGATCATCGATCAGTGATTCCATTCTCAGAGCATTCTTCTGCGCCAATCCAATCAGTTTTGTCCCTCTTTCGTTCAACTCGCCGCAACCGCCGAAGCTTATGGATTCGACAGAATTGCTGATAGAGGCAAGCGGCGTGCAGAGGTCGTGCGTGATCATTGCAACCAGTTCTTGTCGCAATTCTTCCGCACGTTTTCGCTCGGAAATATTGTGGACCACGCAGAAAACAGATTGCTCCACTTCACTGAATCGCATCGACCATACCGTGTGAATCTCGCTGCCATCGCGCCTTATCAACTTCAACTCCAAGTTGTTGATTTCAGCATCGGACTTGAGACCTTCAATTTTTTTTGTTAGAGGCTCGATATCTGCTTTGGGGAGAAACTCAACCAAACGACGCCCGAGGATTTCTTCTTCGCTCATCAGCAAGAAAGCTGATGATGCCTTATTCACCGACATAAAACGCAAAGTTCGGTCAAGCGAACAAATCATGTCGAGCGCATTCTCTACGATAGCTCTTTCCTTCCTGGAAGCTTCCGAGATTCGCTGTGCCATCTGGTGAAAGGTTCGGTCGAACAGAGCGATTTCGTCAC
>JAIETE010000151.1 GCA_019745505.1 Candidatus Obscuribacterales bacterium | reverse complement strand
AAATCACCGATCGCTACGTACGCGTTCAATCGCATTTCTATGCACCAGAAGTTTTCCAACGCATCGTTGAAGGCATGCGCGATTCAGGTGAACCGGGCATTGCTTTCTACGAAGCAGTCAACAACGCTAACGCGAACGACCACGCTTACGACCTCACCACATGCAACCCCTGCGGCGAGCAATTCCTGCCAGCCGGACCAGGTAAAGACGGTCGTACCTACATGGGCAACTGCAACCTCTCCTCTATGCATGCTGCCCATGAAGATTTCTGGAGCCCGGACGGCACTTACAACATGCAAGCAATGCGCGCGGTAGCCCGCGTTCAGCAGCGCTTCATGGACAACGTAACTGACGTCAGTTGGTATCCTATCCCAGCGCAAAATATGACTGCACGCATGGAGAGACGTAATGGCGGCGGATTCGCCGGTATTGCGGAATATCTCTCCAGGCTCGGTCATACTTTCGGCAGCGCCGAAGCGCTGGAAGCGACAGAATCACTCTTCCGCGAATACACCAAAGCATCGACTGAAGCTTCAGTGGAAATGGCGAAAGAACGCGGCGTCTACCCGCTTTGGGAAGGCTCCAGATTCCAGAAGAAAAACCTGCGCGTACGCAACTCATGCATGACCAACAATGCTCCTACCGGAACACTTGCGCAAGCTCTGCAAACAAGCTGGGGCGTCGATCCGCACAACGGCATCGTTTTCTCTAGAAAAGTACGCTCACGCTTCGTCGATTTCGTTGCGCCGGGCTTCAAAGAAGCCATGGAAAAAGCAGGCGCATGGCCGAAAAACGAGGATGAACAAACCGCGCTGATGAAGAAGATCCGCAACAACCACAAGTCCTGCCAGGGCATTGCGGAAGTTCCGGAAGAAGTGCAAAAAGCGTTCCCCATTCGCGTTGAAATCGAGCCCGAAGCATATATCCGCCACCTCTCTGCGATTCACAAAGGCGCTGAAGAATTCCCGGAAACCTTCAACTCTGTTTCGAACACCTGCTCGATTCCACTGGATTCAAGCGAACAAGCTGTCTATGACTCCACCATGCTGGCATGGAGCCTGGGCGTCAAAGACATCACCTTCTATCCGGACGGCTCGAGACTGAGTCAGCCGGTCGAGAAAATCGCCAAGGAAGACTACGAGCGTGAATTCGACTTGCTTACTTTGCTCGGACACTTCGAGCGACGCAATATCGAGACGGAAGAAACCTCAGGTCATACCTACAAAGTAAGAGTGGGCGCGCCGGACGGCAATTCAACCTTGCACGTCAGCCTCAACCACGAAACCACAAGACCTGGCGAGCTCATTGAAATCTACGCTCGCATGGGCAAACCGGGTGCCGTCGAATCCGGTCTTTTCGAAGCGGTTGGACGTTTGTCATCGGCATTCCTGCGCTATGCAGCCGAATTTGGTGAAGATGAACGCACAAAAGTCGAAGACACCATCATTCAACAGTTGGTAAACATCCAATCCGGCTACCCGGCCTGGTTCAAGTTCTCCGACTCGGAAAAACCAGTTGTCGTCCAATCGCCATGCGATGGATTGGCAAAGGCAATACAACACTATCGCCGCGTTCACTCCAAGCACATCGAAGCTAGAGTGATGGAAAACCTGGCTCAAGCTGTCAGCCATCAAGGGCCGGCTATGACTATCGAGGCGAGCAACACGGAATTGACTGGAAGCGCAAGGTCCCTTGCTACCTGCAGTAAATGCGGAGCGGGCGACTGGCTGAAGATCGACGGCTGCATGGTTTGCCAGGGCTGCGGCTTCAGTAAGTGCGGATAGTCTTCATTCTTCAGGCATGAGGGAGGAGGCAGCGCCTCCCCTCTCATGCCGAAGCCGGCAGGCTGCCCATAGGGGCTCTGGCTGGTAAGGCGGGAAACCCGGAATCACAGGAGTCTAGGAATCAGGGAAGCTGGAATTCCGGTCACCATGGAAACACTGCAAAGGAGCCGGTTGCGGCTCCTTTGTGCATTTCGGAGTTTTCGCCTCGTAAATTCGTGATTCCTGTGTATCATGTTGCCTATAACGCAAATTTTGTCAGGCGAGTCCGCAAACGCAGGAATTTTCTGCCGAGGCGTGGCATCTCCATTACTAGAAGCTAGGAGCCCGAAAGCGGCGGATGGTGGAACAGAGCAAGACTCAAACGCAAAAGGATTATTACTACATCCTCGGCGTACGCCCGGATGCAACATCGCGCGAGATTCAGTCGGCCTACGAACAGTTGTACGAAAAATTCGGTCCACACGTGAATATCAGCGGAATGGACCCTGACATCATGATCAAAAACTTCCGCGAGATCTGCGATGCGTACGAAGTTTTGATGGATCCGAAGATGCGCCAGGAATATGACAGGAATAGCGCTCAATTGC
This sequence comes from Candidatus Obscuribacterales bacterium, assembly GCA_019745505.1. Classification (GTDB taxonomy): domain Bacteria; phylum Cyanobacteriota; class Vampirovibrionia; order Obscuribacterales; family Obscuribacteraceae; genus QKMZ01. Next base: position 23,776 of record JAIETE010000151.1, on the reverse strand, counting down.
GCCAGAGCATGGGCGACCTGCGCAACCTGTGGCAGAAAAGCGCAGATAAACCCCAAGAACACTCCGGAATGAATACGAGCGGGATTAAGGCCGCCGCGCTAGCGGTTGAGCTGGAGTGCGAAATCACCCTCAAAGAAGCAATGAAAGGCTGCACCAGAGAGATCAGACTCAGCGATCCAAGACCTTGTGAACATTGCAATGCCATGAAGACTGTGAACCGAATGCAATGCCAAAACTGCCGCGGTCTTGGCTATTTCAATGTCGAGAGAGTTACCGATGTGGACTTGCCTGCCGGCACCTATGACGGCATGGAGATTCGCCGACCGGGCTGTGGTCGCTATGATATCCGCGCGAAGAGCCAAGGCGACTTGATTCTCAAGGTGAAGATATTGCCGCATCCCGTTCTTGGTGTGCTCGGAAGGGACATTACGGTGACTGTTCCAGTAACCCTTTACGAAGCGCTGCTAGGCGCTGAGATAGAAATTCCAACGGCCTCAGGCAAAGTGGTGATGAAGATCCAGCCTCTCACCCACCCGGGTCGTGTCTACAGACTCAAGGGTCTGGGACTGGCAGGTGCGGATCAACTGGTGACCATAGATGTGGTCTTTCCACAAAAGATGTCGCCCGAGGAAATGGCTCTTTTGGCGAAAATGAAAGAACTGGCTCAAGAGACCAGCCCCAGAGATGGTCTTTGGAAAACGCAGCAAACTCCGCCGCCAAGCGGTCCTATCAGCTGAATTGGTGGCGAGGCGACCAATCCCGTGTCTGAAGCGCTGCTTTTGCCACCAAATACGCCGGCAAGAAAAACGAAAAAGGGCAACTTACTATTATTGCTAGAGGACCCTATAAGAGATCGCTCCCTGCCGGTTGTCATGGGTCATTATGAGAGCCAGATAAAATTTACTGTTCGCATGTAGCCGCGTCATATTTGAAGACATGCGCGAAGCTAGGCCAATTATCAAGCCGAAAGCTGAATACCCTCTTTATTACAGGCTTTTCAGGTTGCCATGAGGTGAGAATCCTCAAAACATAAAGCCCGTCAAGGATTCCTGTTGACTACCCATACAAACGATCCTAGTTCAGCCTCGCTAAGTACTAGTAAGGGATCTCGAAACTAAGCTTCTATAAGCTTTTCAAGACTTGCTACTCATTAGGTGATTTATCTAGCCTGAAATTACCTTTTCGTTTCCCTCAGTTTCGGTCATCAGTTCCACCAAATAGCTCTCAAATAGCACTTCTCGCTCCCATTGTCTTCACTGCTTCGCGGTGCATGGGAGGTCGCCGATTGGTGCGTTGTTAGCTGCTGAGAGAACTCCTGCCTCCTGACTGAGAGGCGCTAACTGTTCAACACTAGTCCAAACTCGCCTCTCGGGAACGAGGCAAGAAGGAGACACACAATGTCAAAGCTTATGACAGCCAAAACTATCGAGGAAGCTGTCAAACTCGCTCGCGGAACTCGCATGTTCAACGAGTCGAATGCGTCGCGTGAGAATCTGTTCAAGCGGATCACTTACAAGACGTCGACCGGGGGCAGTGCTCTGCTCTCCGAGTATGGCTTCCTGCGTTACCAGGGCATCATGCCCCTGAATCTGCCCGACGGCATCCGCATCGTCGTCCTGCCCGACATCCACGCCCCTGCGCACAACAAGCAGTGGCTGTGGGCTATCGAGCAGTTCCTCGCGGAGTACCGCCCGCACATCCTGATCTTCATCGGCGACAGCACCGACTTCTTCTTCCTCTCGCGCTGGCCCAAGCCGCCTCGGCAGGGTTACAACGCGATGCTGGAACTGGAAGAGTCGCGCGAGTTGCACGACCGCCTCATCAAGGTGAGCGGCTGTCTCTGGGCCTTCGAAACCGAGGGTAACCACGAGAACCGCACCAACTCCTTCCTGAGCGCAGTCGCTCCGCAGATCTCCACGCTGGTCGACATGGACAGCCAGGAGCCCATCATGAACTACTCGAAGCTGCTCGGCTACAAGGGCGACGGCTCCGAGAAGATCACCTTCGTCACCGACGAGCGTGGTTTCGGCGGTTATGGTGGCTGCATCATCCTGAACGATCAGATTCGTCTGATCCACGGTCTGCCTCTGCGCCCCCGCGCCGGCGGCAGCCCCCGTGTGTTCACCGATCAGCTCGGCCAGAGCGTCATGCACGGTCACTCCCACCGCTTCGGTGAGAACCACCGTGAGACCATGACCGAAGTGCTTTCCGCGCAGGAGATTGGCTTCTTGGCCAACCCGAACCGCGCGGAGATGTCGTATCACAACCTGCTGTCCAACGGTCATCCCGGCTTCGCGGCTGGTGAGGTGATCGGCGGCACCGTCAACCTCGAGCTGATTCCGATCATCCAGGCCCTGCACGCGAACCGCTTGCGGTACTCGTTCTGGTTCCAGGATCGCGAATACGTCACCGAGGACTAACCCAGGCGGTGGTGGGGCGGCAGCACTCGCTGCTCGTCCGCCCTGCCACACTAAGGAGAAAATCATGAGTAAGAAAACTCTGAGTTCCTGGCCGCCTGCGGAAATCCTCCACTGCGGCCGCAATTTCCGTAAGCGGATCGGTCTCGATCTGCACGGAACGGTTCTGGACTTCGACGGACCTTTCGGCAAGTTCCTCGGTGAGCTCTACCCGGGCGCATCGATGAACCCGAACCGCAACAACTACCATGCTGCGGGCGACCCCGAGTCCAAGATCGGCTACATCGAGTTCGAGCGCGCGCTCAACAAGTTCATCCACCTGACCAAGGGCGGCTATGGATCGCTTCCTGCGATTCCGGGCGCCATCGAGCAGCTCAAGCGCATCCGCGCTGCGGGCATCGAGATCGAGGTGATGACCTACGTTCCGGGCGCCAGCGACCATCAGCACACCGACGCGCTCCCGCACAACACGGGCGCCGCTCGGCTTGCGACGAAGAACCTGCTCAAGCAGCTCGGCTTCCCCATCGACGAGAGTGACATCACTTTCGTCAGCACCCACGGCAAGTCGTGGCACATGCTCGACCAGGGGGTGAAAATCCCGCTGATCGTCGAGGATCGCCTCGCCACCGCGTGCGACGTCGCCGAGAAGGGGCTCGGTGCCATTCTGTACCCCACCGCCTACAACAAGAGCTCGGGCATCCCGGGTATCCTCCGCGTCGACCCTCAGGCCAAGCCCGAGGACACGTGGAAGGTCGTGGCGGACAATATCATCGCGTTCTTTGACGCTCTGGAAGCCAACGGCCAGATCGTCGGGACAGGAGGTAAATAACCATGGCCAAGAAGAACAACTCGTTCAAGCAGATCACCGTCCGGGAACACCCGGTACAGTCTCTGTTCGAAGCCGGTATCTACGGCCTCGACATGAAGAAGGGTGATCAGCTGGTCGTGGTCGGAAACCTGCTGTTTCCGGTCCACGACGAGTCCAAGGTGCAGCTGACGCTGCGCCACATCAAGGACCTGAGCAAGCAGGCGGCGCTCACGGGTAACACCGTGCACGTCGTCATGCTCGGTCCGGTGGTCGACGAAGAGTCGGCGAAGTCGCTCTGGAACAAGGAGATGAACTTCATCCACACGCAGGACGACCCTGAGGTGGTGAAGGAAGCTCTCAAGCAGCGCGGCTACGACCGTCGGATGACGTACTTCTGGAAGCAGTGCGGCAAGTTCATCAAGCGTTTCGCGACGCCTGGTGTGCAGCTGTTCTACATTCCGTCGCACATCAACCTCGGTCTGCCGAACGAGCACGACATGTTCGAGGAAGCGCACACGACCAAGCGCGTCCTGGACAACTGGACTGCCAACAACCCGGAAGCCACCGACATGCCCTCGAACCTCGGCATCAACCTGCCCGAGAAGATCGAGGAAGCGTTCGGCCTCACCGGCGTGGAGAACATCCACGTTCTGCCCTTCGGCGCCGGCATCCTCGTCAACAACAACACGATCGTGGCAGTCGGCGGCTTCCGTCGTCGTCAGCCCGGCGATGCGCCTCACGTCCAGTGGGAGCAGACCGGCTACAGCGTGATCATGTCCGTTGACGGCAAATCCGGCAGCGCGTGGGAAACCCGCAGCGACAGCAACTTCCCGGAGCTCGTGGTCAAGGAGATCATGAAGTTCCAGGTCGGCTACATGTGGGACCGCAACCGCAACGGTCACCTCGGCGACTACCATCGCCGCGCGAGCTCCATCGGCTCGTGGATCGTCGGCGAAGGCGGGCTCCTGCACGGTCGCGTCGCTCCGATCTTGCCCAGCAAGTCGGACGGCCGCCTGCAGCTGCTGATTCGCGGCAAGGTCTATCTCGAAGACAAGGCGACCTCGGCGCCCAACGGTGCCAAGCTGACTGTCTCTGAACCGGTGGCACGCGACGCCACTCGGGAGGCCGATCAGTATGCCTCGGGTAAGCGAAAAGGTAAGAAGAGCTAATCCAACCAGGCGCGAGCTTGGGAAGAGAAGCCTTCGAAATGAGCCGGCAGAGCGGTCGTTTCATCCCCAAAGGATGGGATGACTGACTCTGCCGGTTTCGGGCGGATCGACTTGGATGTGAGCACGCACCGTTCCCGGGCAGCTCTCATCCTTGTCGATTTGTCTTTCCGGATTATTTACTATTGTTTATAGTTATTTTTTGCTCGCAGCCTGGCAATGGTCCGGAAAAGATGAACCAAAACGAAAGCTTCTCTACCGGAGCGAAACTTTCTTGCCGGCCGATTGTATTGAGTTTCATCAGTGCTCGACAGGCGCATCAGGAGAACCATCATGCAAGGCATCGCAGAATCCATGACCCGGCAGTTTTTAGCAATCGCATTCATTGCCGTATTCGTCGAAATCGCAGTGTCAATCTGGAAGAAGAAACAAATACATTCTCTCAAAGACAGCCTCTGCAATCTGGTTATCCTGGTGATTGGAAGATTGTCCCAGCCTCTGTTTACCGTCTATATTCTGGCTTGTTTGAAAGCAATGGAAAGTTTGACGCCATTTCACCTGCCGCAAAATACGATGACGACAATCGCCGCCATCGTGCTGACCGACTTCATCTACTACTGGCAGCACCGATTGAGCCACACAAACCGCTGGCTCTGGTTTTTCCATGAAGTGCATCACTCCAGCAAGTACTTCAATTTCACGACCAGCTTTAGGCTGCACTGGCTGGGTAAATCAGTCGCTCCGATTTTCTTCGCGCCGCTCATACTGGCGGGTTTTGCGCCGGAACAAGTGGGTCTTTTCTTCATTTTCAATCTTTTCTACCAGTTCATTCTGCACACTCAATTGGTAGGCAAAATCCCTTTAGTGGAAGGATTCTTAAACACGCCTTCCGCACATCGAGTTCATCATGCTCGCAACAGGGACTATTTCAACAAAAACTTCGGCGGCATCTTGATGATTTGGGACCGCATGTTCGGCACATATCAAGCCGAATTCGAAACACCGAAATATGGCACCCTCGGCCGATTCGAGAGCAACAATCCATTTACCGTACAGTTTCACAAACTGAAGCTCTACAACCGGATCGTCAGTTTCTTTGCAGGCAAAAATTCAGAGCCTTCCAGAGCAGCCTGAACTCTTTAGCTTCAGACTCAGGCAATCACCGCGGTGCAAAACTTGCAACGGGTGGCAGCCTTGGGCACAGTCTCCAAACATTCCCCGCAAGACTTTGTTTCGGCCGGCTTATCCTGCGGCAAAAGAGTTTTGGTGATAAGGAAAACAACGCCGGAAATAATTACAAAATCGACGATGGCGCCGACAAAATGTCCATACTGTATAGCATTGACGGTCACCTTTCCGTTAGGGTCTTTACCCCGCGACAGTTCAATCTGAGCTTCTCGCCAATCGCCCGGCGGCATGACGACGGCTATGGAGGGCATCATGACGTTGTCGACCAGCGAGGAGACAACCTTTCCCGTCGCCCCTCCGATGATTACGCCGACCGCCAGAGCCAGAGCGTTCGTTTTGAGAAGAAAGTCCTTGAACTCTTTGATCATTTAGTGCCGTTCCCTTTTAAAGATTTTTTGAAAATTGCGGTTGTAATTTAGTGCCATGGGTGGCGGCACTAGATGTACCGCACCAGAGACTTTACCTGGAGGGGGCGGGGCGCGAAAGCGTCCCGCTTGCTCTTTAAAAATCCAGTTGCTGAAAGTCCTTGGCAATGGTAAGCGGCCCTTCATAACCGGATTTTCGACAATCGGCAATCATTTCGTCGTCTGTGTTCAAACCCGTGTAATGAAAGAAGACCAGATGCTTCACGCCCGCTTTCAAGGCTATATCGCCGGCCGCTTTAGGTGTCAAATGCCCATATTTGTAAGGGTTCTCGACGTCGTGAATACGGGCGGAGGCTTCACAAAGAAAAAGATCGGCGCCCTCTGCAGCCTCGCGGATGCCGTCACAATCACCTGTATCGCCTGAGTAGACGAAATTCCTGCCATCCGCCTCCAGGCGAAATGCACAAGCATCGACCTGTCCAAACCCATGATAAACCGAATATGACGTCAGTTTGTGCTCGCCTATTTTTCTTTCCTGCTTATCCGGATTGGTCATTGGATGCAATTCCAAATGCGGCCAGATGCGCTTTTCTCGCTCAGGATCGTCAGGCGTATACATCGCCCAGAGAGTGTTGAAACTCTCGGTAATCTGCCTTGGCGCATAGAGATCAATCCGCTCGTTGTGCGGTCCAAGCCAGCTATTTATGCACCCTATGGACTGAAAGAAATGAACGAAAGCGTAATGATCCGGGTGCGAATGAGAGATGCAAATGTGATTGATTTTGACATAATCAAAACCAGCCTTCTCGAGACGGAAACGCACCCCCTCGGAACAGTCGAACATGATAGTTTGCGTCTTCGACTCAACGACAAATGCCGGAGGTTGCCGATTCTCCACTCCAGGCATCTGCGAGCCGCAAGTACCTGAGCCCAATATCGTCAGTTTCATTGGTGAATTTGTCCTCGAGAATCAGCCGATTTGCTGTCAATTCTATTCTGTTTGCAGCCTCTTTTGCTACATTCAATAGTAATATAGCGGAGACAAAAAAACTTCTCGAATCAGAAACTCATTCACAACAAGAACGGGGCAATAAAGGCTTCGACTTTCGACACCGCATACGACACCATATACGCCACCAGCACCAGACATCCAACAGGCGACTAGGTCCGTTTGGCAAACCAGCTACTTTCATTAGTAGAAACAGCTTCAAAAGAAGAAGGCACGTTTGCCGCTAAGCAAAACGCGCCTTCTTCGAATTTAGAGCAGGGCTTTCACTCTTTGCCGAAGCGCCGGTCAGAGCGCATCAGCATCAGAGCATCCGCTCGATCAACCAGGTCGCCAGAGTGGTGACGAACGCTGCCATGACGGCAGATTCGAAACCGCGGACGTAGAGAACGCTGGGGAACAAGCGGCCGATGGCGAGGAATGCCAGCCCGTTGAAAAGCAAGCCGATGATGCCCAGAGTGAGGGCATTGAGCGGAATGATCAGCCCGAGGCTGAGCACCGCAATACCGGTCCAAACGAACCAGTTGACGACGGCGATACCGATGAGCGCGGCGATGCCGCGGATCACGCCGTTACGCGGGACATGGACTGCGTGCTGGGTGAACGCCGGCACAAGCCAAATCAGCGTAGCGACCATGAGGAAGAGCTTGAGAAGAGCTTCCATGAAAACCTCCTGAGGACGTTATCCTCACTGAATGTTCGGTTCTAGTTTTCGATTTTCAGGACAGTCGAATCGTGCTCAGGGACAACGCTGCTGTCCGTAAGAGGCACGAGCGTGGTTGACTTTGAGCATGGGCTGCCGAAGTAGTCCACGACGCCCTGGGCAAGTGCACTTGCCACCCTGTCCTGGTAAGCGGGCGTGTTGAGCTGCGTGAGCTTTGCCGGTTTCGACAAATAGCCGATTTCGGCAAGCACAGCCGGAACGGTGGCATGATTGGTCACATACAGCCCCCTCTGCCTGACCCAGTTGCCTGTTTCAGGAAGTCCGACGACAAGCGCGTTTTGAATGCGCTCGGCCGGACATTGGCTCGAGGAATGCGTGTAATACGTCTCTATGCCATCGAAAGTCCTGTCAGTGTGCGCATTGCTGTGCACACTCAGGAAAAGATCGGGCTGAACGCCATTGGACATCGTCACCCGGTCGGCGAGTGAAACGAACACGTCCGTGTTGCGCGTCATCACGACCGTTGCACCTCTTGCTTTCAGCCTGGCTGCGAGCTTGAGAGCGACCGAGAGATTGATGTCCTTTTCCATGACGAAGGCTCCCTGCTGTCCTTTCGGAGCAGGCAAGCGCCTCATCGCGCCTGCATCGTAACCGCCGTGACCGGCGTCGATGACTATTGTTTTCCCTTTGAGCGTCAGGCTGTCATCAACTGCAGGCGCCTGAGCGGGTGTTTTATTGTCGGGGCTGAGATGTTTGCCTATGGTGGCAGGCTTGCCGTCACCAGAGGTAAGCGTCCCAGAAGCGGGTGTTTCGGCGTTACTCTCATTTGCCGTCGCGTTAAACAGTCTGCCTGATAGCACCATCAGCGGTGCAGTGACGAGAGTGAAGAACGCGATCAGCAAAATGAGCGGCCCCATTTTGTTGCTGTTCATCGCGGGTGTTTCCTAAAAACGTAGGCTAGCCGGTGGCGGGCCGCTGAATCCCCGTCCAACCGTGCGCTTCCCAACCAGAAAGACCGACAACTAAGCGTGTCCTCGAGCCTCGAAGTCCATCGATACCCGGTCGCCGGTCCAATGCGAAGTGGCGAAAAAAAACTCCCGGCGCCCAGTGAAGCAGCGGTTGGGCACTGCATCATCGAGTCGCCGGGAGTTTCTGAAATTGATACAGGAGCCAGAGGCTCCCCAGGTCGTCGCTAGCGACACTCTCAAATCGAAGCGTCAGTCGCCGGTGCGGCGTTTACTTCTTCTTCTTTTTGGGCGCCGTGACAATCGGCCGGACAACAGCACGAGCCGGGTCGGGCAGAATCTTGTTGAAGGCAGCCCAGACGCGCTCGTGCTCGGAATCATCCAGATACATCCGGTGATAGAGCACTTTGTCGCAGAGCGAAAGGATCTCGACCACGTGTTCTCGATGGGGGTGATTGTGCAACTCCCAGTTGATCTCACGCATGGTGCGAGCCTCGAGGCGATAGAGTCGCCGAATGACGCGCTCGATCTCCTTGTAATTTTCCTCGCTGACATCGCCCTGCATAATTTTCGCCCAGACCTTCAGGAATTCGCGTCGAGCGATTTCGCGAGGGCTGAGTACAATCGGCAGAGGCGGCTCGTCCACGCCGGAATTAGCGCGGCGAATGACGCGGATGCAGAACACCGCGAGCAGGATGCCTCCGAGGATGATGCCGATATTGACGTAGAGATCCCAGCCGAAGACGGGTTGAGCCGACTCTTCTTTGATCTCCTTGCGCTGACCGTCCCAGGTCGGCGAAGTGTACAGGACAACGGCGGGAAGCGTAATCAGCTTCTCGTCGACCTGACCGGTGACCCGGTAGGTCATCGTGGCGGCGAGCTGCCAGCTGGGCTTCAAGTTGAATGCCTGCACGGGCAGACGCAGGCGGATGTACCGCGAGCCGTCCTTCTTGTCCCTGGTGAAAATATCGGGCGCGCCCGACACTTCGAAATCGCCCTGAATAGCCAGTGTATTCAGGTCGACCTCCGTACCGGGCTGCTGCTTGATGTAGACGTCGATTGTGATGCGATCGCCGGTACGCCAGCCGAAGTCGCGCTCATAGTCCGCCACCACTTGTGGTGCTTGCGGGTCTTGAGCTGCAACCGGGCCCCATTCCGGCCAAACCGTGCGCTGCCCCCAGTAGAACGCTCCCAGTCCAATCATGGAACCGAGAACGACCAGGGCGGCCAGGCACGCAACGAATGTTTTTCTCATAAGTCACCTGTTTCCTAGTTTGGAACCATGGGCGCCATTCAGGCGCCGGCAGGTCCGCCCTGGCTACCGCTTCTTGAAGCGGTCACCGAGGATACTGATGTTCTGCGCAATCTCGTCATCGACCTTCTCCTTGCGCTCACGAGGAGCGAAGACGGCGATGCCGAAGAACAGCACTGCAACAAGCAGCGGGTAGAAGAAGACTTCCTGCTCACCCTTCTTGCGCTTAACTTCAATGCGCCCGAGGAGATTGCCGATGTGGAAGTCGGAAGGGTTGGCCACACGCACATAACGTCCGCCGGTGGCGTTCTTCAGCCAGAGGAGCGTGTTCTCCTCCAGCCCCGACATGGCCACCTCACCGTCCACCTGATACCACTCCTGACCGCGAAACTGGTCGCGATCCTGCTGTGGCAGCTGACTGACGGGGATTGCCGAGGGAGTGGTCTTACCTAGACCGGCGATGACCAACTCGATGTTGCGCTCACGAAGCTGCTTGACGATATCGTTAAGCGCATCCAGTCCGGCGTCGTTACCGCCGTCGGAGAGCAGCACGATCACCTTGCGGTGATTGTTGTCGGAATCGAGGTCTAAGAGCTCGAACGCCAGATTGAACGCCTTGCCCAGCTCGGAGCCTTCACCCGGCGCGCTGCCGATTGTGAGAGCACGCTGCAGCACCCATTTGAGCGCCGGCAAGTCATCGGAGAGAAAAGCCTGTGGATTGGCTTCTCCAGCGTAGCTGACCACGCCCAGACGGTTGTACTTGAGAGCCGGCACCACATCGTTGAGGATGAGGTAGCGAGCCATGTCCAGCCGAGTGCCGCCGGCATAGCCGGTCTCGTTCAAGGAGCCCTTGTAGTCCTGGACAGCCATACTGCGACTGACGTCGACGATGGCGATCACATCGACGGTGCCCACCGGAATTTCGGTGTAGCCCTTTTCGAATGCCGGTCGCGCAACGGACACTATCAGTGCAGCGGCAGCAATCAGGACCGAGACGCCCTTGAGCAAGTAACGCGCCGGCTCCAGATGGCTGGAGTTGCGGTTGACAAGCCGGGCTTCACCGAAGTCCTTGATGAATTGATCTTTGCGCTTGAAGGCGAACCACACCGCCAGCACTCCCAGAGGAGGCAGAACGAGCAGCAGCCACAGCGCCTGTGGATTCAGAAAGTGCATAGAAAGTTCTCCTAGATGCCCTTCTTCGGGCCACCGGGACCGTTGCCGCCGGGGTCCTTGGGATCACCAGGCCCGTTGCCACCTCCACCGGAGGCGAGCAACTGCTGCATGAGCTCAAGGTTGTACTTCGCTTCCAGGTTGCCCGGGTCAAAGCGAAGTGACTGGCGGTAGGCTTCCGCAGCGGCTTTGAGCTGCTTCTGACGGAAATAGTTGTTGCCGAGCGCAAATTGGATTTTTGCAGCCATCGCCTTGGCCTCGGGCGGCAGGTCACCGCTCGATGAGGTCAGGGCAGACTGCGCGGCAGTGAAGAGTTCTTTCGCCTCTTTGTACTGCTCGTCCTGATACGCCTTCAGTCCGGCGTCATAGTAAGCATTTGCGGCATTGCCCGCACCGCTCTCGGCGGCGCTGACATAGTTGCCTGTCTGCATGGGAAGCGAGTACGCCAGCATTCGCCAGCCGCCCCAGAGCGCGAAGCACGCGCTAGCGATGGCGAGCATGACTGCGAGCTGCACACGCCTTTCCCACAGATACGTTTTCACGGCATTCATGGAAAGTCTCCTGCGTAGTTAAGAAGCAGGGGCTGTGCGAGCCCGCTTACTGGTTGAGCACCAGTGCTTCACCGATAACGCCGAGAACGAGAAGCAGGACCGCCGCCATAGCGAAGGCCATGAACATCTCCTCGCGCTTTTGCGAGGTCTCGATCTGCACTGCCGAGCGCTCGAGCTGGTCGATGCTGCGGAAGCACTCGTCGAGATCTTTTGCGTTCTCAACGCGGAAAGATTTGCCGCCGACCGATTCGGCGAGCCTGAGAATATCGACATCGCGCTGAGCCATTGTCTCGCCGACGCCGATCACGTAGAGCTTGATGCCCTTGGAATTGAGCAGATCCTGCAGGCGTTGCATGGTGCCAGGGGAGAGCCTGTCTTCACCGTCCGTCACCATAATCAGAACCTTGGTGACCGACTGTCCAAGCTCGTCGAAGTGGTCCGCCGCAAAGTCGATCGGACCGGGCTTGTATTCACCGAAATTCGTGCCGCCGCCCAGACCCTCATCCGCGAATTCGATCTTCCGATAAATCATCTTCAGGTCGTGCGTGAGAGGCCAGGAGTAGTAAGGCAGGAAGTCGAAGAGAATCACACCGACACGGTCACCGGCGCCTGCCGAGTGGCGGTCGCGGATGAAGTTGAGAACGGCAGCCTGAGCGGCGTCCAGCCGACGGTGCTTGTCCTCCTCGAAGCCGTTGGGGTCCTTCTTCTTCGGACGGGTCGGGAATTCCTTGTCCAACTCGGAGTTGCCGGTTTGACGAGGGGGAATCGTGCCTTCGAAGCGAGCTCCCATGGAACCCGACTTGTCGACGGCGATGATGATGTCTCGCGCCTTGATTGTCTGAGTGCTGATCACCTGCACGTTCTGCGGGCGGGCGAGCGCTATGGACAGCGCCGCGAAGCCGAGGGAGAGCAGGACGACGGGAATCAGGTGAAGCAGACCGGATGCACCGATCGTCTTCGCCAGCCGCACATCAGAGTAACCGACATAACCTTTGCGCCTGAGAAGGAGCCAAGGCAGGGGCACGAGTAGAAGTAGAGCAAGCCAAAGGGGCTGAGCTAAAACCATAGTAAACCTCCAAAAACTCCAGATCAGGAGTCAGGTCGTATCGACTCAGAGAGTCGACTTGGAGCAGAAAGAATTTCCGGAGCAAGGGTCGGGTGTTGTTTTCGAAAGAAACGAAGAGAAGTCGAAGTAATGAGGTAGCTCAGTGAAGCTACTGATTCAAAGAGACCAGTAACAAGACAACTAAGCCTTAAGAATTCAAAATCTGTCCCTGACCAAGCTGTGTGACCGGTTAACCCCTTCGAAACCGGCTCAAACAGGGCGTCGAGAACCAGTTCATGACAACAGTCCAGCCAGTGCGCTAGCTTCGCTAAAAACTAACTCCAAAACAGTTCCCAAGAGGCTCTTTGAGCTGTTAAATTGTGGAACCATCTGCTTCTATCTGTGATTTATCCCTCGAAATGGGTAGGAAATGGATCTGGGGGTACCCCCCTCGACCTCGCGTGAACCCTCTATGGCACTTCATAATTCCTTCAAACAGGGGCAATCCCAACAATCAGACAATCGTCTCGCTTGCGTACCTAACGCAGACGAGCTCAATGGCGCCCTGTCTCAGGCTCGCAAAAGTGGGAAACGTCCGGTCGTCCTCAGTTGGAAGAGTCAAAAATCCAACAGCGTTTTCTGGCTCTCCGTCACCGCCAGTGGTGCAGGAAACGAAGCCGATTGGCTGCTCCAAAAAGGTGCCGAGGGAACCCAACCCAAAGACGTCTGGAATCACAAAACCACAGACACGACACTGATCCAATCGCTGATTTCAGCCGAAGAAGAAATCGCCTTCAAATCAGGCTCGCGCGCTATTATTCCGCCGAACAACGCCGCATCCGAAAATCCGAATCAGCCCTACGAACCGAACGGCAACGATGATCCCTGGAGCAAAGCTTCAACCACTCCGGGCGGGGCGATTGTCTTGGGCGGAGGCACTTTTCAGACTCAGGCGCAGCGCCCGCAGCAACAAAGCAGTCAGGGCTGGCCGGCCAGCGAAGTTTCCGGCTGGAATACACCACAGCCCAACCCCGAACAATTGGGCTGGGTGCAAAAATCAACTCCGCCGGCTGAAACATCAGGCAGCAATAGCAACCCGTTTGCTGCGCTCAAGGGAACCGTCGAAGAGCCAAAACCGGTCAATCCCTTCAATTCACTGATGAGCAACCAATCTCTGCCTCAAATTCCGCCGCAAAAACTGCCGGGCAATTTACCTGAGAAGAAGCTCGAACCTCAAAGCCAAAGCCAAACGTCAGGGCAGAGTCTGCCCCCGAACAACAGTCAAAACGGCGGGCAAAAACCGGACCAGAGTTCCGGTCAGTTTGCCGCACAACCTCAAAGAACCAGCTCAAGCCAAATTCCCGCCCAAAATCAAAGAACAAGCTCGTCCAAGTTGCCTGTTCAAAACCCCAGCAAATTCGTCGATGAGGCCGATGAGGTCTCCTCCAACCCCTATGACGCTTTGACAAATTCCGGACAGGGCATCAAGGCCGCACCAAAGCCTGCACAAGCACCGCCCGCCGCGCCCGCGCAAACGCCGGCTCGGCAGAACAAACCGGATTCTCCCTCCGGCTCCTTTCCGCAACAGACGCCATCCGGAAAAGTTCATCCGCCTGTGCCCAATTTTGCGGCCATGACGTCTTCAGGCAGTTATCCGGTCGTCAGTGTCCCGCCAGAGCAGGCTCTCAATCCGAAAGTAAGCGGCAAACCGATGGCCGTCAATCAGATTTCCGGACCACCCGGACAGAATCAGCGCACCACCCTGAAAAACGCACCGGCGATAGTACCATCTTCGCAGGCGCTTACCAACAACGCCAAGGCGTTGCCGGCTCCAATCAACCTAGATCGAGCCGCCGTCGATGGAGTTTTTAAAACACTCTCCAATCCTGAGACCGGATTGCTGAATCACGGCAGCATGTTGTTCTTTCTCGTCCGTGAGTTCAGCCGCTTTCAGGTCAATGACGAACCCTTTTCACTGATTATCATGCAGATGAATGTCTTGATTTCAGGCTCGACAGGTGCATTCGTACAGCGCCCATTGCCACCACGCGCGGTGCGAGGAGCCGCTCAAAAGGTAATAGCAGTGGCACGCCAACTCGATCTGGTTTCACACTACGAAGAGAACGACTATGCGATTCTTCTGCCTGCCACCAATCGCAAACAGGCGGGCGAATTTGCACAAACAGTGGCAAAGGTGCTTCTTTCCCAGCCGCTCACGCCGGACATGGATCCCAAGGCGCTGATCTTGCGCATGGGAGTAGCCAGCTTTCCTGAAGATACGTCACATCCGGGCATTCTTCTGGCAGCCGCTGCCGAGGCCAAGGACGCGGCCGTCAAAGCCAACAAACCAATCGTCCTTTTCGCCGAGACCTAGAAGTCTTAGATTGGAAATTTCTCAAATGTATCGCCAAGTAACCGCCATATAAGGGTGTCGCACAAAAGCGCATAGGCAGCGCCTCTTCATCACTGCAAAAGGGTGCCAGAAGTAAAGCGCGACGAGCTTTTTGCTTGACAGTGTTTGTTTCTACTGGACAATCAGTTAGTCATGCGGAGTTAATCTCTAAAGCACCTATGCCCAGCCAAACAGCCACACGCGGGATTTTTGGAATCCACGCGAAACGCACACCACGCGCACGTATGAAAGCGCTGCTCAAAGAGGGCAGCGCTGTCTCGGTGCAGCTGATGCAGCGCCCGGAATTGACCGACGCGCGCGCTGTTATCGTGCGGGTGACAATGGCAGGGCTCTGCCGCACAGACCTGTATGCGGCGGAGGGCAAAATAAAAGTCTGCGATCCGCTCGTTCTTGGCCATGAATTTGCAGGAGTCATAGAAGAAGTAGGCAGCGAAGTCGACGCTCTAAGAGCAGGACAACGCGTCACGGTAAACCCCATCTTGCCTTGCTTGCGGTGCAAGTACTGCGCCAGCGGCAACTCTTCCGTCTGCCAAAATACGACTTTCCTGGGCGTCGACCGCTGCGGCTGCTTTGCCGAATTCGTCTGCGTGCCGGCTTCCGCCGTACTCCCCCTGCCCGCAGGCATGTCGGACCTGGCGGCAGCCTACACCGAGCCCGTAGCCGCCTCTCTTGCGGTGCTAAAAGCGAATTTGCAGGCCGACGAGAAAGGCTTGATCTATGGAAGCAATCGATTCTCGCAATTGCTCAAGCAGATTATGAACGTCAAGTCGCTGACCAATATCACTATTTACGATCCGTCCACAGACGGTCCTCTGGAAGAAGGCTCTTTCGACTATGTCGTCGAAACAATCATGACTGCCGAATCGCTATCCAAAATGGTGCATGCCGTTCGCCCGGGCGGCAAGATCGTGCTCAAGAGCCGGCAGTATGAGCCTGTCGCGCTCAAAATGATCGAACTGCTCAAAAAAGAACCTGTCATGCATGTATGCAATTACGGTTCCTTCGAGGATGCCATTGAACTTCTGTCCACGGGAAAAATAGACATCGAATCCCTTGTAGACGGCATCTATGCTCTGGAAGACTTCCCGAAAGTGCTGCGCGCAGCCAAGCAACAAGAGTCACTCAAGCCGTTTTTCGCACCTGGTGGTAATCACTAACCATGTGTGGAGTGATCGCCAAGTATGCGCCCGGTGGTTATAACAAAGTATCCACGCAAGAACTGGCTGCCGCTTTGAAGTCCCTCAATCACCGCGGTCCCGATTCCAACGGACAGTGGATTTCGCCAAGCGCCGAAGCCGGGCTTGCCCATGCACGACTCTCGATCATCGGATTGAATAACGGCGCACAGCCGATCTCATCCGCCGACGGGCAAATTCAGATCGTCGTAAACGGCGAACTATACGATTTCGAGCGCATTCGCGAAGAACTGAGGGGGCGCGGGCACAAGTTCGCCACCGAGTCGGATTCCGAAATCGCCTTGCACTTGTATCGCGAATATGGTGTTGATTGCCTTCAACACTTACGAGGCGAATTTGCCATCATCATCTGGGATGAACGAGCCAAGCGTCTTTTTGCAGCACGCGACCGATTCGGTATAAAGCCGCTCGTCTACGCGCAGCACAACGGACAATTGTTTCTCGCGTCCGAAGCCAAGGCGCTTTTCGCCATGGGTGTACCGGCCCAGTGGGATGAAGAATCATTCTTCCAGGCAGCCAGCATGCAATACACGCTGCCTAACAGAACTCTGTTCAAGGGCGTAAACCAGCTGGAGCCCGGCAAATATTTGCTCGCTCAAGAGCAGTCGGTTCAAACTTTCACATACTGGGACATGAATTACGGGCAGGGCGAATCAGCCTGCAAACTGAGCGAAAAGGAGATGATCGAGGGCTGCCGTGAACAGCTCGAGGAAGCGGTTCGCTTCAGAATGCGCGCCGATATTCCCGTGTGCGCTCATCTGAGCGGAGGACTTGATTCGAGCGCTGTCGTGGCCCTTGCCATGAGAGTAACGAATAATCCTGTCAAATGCTTTTCCGTCAGCTTCGAGGAAGAATCATACGACGAGCGAGAACTGGCAGGCGAAATGGCCAAGAAGGCCGGCGCCGAGTTTCACCCGGTCAGAGTGTCGCAAGCCGACCTGATCGCGCACCTATCCGATGCCGTCTACTACAGTGAAGGTCTTGCCGTTAACGGGCATTTGACGGCGAAATATATCCTCAACAAGGAGATTCGCAAAAACGGCTACAAAGTCGCGCTGACAGGCGAAGGCTCAGACGAAGTGCTGGCGGGCTATGCTCATTTGCGCAGCGATTTGTTCAAAACTGATGGCAGGGAGCATTTGCTTGCCGACTTGCATGCCAGCAATAAAGCCTCGCAAGGTATCATGCTCATGCACGGGCAATCTTTGACATTGAAGGCAGTTGAGGACAAATTGGGATACGTGCCGGGCTTTCTCGAGGCAAAAGGCTCGTTAGGGCACAAAATGTGCGCCCTTTTGAATGAGGGCTATGCAAACAATTACGCGTCATACGATGCATATGACCGCTTCCTCTCTTGCTTCGACATTGACGGTCAGCTTGCAAAACGCAGTCACGTGTATCAATCGCTCTACCTCTGGACCAAGTCAGCGCTTGCCAATTACATTCTCAAAACTTTAGGCGACGGCATGGAGATGGCCAATTCAGTGGAAGGTCGACTGCCATTTCTCGATCACCACTTCTTCGAATACATCCGCGATTTGCCGCTTTCCATGAAGATCAACGGCACAACGGAAAAATATGTCCTCAAGGAAGCGCTGAAGCCATTCATCACCGAAACTATCTACAAACGGCAGAAGCACCCATTTGTAGCACCGCCGGTAAGCGCTTTCGCAACAGAATCGGCAAGACAACTTTTAAATGATTCGCTGCGCAGCAAGAGCTTCGGTCAGATGCCGTTCTTCGACCAGAAGAAAGTGATCGGACTGCTGGAAAACCTGCCGAATTTGAGTGAAGGTGAACGCGCCGCGTTGGACCCAGCCTTCATGATGATGGTGTCTGCAAACTGTTTGCAGAGTCGATTCAATTTGTAGGCCGCTTGTATGATCGACAGACGCAGCTTTCTGGATGTCTTCAAAAGCATAGTCGATGCGCATCGGGACAAAGATGCGATCGTTACTGAAGGACGGCACAAGGTCACGTACGGTCAGCTTCTCAGCAAAGCCTGCGGCATTGCCAAATTGCTTCGAGACCTCGGCGCAGAGGAAGGGGAGCCGGTCGGAATCGGCATTACCAAGTCAGCCGAATATATTGCCTCGATGCTCGGAATTTGGCTGGCAAGAGCGGCTTTCGTTCCTATTGATCCCCTTTTGCCGAAAGAAAGAGCGCAGTACATCATCAATCAGTCCAAAATTCGTTTTGCTCTTGTTTCAGAATCAGGCGGCTCAACCCTTTCAGCTCTTGGAGTCAAAACCGTTCCGATTGATGGAGACTGGAAAGACGACGGCTCTTTTCAAACACTTTCAAACAAATCCATGTCGGCGCCGCCCGAAAGATTGGCCTATATCATTTACACATCAGGCTCCACCGGGCGTCCCAAGGGAGTCATGGTGCCGCATGCCGGCATTTGGAACTTTCTTTCACAGCAAATAGACGCCTTTAAATTCGACGACAAAAGCAATTCACTGTTTGTCCTTTCGACCAATTTCGATGCGTCTGTTTCCGACATCGGATGCGCACTGCTGGCGGGTTCCACCCTATTTATAGAACCGCCCGGACTGCTTGCTCCGGGCCCGCATTTCCCGGAGCTTCTGAAAGAGAGGAACATCACTCATATGGATGTTCCACCGTCGCTTTTGAAGACTATTCCAAGCGATCAAGCGCCGCCTTCACTGAAAACCATAATTATCGGAGGCGAGGCTTGCGCACCGGATGTAGTGCGGGACTGGGCAAAGAAGTGCCTGGTTGTAAACGTCTATGGACCGACGGAGTCGACGGTATGTACGAGTCTCGGTGCGTGTGATTCGAAAACATGGGACCGCCCGCTCATAGGACAGCCATTCAGAAACGTCAAATACGTCATCCTTGACGAGAATCAAAAACCCGTATCGCCTGGAACCCCTGGAGAACTCTACATTGGCGGCATACAGCTGGCGGTAGGGTATGTAGACGAGCCGGAGCTGACCGGAAAGAAATTCGTCAAAATCGATGGCAAACGATTTTACAGAACCGGCGATCTCATTCTGCAGTGTGACGACGGGGAGTATCAGTTCATCGGGCGCGTAGACAGGCAGTTCAAACTAAGAGGTATGCTTGTTGAGCCGGAAGAGATTGAAGCCAGACTGGCGAGCCACCCGGACATCGCCCGGGTCGGGGTAGTGAAACGGCCTCTGCGCGCCGGTTTTCCTGGCGACAAGCTGGTCTCCTTCGTCCAGCCTCGCGACGGAAAAACCCTCGATCCGAGCAGCTTAAAGCAACACCTATCCAGATCTTTGCCACTATGGATGGTTCCACAACTATTTGAAATCGTCGACAAAATGCCTCTTACAGTAACAGGCAAAGTCGATCTATCTCTTTTGCGAGAGCTCCCCCTGAAAGCCGCCGCAGGACTTGCCTCCAGCGCGGCAGAAAGCGAGACTCAAAGCGCACTGGTGGCAGTATGGAAGCAGATTTTCGGCGTCGAAAAAGTCGGCATTCATGACGATTTCTTCGATTTAGGCGGAGATTCGCTAAACGTAATCGAAGCGGTGCTGGCAGCCCATCTCAGGGGGCTGACCATCAGCCCCGACATGATTGTCGCCCATGCAACGATCAGTGAGCTCAGCAAAGTGATTGACGATGCAAAAAACGCCGGACAAGGCGGTTCTAGTGATATGCAGGCGGGTACGAATGCTTTGAGCAGCAATTTCCTGCGCGCCGATCTTCAAATTGCGGTGCCTGCAGAGCCGGTCGCCGAGGAAATCAGGTTGAGCGAGGGGGCGGGAAGTGTAGCCGGTGGAAGCATCCCTGACCGCAGCACCACGGCAGGAAGCTGCGCCAACGCAAGCACCCCTGACCGCAGCACCACGGCAGGAAGCTGCGCCAACGCAAGCATCCCAAGCGCTGGAATGCAGAACGTCTTTATGACCGGCACGACCGGCTTTCTCGGCAGCAGAGTTTTGCTGGAGCTGCTGAAGCGAACAGACGCGAAGCTTTACTGCCACGTGCGCGCGAGCAATTCGGAGGGGGGATTGAAACGCATCGAGCATGCTCTTTCAGTCCATGGACAGTCGCTTACCGACGCGGAAAGAACACGAATTATTGTGGTGCCTGGGGACCTGACAGCAAAAAATCTGGGCATGAAACAAGGCGGGTGGGATGAGCTTGCAGGCACTATCGACACTGTGTTTCATTCCGCCGCAACCGTCAATATGGTCAAGGATTATTTCGAGCTGAAACCGGCAAATGTCGGCGGCACCCGAGAAATCGCGCGCTTTTTAAAAGAAGGGAAGAGAAAACACCTGCATTTCGCATCGACGCTTTCGGTCTTTGTCGCTACAGATAAAAACACCGGTGTAGCCCGCGAAGACGATGCTCTGGATAGAGAATTTCAAATCTACGGAGGCTACGCGCAAAGCAAATTCGCTGCCGAGCTGTTGCTTCGTTCTCTGGAAGCTGAGTGTGGACCAATTTCCTACTACAGGTTCGGGCTGCTCACGGGAGACTCCAAGACAGGCAAATCCGCCAAGGACGACTTCCTGATCATGTTTGCACGAGGGATCTCCAGGCTGGGATGCGTACCGGAGTCGGAGGCGAGCATGGCGGTCGACATCACGCCTGTCGATTTTGCGGCCGAAGCGATGGCTTATATTGCACTCAAGGACACGAAATCCGGCAAATCCGACACTTATCACATCGCCAACTCCAGCGGTCTGTCTCTGAAAAACCTCCTTGAGGTCATGAAAAAACTAGGCTTCGCGCTCGATATATTGCCGAAGGACAAGTTTCTGTCTGCTCTGCAAAACAAATCGCACAAATTCAACCCGGAGGAATCTGCCGCGTGTCTGGCGCTGTGCAGAGCTCTGGGCAGCCAGAGCAGCTTTGCGCAATTTCGCACGATGGACCTCTTCCAAGCCACTGGAATTGCTTTCGACTCAACAAACACCAGAAAAGCATTGCAAGGCTCCTCCATTGCCTGCCCGGAGCCTTCTAACGAGTTAATTGAGCTGTATTTGCGGCAGGTTTTGCCCTCAGCCATCTAGTCTGTGCCTATCCAAAGAAAAGCAGAAGCCAAGCGCTCGCGCGAAGCGCGCGATGCAGTTGTGTCTGTTCTGTTGTCCTGATCACAGAAGCAGGAAATTAGGCCCTATCATCATTTAAGCTCATGAGCTCCGAATATAGCTTTGTTTCAATGAGTATGAGCTCAGTTGTGTCGCGAAGTGTGTTTGCCTAGGCTGCAAATAACACTCCTCTTCCAATTCAAACATCGCTCTTTCCACAGCAACTCCTGCCACTTGCTCTAACTACAGTTTCGAGCCGCTCACCATGTGAGCGAAGGTGATGGCTAAGTTGTGGATACAGACGCTGCTGAATTGGGGTGGTTTGTTCGTGCAGCTGCGCACTGGTTTGTGCCGGCTCACACCCTGACTGCAATCCCGCAGTCAGACAACTTCAACGAAACGGAGAAACAGACATGCTCGGATTCATCGTCAAGGTTCTGCTGTTCATGTTCGTGCTGCCCGCTCTCGGGCTGCTCACGTTCACTGGCGGTCTCGGTACGGGTCTGCTCGCTGCGCTGCTCGTCGGCGTCGTCGGCTTCGTCGCGGTCCTCGCCCTCTTCCCGCTGCTCGCCGGCACCGCCGTCGTCGGCAACGTCCTCTCGGGCGCTGTCGGTGGCATCTTCGGTGTCGTCCTCTTCAACGCGTTCTTCGGCGCGCTGGTCTACGGTCTCGCGATTGCCGGCGTGGCTTGGCTGCTGCCTGGTATCGCGCTGATCAGCTTCTGGCACACGGTCGGCGCCGGCGCGGTGCTGGGTGTGGTCAACGCCTTCTTCTCGCCCTCCAAGAGCAACTAGGACGGCGGCAAGGGGCTGGTTGATGCAACGGCATTGAGCCGTTGTGACAATCAGCTCCAAAATCGCAGCGCGGTCGTTTTGCAAGGTTCCAGCGAACCGACGGAATGCTCGCAAGTGCACTCCGAAAAGCGAAACGGCCGCGTTTGCGGTTTTACGAAACACAAAACTCAACTCAGGCTGAAACGCCGAGGCACAAAGGAGAAAATCATGACGTAGGTACGAACAATTTGCGACTTCGAGAAGCTCGAAGCCCCGATGTTGACGTGTTACCAATTCGAGGACATGAACGTCCTCCAGCACGGTCAAAGCATTCACGAGTGGTTCAGCGATCTTTACGATCACCTGGTCCACGGAAAGCCGCTCAAGCTCCAGTGGAGACTTCCCGGGTGGCTTGCCGATGCGCAGCCGCTCATGAAGGACCAGCTCCTCGATCTCGACATTCTCAGGCTTTACCAGATCTATCACGATTGCGGTAAGCCTCTGTGTCGAACAGTCGACGAAAATGGAAAGCAGCACTTTCCGAATCATGCGCAGATTTCCAAAGAGCGGTGGCTCGAATGTTCCGACGGTTCGCCCGAAGCGCTGCAAATCGCGGAGCTCATCGGCATGGACATGGACATCCATCTGCTCAAATCCGAAGGACTGGATGAGTTCGCTAACCGAAAGGAAGCGCTCAGCCTGCTGCTGACGGGTCTGTGCGAAATTCACAGCAATGCTCGAATGTTCGGTGGTATCGAATCCACCGGCTTCAAGATCAAGTGGAAACACCTCGACAAGATGGGTAAGCGCATCATCGAGCGCCTCAAGAGTAAATCCGGCTCGTAAGAGCTCTACCCACGCAACTCCTTCCTCCGGGCCTCGCGTTCTTCTTGCTGCAACGCGCGTCTTGCTGCAAAGCACGTCGTGCTGCAACGCGCTTCGTGCGTTCAGCATCGGACGCGAGGCTCCGGAATTTTCATTCTCTCTCACGCTCGCGAATACAATGTGCTGCCTTAAGCTCAGCGGCAGAGCTCCGGTCTCTAAAACCGAGGGTCACGGGTTCGAATCCCGTAGGCAGCACCATTCTCTTTCTATTCTGCGAACGCCAAAAATCGGTCCGCCACTCCACCAATAGATTCTTGCCATTTTAGGTCTCTCCTTTTTTCGTTTTTCAATGTATCTATTATATGCTTTCGTATTTCACCGCAACGATAACGCCCCCAAACCGACAGCAGAAAAGTAGTAACGACCATCTGTCCGAAAAACGATCAGTTTCCGGAGGGGCAAGCTCCCAAAACAATCTAGCATCAAGGGTTTACAGCTCTTTCAAAGAACAGTCTCAACAAAAGCCTCAAAGTCCCGTACAGGCAAACCATTTGGCGATTCAGCACTCTGAAAAACAAACATTTTTCGTAATAGAGGACAAAGGCGACTCCGGAGCATCGACTCAGTCGACAATTTTTGAGTAAACTTTACTACACCGCACAGTATCTTCCCCAAAAAAAACGAAAGGGAGAGAGCGATTTGAAACCGCTCCTCCCAGTCGTTTTGCAGCGCACTTGAGACGTGCAACCGCGTTCAACGGCTGCCAGACTGCAATGCGCTCTTAAGGATCGTAGCCATCGATGGACGGCTTGGGATCCTCGACGTGCGCGAGTCCCCACTTGGCGCGAGTCTGAGCGCGCGAGGGACCGCCGAACTCGCTGTTCATGCCATCTTCGAAGTCCGCGTGGATCTCGTTGATGAGGCGGCCGACCGAAG
>JAIETE010000010.1 GCA_019745505.1 Candidatus Obscuribacterales bacterium | reverse complement strand
AAGAGCTGAAGTTTACTTGATGGTTACTTCTTTGCCGCTGCGTACGGTTTCTTTTCTGGTCTTCAAACCAGGAAGGTGCATATCCATCGTGCCTACCGAGACAGGAATGCGGGTTGCAATTTCCATCTTCGGAATGCTGATGAAGAGAATGCCGCGATCCAAGCGAGCTTCGATTTGGTCTTGAATGATTTCTTGTTCGAAATAGAATTCACGAACCAAGTAGCAGGGAAGCTCTTTTTGGAGGTATTGAGCTCTTTCTTCAAACAGCGAAGGAGTGCGCTTCGCGTTCATGGTGAGCAGATTTTCTTCGATCTTGAGTTCAACATCATCGAGGGTTACGCCCGGAAGAGCGATTTCGAGGAGGTATTGTTCGTCGAGTTCGAGAACATCGGTTTCGGGTGTGCTGTAATTCGCATGCTGCCAGTTCCAGTTGGTCAGTTCAGAACCAAAAGAATGAAGGTGGCGGTTTTCGAAATAACGGTTTACCGGTCTGTCCATCAATTGGAAATTTCTGATTGTGCGGTTGAAAAACATTTAGTCACTCCTAATGTTTGTAGATTTGACAGCGTTGCCTTGGCCCTGCGCAGCCGATATCTGGTACCGCGTGAGCGAAACCCAGTTTTTATGCGGCTTTTCTGCGCCAGCAACGTTTCCGTGCTGACAATAATATCGACAAAAACGGCACAGTGAGCCGCTTTTAACGATCCATTCTTGTTTACCCTTTGCAACCTGAAAACGGTTTCATAGTCTCAGTTTCAGCGTTTAATCAAAACAACGAATATGACTCATGTCTCATCTAAAGCGGCTCTTGAAATTATCGCCAGCAAACAATAAGGGCAAAACAGCCTTGGAAAGCGCCTCTTAGCAACCAAAGTCTAAATGCGGCTCATCGAAGTTTGGGCCCAGCAACGAAAAGCGGGTTTGATGGCACAAAAACCCCACAGGCGCATCCTTTCAGCAGTCTTTGCGGCCTCGCTACTTATATATAAGTGCCGGGCCAACCGAATTCAAAATGAAGGATTGAAACTGCAGACTCGCGCAAAACTATATTTGACACAAGTGAAAATGCCTATTTCTTCTTCGCAGCACTCTTCGTTTTCGAAACTCCACTATTTTTCTTGCTTGCATTCAACTTCTCTTCCGCTTTCTTCAAGACGGCAAGCCTGTTGTTGACAGCTTTCATCGAGATCTTCACAGACTCCAACTCATCTTGCTTGAATTTGAGATCTCGATCAATTTCTACAGCTTCTCTTTTGGCGTTTTCCAATTCTTTGCGGCTCACCACCCCTTCTTCATAGAGGGATTCGAATTGAGCGGCATGCTCCTTGCGTTCCCTTATTTGCCTCACACCATCCGAAACAATGGAATCAAGCTCGTTGAAACGTGCCGTCAACTCCTTCTTTCGCCCTTCCAGCTCTTTCAATGAGAGATAGTCGACAGGTTGCCCGTACATTCCCAGAGCATCCATACCAATCGGCACGATAGGAGGAGGCGGGGGGACCAGACCATTGTTTAAACGCGCTGGCGCGGCAGAAGCCCGTTTAGGTTTGGCCTGAGCTTCGGCTTTCTTTTCTGCATCTGGCTTCTTGTTTGCATTTTTGTCTGCGGGCTTGCTATCAGTCTTCGCTTCGAGCTTGGCTGGCGCCTTATCCCCATTGAGAGTAGACAGAGGAATATCACGCAACTTTCCGGCTCTGGCGGTTGGCGACTTAACTTCCGGGACGGAGACTGGCGCTGACACAGCCCTGACCGCCTCTTTCTTTACAAGCTTCGACTGCCCACCTTTCGGTGTGACACTTGCAGACACCGCTTGAACCGGTGTTTCAGCCGCAGCCGCCTGCATCTGGAATAGATAAACAAGCGCGAAAACCAAGCCGATGGCGGGTTTGTGCAAATCTTTGTGTGTTGTGGGGCGCTGCGGCATATAATGATCCAGAAGGTTATTGTACTCTTGTGATTGTCGATAAGCCTCCATTTAAGAGGTAAAGACGTCGTG
This sequence comes from Candidatus Obscuribacterales bacterium, assembly GCA_019745505.1. Classification (GTDB taxonomy): domain Bacteria; phylum Cyanobacteriota; class Vampirovibrionia; order Obscuribacterales; family Obscuribacteraceae; genus QKMZ01. The sequence goes on along the minus strand of JAIETE010000010.1, from coordinate 24,241 downwards.
AGACGTGCAACGTTTCAAAATGTTCGAACAGATTCACTTAAGGTAAGGTTTCGCAAAGGTCATGGCTCTGAACAACATACTGCAAGTCCTCTTTCTGGGAGATATCATCGGCAAGCCTGGCCGTCAGGTTGTAAGACGCTATTTGGCGGGACAAAGCAATAAACCTGACTTGATTATCGCCAATGCTGAAAATTCCGCGCACGGTTTCGGGACCACCGAGGCAAACCTTGAAGAACTGCGTACCGCCGGAGTTCAAGCATTTACCGGCGGCAATCACACCTTCGACCGCAAAGAATTACTCGAGTTTATCGATAAACAGGTCAATGTCACTCGTCCGGCGAACTATCCGGAAGGCACGCCAGGTAAAGGCTATTGCATTGTGGAAGTTGGCGGTCAGAAAGTCGGACTGCTCAATTTGATCGGGCGTGTTTTCATGGAGCCGCTCGAAAATCCCTTTCTGACTGCAGACCGCTGCCTGGCAATTTTGGAGAAAGAAACCAAAATAATCATCGTTGATATGCACGCTGAAGCAACAGCCGAGAAAGTCGCTATGGGTTTGTATTTGGACGGGCGCGTATCGGCGGTTTTAGGGACCCACACGCACGTGCAAACTGCCGACGACCGCATATTGCCGCAAGGAACAGCTTACATCACAGATGCCGGCGCCTGTGGACCGGCAGACGGCGTAATCGGCATGGAAAAGGCCGGCGTATTTAGAAGGATGATCAAGCAATTGCCGACTCGCTTTGAAGTTGCAGAAGGTCCTGCTCTTCTTTGCGGTGTGTTGATGAATATCGACGCAAAAACAGGCAAGGCTATCTCAATCGAGCGCGTGCAATACCGGGAATCTGCACAACTTTCCGCGAAGTCGACTCAAGAAATCATGTCGATCGGTTTGTAATACCCTTTGCTGTTCTGCTGAATCAGACACTTAAATGCACGCCGACTTTCACTTGCACACTCACCACTCAGACGGCACCTGGTCTCCACAAGAGCTGGTTGAGCACGCGATAAATATCAAGCTCACGCACATGGCGATCACCGATCACGATACCACATACGGTATCGATGAAGCGATTGCCGCGGCGCAGGGGCGAATTGAAATCATTCCGGGCGTGGAAGTGAACACGATTAGACGCGAGCCGGATGGAACTCACAAAGATGTGCATATCTTGGGCTATTTCATCGATCAAGCCAATCAGAAATTACAGCAGCTGCTCGCACGTCAGAGACAAGCGCGCAATGAACATGTGGAAAAAATGGTTTCGAATTTGCAAGCAGCCGGTCATCCTCTCACAATGGAAATGCTGAAAACCAAGGCAGGTCTGGGCTCAATCGGAAAAGCTCATATCACTCAGTGCATGGTCGAATGCGGCATGGCTAACGACCTGATGGAAGCCTACGAGAAATTTGTCTGCAAAGAATCGCCCTTTTACGTCCGCAGGGAAAGTGTCTCCCCCCGAGACGCGATTGAAGCGATAAATGGTGCCGGCGGATTTGCATCCATCGCTCATCCGGGGAAATCGCCTGAAATGCTTGAATATATCTTGAAGTTGAAAGACGAGGGGCTGGCAGGTGTTGAAGCATTTCATCGAATGCACTCAGTCAACCTTGTGCGCCAATACATCCGCTTCGCCAACCGCAATTCTCTAATCGTCACCGGTGGCTCGGATTGCCATGGTCCATACAAAGAATACAAAGCTACGGCTGGTTCGATCTCACTGCCGAAAGATATAGTAAAAAAGTTTCTCGCCTCAAAAGACGAGGCATCAAAGAACTCGATCTACCTTTGATTTAAGCTCACCGGTATCAATCTCACCAGAGTGGCTCGTCGATAGTTTTCCATCCTTGTCGAGAACAACGTTGAGCGGAATGTAGCCTTTGTAGTACGTTTTGATCAGTTTCACCACATTTGCATTGGCCGGGTGATCGACATCAATCACAATCACTTTGACTTTGTCTTGGATCTTTTTATAAAGGTCTATCAGCCGTTTTGCCTGACGGTTGGTGTTGAGATCGCCGGCAGCACCAAAAAATATCAGTGTGGGCTTGTTTTGATCGAGAGTGGCATCTTCCATCTTGTCGCCGACAATGGGAAATCCATTGTCAGTGTCTTGAACGAAAGAAATTCCATCTTTAAGGCGCAGATTTTCAGCAGCAATTGCAGAAGCAAGTGTTGAAAACATTGCCAATGTCACTATTGCAGCGATGCCCGCAATATAAGTTTTTTGGCGATTCCTGGCGTTTCTTACGGTCATAAACTTGCCCCGGCTTCAGGCGCCTTTTGTTGCGCACAGTATTTTAGACCATAAAGAGAACAGTTATGTTCCAACGTTAAGCCTGAACTTCAATCGGATTTCTTCAATTGTCCAACGAATGTCCAAAGTACTGCGTATTGTTGAGAAGAGAGGAAGAGGGCTTGCAACATGGACTCAGACTATTACACAAACAATAAAGAAGCAGCCGTAGCAGGAGCGCTCCTTGCCGATGAGCTGTTTTTACGAGGCGTGGACAAAAATCAAACCAGCATTCCTCACTTCAAAGTGATGGACTACGACTCATGGGCAGGCGCGCCATCGCAAATTCTCATTGACAGAGACCTAGATGGCAAGGCGGATGGAGAAGCGAATATCATATATGGCTTTCTGGGAGATCTGCAGAAGATCGAGATCGATCGTAATCGCGACGGCGTTGTGGACGCGACGTTTGATTGCACAAACGACTTGAATTCAATAACTCTGGTATTCGACGACGGCTGCGACGGTGTCAAAGATGCAGAAGGGCAGCTTCAGGCATATAGCGGGCGTTCAATGAAATTCAGAACAGACGACGCCAATAGATCGGCAGGCTCGATCATCTTTGTACAAGGCTTCCAAGGACCAGGCGGCATTCTCGTGGACGTTGAAGGCGACGGGATGAACGACCTGAAAGGTTCAATAGACAGATACGTTCCCGAGGCAAAAGTGACCTCATTTGGAAATTCATAGGCTCTTTTGAAGCTTAGTTCGGATCGCTCAATTCGCCGGCACGAAAGTCGCTGGCTTTGAGGTTATGCACGTAGCGCGCCCATTTCTGCTGCTCATAGCTCTGGCAATATTCATAGAGACTCTTCAAAAGCTGCCTTCCGGACTTGGAATTGCCTTTGAAAGCCAATTTACCGGCAGGCTTATCAGAGCAATTCTCCTTGCCCGCCACTCTGGCAATCGAAAATTCGCAGTGAACTACTCGGTCGACGTTGGTAAGAACCGGAGCATCCAGACGTTCTTTGATCCAGCGCGACAAAACTTCGGTCGCCGGAAGCGACTGGTCCGATGCATGCAAATATTCGGCGAACGCCTCAAGAATCACGTTCGGTCGTCCTTTCCGGTCTTGTCTAGCGGCCTATGAACCGACTATACCACAGGAAGACAAGCGGCTGAGACTGTTTGTTTCCTTAAATCGTGAACATTGGAATCGACGATTTTCACGAATCTTTTGATTGTAACGGACCATGTCGAGCCGCTTGTCATGCTCGCTTTGCGCGACTGCTTAGAGAAGAATGTCCACGGATCGGCTTGTTTAGAGGCAGAAAGTCGATTTACAGTGATCTGGACGGTTCACTTCCGGCTCCCAGAGCAGCGCAAAGACTGTAAGCGCCCGGATAAACCGCCTGAAATGGCTCACTATCGGACACTTTCGCATTAAAGTTTTGCCACCGTACTCTAGATCTACTCATAGGAGATATAATTGGGTTACTTGAGGTCGCTCGACTCAAGAGATTTTTTTGAAACTCAAAAGCAAAACGCAGGTTGGTCACAACCGTTTTGGAAGGCCCGTCATCCAGGGTCAGACCGAGCGAAAACCCTCAAGTGAGAAAGCCTCAGCGCAATAGGGTTTGCCCGTATGGAATTCGGGCTGCGCGCCATTTGTTGTACGACCGAAGTTCGAATTTTTTGATGCACTATTCAGTAAATCTGGAGCAGGATCATAGTTAACGCCTTGACGGGTAAAGCAAGCCCGCGTGAATTTTCACGTGAAATCGCCAATGAAGTGAAAAACTTTGACGGTGCTCGGATATCGGCACGCCTTGACGAGCTCCTGGAGCAGGCGACCAAACCCGGGCAATATCTCGGCAACGAGTGGGGTGCGCGCAGAAAGCCATTTCACGCCAACACCGTAAGACTGGCAATCACTTTTCCCGACTTGTACGAGTTGGGAATGTCCAACTTTGGACTGAAGATTCTCTATCAAATCATCAATGACCGAGAAGGCATGATGTGCGACCGCAGCTATGCGCCGCAAGAAGATATGGAAGCTCTGATGCGGGCTGCTCATGTGCCTCTTTTCGGTTGGGAATCGCGAGAGCCTCTGGCAAATTTCGAGTTAGTAGGATTTTCGCTCCAGTACGAACTGACATATACCAATGTTTTGAACCTGCTCGATCTTTCCGGAATTCCGATCAGAGCTGAGGAAAGAGAGCAGGTATTTCCTCTGATTTTCGGAGGCGGACCATCGGCCGTTAATCCTGAACCGCTCGCTTCCTTTATGGATTTCTTTTTGATTGGAGACGGCGAACATTCGCTGCCTCACGTCATGGAAATCATCGCCGATTTCAAAAGAGAGCAGGATGGCATCGAACTGAAGCAATTGGACAGCGCGCGAGCCAAGCAATTGCGCTGCGACTTGCTTGCCAAACTAGCGAAAGAAGTGCCCGGCATCTATGTCCCTTCCCTTTACGAAGTAAAAGACGGATCGCCGCAGCCCAAGCCGAAAATAGAAGGCATTCCCGAGCGAGTGAAACGGCAGACTGTTCCTCTTTCGGATGATAATCAACCGACTCAAGGACTGGTTCCTTATCTGGCACTCGTGCACGACAGAGAAGTGCTGGAGGTTCGCCGCGGCTGCGATCGAGGTTGCCGATTCTGCCAACCTGGATATACGTTCCTGCCGGTCCGAGAGCGAAAAACCGAAGATCTGCTCAGACTATCGAAAGAAGCGCTCAATCATTCAGGCAATGATGAATACTCGATGCTTTCTCTGTGCGTGAGCGACTACACCTCGCTGCACGATTCGGTAAGAGCGCTCAATGAAGAGCACACAAAGCGCCGTACTTCTCTTTCATTCCCAAGCCAACGTGCAGACAGAATGAATCTGGACATTGCCGAAGAGTTGAAAGTAGTGCGCAAGAGCGGTATTACTCTGGCTCCTGAAGCGGGAACAGAGAGAATGCGCGCAGTTATCAACAAAGGACTCTCGCACGAACAGATCATCTCGGCAATCGAATCCGCATATCAATCAGGTTGGTCGTCGATCAAACTCTATTTCATGTGCGGCTTGCCAACGGAGCGAGACGAAGATCTCGAAGGAATCATTCAGATTCTTGATGAAGCAACGCGTCATTGCCATGCGATTAGAAATACCGATCGCACAAAGTACAGGCGGGCAATAGAGTTTACCTGCACAATTTCAAACTTCGTGCCCAAGCCGTTCACGCCCTTCCAGTGGTTCGGGCAGTTCACGCCTGAAGAAACGAAACGCAAACATGGCGTATTGCGTGAAAAGATGCGCGAATATCGCCTGAAGAATGTCACTCTCAATTTGACCGACGCTGATATCAGCTTGCTGGAAGCAGTTATATCGAGAGGCGGCAGAGAAGTAGGAGAGATGATCTTCAAGGCCTTCCAGAAAGGCTGCACCTTCGACGCCTGGGATGACAAATTCCAGCCGCATATTTGGAACGAAGTGGCAGAATCAATGGGTCTGAACCTTATCGAGATGGCTTGCAATGACAGAGAAGTAGGCAGCGAGCAACCTTGGGACGTCGTGCATATCGGACTGCACAACTGGTGGCTCGTGAAAGAGTGGCAGAAAGCTCTTGCCACGCAAGAAACAGCGCCTTGCACGGAAAACCTTTGCCATGCCTGCGGCGTCTGCACGGAGCTTGATGCAACACACTTGTTGGCGGCGCCGAAAGTAGAAGTAATGAAGCGCAATCCCTTCGTCAAAGAGCTCGCTGCTCACGGGCAGGAAGACAGCCACCCATCGATTTTCTTCACCAAGCCGCCGGAAGAAAAAGTCTCCGATAGCTCATGCGTTATTCGTTTTCAATTCCACAAGATAGGACAGCTGCGTTATATCTCGCATCTGGATTTGCAGCATTTATTCGCCAGAGCAGCTCGCCGCGCCATGATGGCAGTCGCCTACACGCAAGGGTTCAACCCCTCGCCGAAAATTGAATTGGCACTTCCCCTTCCGCTGTTCCAAGAAGGCGAAGGCGAGGTTGCCGAAATCGAACTTGTTTATGCCCTCGAGCCGTCCGAATTTCAACGATTGCTCAACGAGAAACTGCCGCCTGAAGTGCAAGTTACTCGTGCCAGACGAATTGAGAAGACCAAGAAGTCGCTCAATTCATTTGTCAGAAGCGCCACATATAGAGCGCTGCCCCAAAGTATCCGCGAGAAATCGCAAGAGCCTGCCTTGAAAGAAGGCGCTACAGAAACGGACTTACAACCGATTCTTGCTCCAACAGACAAGGACAAGCTCTTGAGCTTCCTCAAAGAAAGAGTTTTGGCGCTTAAAAACGCCGACTCGCTCCCGGTCTTCAATGCGGACGGCAAATCGAAAGATATTCGTCCGGGAGTGATCTCCATTTCAGTCTCGGAAACTTCCGAGCCTTATGTGGAGCTTTTGCTGGCGACAGGACCTAGCCAGCACGTTAAGCCGAGCGATGTTCTGGCGCATATTGCGTCCAACATCAATTGGCGGGTTACTCGCGAAAGCCTTATGGCTGATGGCGACACTGCACTTTTTGAGGTTTAGACAAGGGGCGATTCACCCAACTCAGAGTCGGTGCGAGCACCACTCTCGCCCCGGAAAATTTCAGACAAGACAAAGAGGAGTCTTATGAAAAGGTCATTAGTTATTTCAGAACACGACAATATCGGAGCCATTCTCGAAAACGAACGAGTAGTGGAATTTTTCGTTAATCGTGGCGAACTGCTCCTGGGCGATATTTACACGGCGGTCGTGGAAAACATTCTGCCCGGTATTGATGCGGCATTCGTCAATCTTGGCAAAGACAAGATGGGCTTTCTCCATGCCAACGACGTGCCCGGGCAAGGTCCATTAAAGGAACGCCTGGTGCCGAAGCAAAAATTGCTCGTTCAAATCACCAAAGAACCAACCGGTCACAAAGGACCGCGCGTTTCCACGGCGATCAGTCTGCCCGGTCGTTTCCTGGTTTTGGTTCCCGAAGAGCGCGGAGTTTCAATCTCCAGAAGAATTTCGGAAGCCAGAGAAAGAGCGCGTCTCAAAGCCACTGTCAATTTGATGAAACCGCCCGGCGTCGGTCTAATTATTAGGACCGAAGCCAAAGGTCAAAACGAAAGCGAGCTTTTCGATGATTTCGAATTGCTCTGGGACAGATGGCAAACGGTCGTCTCCGAAGCCGAAGCCGCAATCGGACCGGCACTTATCTACCGTGACCAGGACTTGCTTTACCGCGTTATCCGTGACGCCTACTCGCACGATGTGCAAGAAATCATCGTCGATTCGCAAGACGGACAAAGACGCGCTGCCGAGTACCTGGAAGGCTGGGCAAGCAGACAGACGAAAGTCCTGGCCCACGCCGGAGACAGCAGTCTTCTGGTTTCCAAAGGCGTCGACAGAGAAATCGAAGCAGCTCTGTCGGACCGCGTAGAATTGCCATCAGGCGGTCACTTGAACATTCAGCCTACCGAGGCTCTGACTGTTATCGACGTCAACTCCGGACGCTTCACATCTTCAAGGACTCAAGCCGAAACAGTTAGGCGCACCAATCTGGAAGCTGCACAAGAAATCTCCAGACAGCTGCGCCTGCGCAATATCGGCGGCATGGTCATCGTCGATTTCATCGACATGGACAGCCGTAAAGATCAGCAGCAAGTTCTGGAGAATTTCCAGCGCGCACTGGAAGAAGATCGTGCCAAGCCGCAAATCGGACAACTGTCCGACCTCGGTCTTGTCGAACTGACACGCAGAAGACAGGGTCAGAGCTTGAGAGAATTGTTCACTGTCCATTGCACTCATTGCCACGGAATCGGCGTCACACCGACTCTGGAGATCGGACACGGCTCGCACAAAACAGTGATTGCTTTTCGTCCGGCCGAAGAAGACACATCCAAGTCCAGCCGTCAAAATCAAAGACGCAATGCCTCGCAAAACAGAGGCGGTTCAGTGCTTCGCGCCGCCACAGCCATGGGTGGACGCGTAGTTCCGACCGTCGACGTCGAAGAACCGCAAGAGAGCTTCGAAGATGCCATGCCGTTCGTTCCTGAAGATATTCTGGACCAAGTGCCCGACGATCTTCTCGACGATAAGCACAGCAAACAAGCGCTGAAGCACGGCGCCTTCAATCGCATCGAAGAAGACGACGAGTCCGAGGACGCAGATGTCGTTGACAGTGAAGAAGTAGTTGAACTTCACACTGAAAATTTCGCACCGCCTACTTCTCTCATTGAAGAAAGTCTGGTCGAGGACGACAGCCCCTTTCATGAACTCGATGAAAGCATCTCAGCCGTAGAGCGTGTTTTCAACGAGATGGGCGAATCGTCATCAAGCCGCGACCTGAGCGATGAAGATGATGATGATAATGACGAAGGCGACGAACACGAAGAAACCGCAACCATCATCGTGATCGACACCGAAGCCGAAAGACCGGTACTCACGGAGCATTCTGATTCTTTGATCGAAGAATCAGAAGCATCGCACGATGCTGATCTTCCTTCCAGTCAATTGCCGGAAGAAGAGGCTGAAGAAGAGGAGGAAGAACCGGCTACGGAAATCGATCCGATTACCGGTATTTACCGCCTGAAGCCGAAGGCAAAGCCGGAAGAAGAGTCATCGGACCACTCTCATGATGCAGATTCTTCCCACGGTCAGCACAATAACGGCAGCGAAGACAGCGCTTTTCAGAGCGCCTTTACGAATAGCGCCTTCAACTACGAAAATCCGTTCGAATCAACATCTTTCGGACAGGAAGTAGAAGCAGGACAAAAAGAGGCAAATGAGGAGCAATACACTCAGCTCACACTGGCCGCGCCGAGCTCGGACGAATCGCATTACGAGCAGGACAAATCCGAGCAGCAAGACTAAGCGAAATCGCTAGCAGATACTTCAACGGGCGCAGCGATGCGCCCGTTTTGCACTGAGAGAATCAGTCCAACTAAGCCTTGCGAGCCATACTCAAGCTGAATCCGAAGCGCACCGCGGACGATGTCATCTCCGGCGGCAGGATGCTGGCCTCGACGCTCGAACTGGGGTCATTGCGCAACAGCTCGTAGACGAATTGCTTGTCTTGTGTGAACTTTTGGTCTTCTACATAGAAGGCGCCGCAGAACTGACCTTTATAAATGAAGACAAGGCAAGTAGCCATGGTCTGCTTCAGTGAAATAGCCAGGCAGGCCGTTTGCCCTTTGCTCTCGAACCAGCTGCAAATATAATCCATGTAGGACCTGGCATCGTAGTCATCGGAGCGAGTCACGGGATACCCAAGAAAGAGTGCCGACATTGCCAGGGTAACGTTTTCAGGCAAATCGTAAATCATCACCTTGGTCTCGGGCAAAGACAGGTCGGTGAGCATAGTCTGCAAAGACTGCTCAGTAGGCAAAGTATCCGGCATAGATTTGCAGCCGTAGATACAGCCGACGGCGCGCCCACGATAGAGAAGCATGGCAGCGCGAGACAAGCGATCTTCGGAAGAGGCTTTGACGCATCCGGTGCGCATTCCGCCTTCCAGGTCGGTTATCAACCATTCCAGGTCATAGTCCGCGATTTTGAATTGATTGAGGCTGTCCACATGAATTGGAGGCAAAATCAGGTCAATCGCTCGTTTCAGGTGGAATTTTCGCGTCGGTTGTTGAGAGGCCCAAATACTGAAGGCTTGGTCGGCGTCAGGTCCGCCCTGCTGCGGCTGATTCGGGTCGGGTGCCTGATTGATGCTGTCGAGCTGCTCTTCCCATTTGACGGTCTGAGTGCTGGGGGCGCCCTGGACAGCCTGATTGCTGGTCGAAAAACGTGCCGAAAGCAGTATCCGGTTATTGTGAACGCAAACGAAAGTAGCAAGCACCTCGTCGCCCAGACGCAAGCGCTCTTGAGTAGGCAGGAAGCCGGGCAGATTGTCCTTTGGAATGAGCACAGCATATCCACCCGGCTCAGCATTCATGATCCTGCAGACCACGTTCTGACCGGGCTTATATCCAGAGAGTTTCCAGGGATTGAGTGGCTTGCTCATTGAGAGCCTATGGTTCCTTTTGCTCGCTTCGCGCAAAGCGCTTGTTTGATGTCAGGCTAACCGCTTTGCTCGCGTTCACCAGACTCGCTCCTCACGCGAGAGGTTTCAAGTCCTATCTTACAGGACAACCGCGCCAAATGGAGCTTTGCAGGCATCACAGCATCACGACGAAGAACGCCGTTTGACGTAATTCCAAATTCTCTGTACCACATTTAACGAGCTTTCCTCACTATTCAAGGGGTTCTTTGCCTCTTCCTCATGGCAGGGTGTCGCCGCCGCCCCGACGGCTTTCAAGCAGCTGAAACAGCTTGAGCCGCTTGAGCTGCAGACATCCGTCTGAGGTAACTGACCATTGCAGCGCGCGCATACTTGGCTGAGAAGTCCGCCGGGTGGAACTTCCACGACCAGGTTGCAATGAGGGCAGGCAATCTCCTTTTGCAGAGTGAACGGTATATCGGTTTTGGCTTTTCCGGATTCAGACATATTTGACTTCAATCGCTTCTGCCAGAGCCCGTCCTATGGCAATCTCGAGGTGATTGCGCACGACTATGACAGGCCCGCCCTTGATACTCTTCTCGACCGTCAGCTCAGAGCCCTCGCCGATTCCGAAACGCAAAGCCTGCATGGTTATCTCATCGCCTATGGTTTTCACAACCAAAAGCTTCTGCCCTTGCTTGGCGTCGGACAAAGTCAGTGTTTCGCTAGCCAAATCGAAGTCCTTCAGCTCTTTACTTTTCAAGCCTTGTCGCTGCCGTCCTTGAGGCGCCTGCCGGCACGCAGCCTCTCGCGTTCGGACTGCATGCGCGAGGGCATTTGTCCCGATTTTTTCTGCGTTTCCTTGCAAGCCGGGCAGAGCCCGAATATCTTGAATTGTGCGTCGATTACTTCAAAATTGTGCCGAGCGCCGATTTTTTGTCCGGCCTCTTCGAGGAAATGATCTTCGAATTCAATGGTGACATTGCAGCCTATGCAGATAATATGCTGGTGTGGAAGCGTATCTTGCTTGAGCTCGTAGTGCTTGTGCCCTTCGGCGAAGTCCAATTCACGAAGCAATCCCAGTGATGATAAAAGTTTGAGTGTGCGGTAAGCGGTTGCCAAACTGACATTGGAGCCTTTCTCCAAAAGCAGCATGTGCAGTTCTTCGGCAGACAGGTGATGACCGTGAGCTTGTTCGCGAAAAATCTGCAAAATAGTCTCGCGCTGCGTCGTAATGCGATGACCACGCTTACGCAGGCTTTCAAAAACCGGATCGGCCGGGCCTGATTGTTTCTCTTCTTCGTTCACGACTTTCCCATCGAGCCTGTCCCGAAAGACCATTTAGGCGACTCAATTGGCAAGAATAACATTCTTGGCAGAAGTTAAGAAGTAGGTATTACGCCAATTTTCTGTAGGGTCTGCGTATAAATGAAAACCACCTCAGGCCATCGCCTTGGCCGCCTTCAGAACTTCTTGAAGAAATTGCCCGGTATACGACCCTTTCACCTGAGCCACATCCTCTGGTGTGCCCTCGGCAATTACGGTGCCGCCATACTCTCCGCCCTCCGGACCCAGGTCTATAAGCCAGTCGGCTTGCTTGATGACATCAAGATTGTGCTCGATGATCAAGACGGTGTTGCCGCCGTCTACAAGCCGATTGAGCACATGCAGGAGCTTGTCCACATCGGCGAAAGAAAGACCGGTCGTCGGTTCGTCCAGAATATAGAGAGTTCGCCCTGTAGAGCGCTTGGAGAGCTGCTCGGCCAGTTTCACACGCTGGGCTTCGCCGCCGGAAAGAGTAGTGGCCGGCTGACCGAGTTTGATGTAGTCGAGACCGACATCCATCATCGTCGTCAGCTTGGAGACCGCCTTTGGAATATTCGAGAAAAACTCCAGCGCCTCCTCCACAGTCATCTCCAAAACTTCCGCAATCGAGCGCGATTTGAATTTCACTTCCAGCGTTTCACGGTTATAGCGGGCGCCTTTGCACACCTCGCAATTGACGAAAACCGAGGGCAGGAAATTCATTTCGATCTCGTTCATGCCTTCGCCGCCGCATGCTTCGCAGCGCCCGCCTTTGACATTGAATGAGAAGCGCCCTGGCAGGTAGCCTCTGGCTTTTGCTTCGTTGGTCATGGAGAAGACTTCGCGAATCACATCGAAAAGGCCAGTGTAGGTCGCAGGGTTGGAACGCGGAGTGCGACCAATCGGCGATTGGTCTATGTCGATCACTTTGTCTATCGGGTCCAATCCTTCGATCTTCGTAATGCCCGGCGGCTTAGCGACAGTGCCGTGCAGATAATGCCGCATATACTCGTAAATCAAATCATTGACCAGAGTCGACTTACCCGAGCCGCTCACACCGGTGACGACGACAAATTTGCCCATCGGAATATCGACATTGATACCCTTCAGATTATTCTGCCGGGCGCCGACGATCTTCATTATGTTGCCGTTGCCGGGTCTGCGTTTGCGCGGCACTTCGATGCGTTTGCGACCGGAAAGATAGGCGCCGGTTTTGGAATCCGCGGCATTGCAAATATCTTCCATGCCGCCTTCCGCCACCAGATAACCACCGTGCACTCCGGCACCGGGTCCGATGTCGATAATCCAGTCGGCTTGCCGAATCGTGTCTTCATCGTGCTCTACAACCAGAAGTGTATTGCCGAGATCACGCAGATGCTTGAGAGTCGTTATCAAACGATTATTGTCTCTCTGGTGCAGGCCGACCGATGGTTCGTCCAGAACGTAGAGAACACCGGACAAGCCCGAGCCAATCTGGGTAGCCAGCCTGATGCGTTGAGCCTCACCGCCCGAAAGCGTATTGGCCTGTCTTTCCAGGGTCAGGTAATCCAAACCGACATTGGAGAGGAAACGCAATCTGGAGCCGATTTCAATCAGAACCTGATGGGCGATTGTTCGATTGCGATCAGACATTTTGTCAGGCAATTCGGCGAAAAATTGAATAGCCTTAGCCACTGACAATCGGCAAACAGTGGCGATGGAAAGACCGCCTACTTTTACGGACAAACTCTCTTTGCGCAAGCGAGCACCATCGCATTTGGTGCAGGGCAATTGAGTCATGTAATTTTCGATTTCCTGGCGAACCCTGTCGGATTGCGATTCTTCGTGACGACGTTTGAGATTGTTGATAATCCCCTCAAAGGGCTTTTTGTATTCCCACATCTCGCGGGCATCGTAAGACTCGTGCCGGAGTTTTATCCGCTCCTCTCCCGTGCCGTACAGAACAATTTCCTGATGCGCTTTGCTCAGTTCGGCAAAAGGAGTATTCATCGAGAATTTGAAGTGTTTGGCCACCGACTCCAAAATTTGCTCGTAATATGGATTGCTCGTTTTTGCCCAGGGATAGACGGCACCCTCTCGCAGAGTTTTCTTGGGATCCGGAACGACAAGGCGAGGATTGACCTCAAATGTGGAGCCCAGTCCATGGCAGTCGGGGCAGGCACCGTAGGGGCTGTTGAAGGAAAAGATGCGCGGAGAAATTTCCTGGAAGCTGACATTGCAATTGGCGCAGGCGAGCTTTTCTGAAAACAGAAGCTGCTTTTCGCCCATATCGACAAGGGCAATCGATTTGCCCCACTTAAGAGCAAGAGCCAGTGAATCAGCCAACCTTGACTGAATAGTCGAACGCACCACCAGACGATCGATGACCAGCTCGATGCTGTGCTTCTTATTCTTGTCGAGTTTGATCTCGTCTTCCAGTTGAAGTGTTTCACCGTCGATGCGAATGCGCACGAAGCCTTCTTTGCGAAGATCATCAAAGAGCGACTGATACTCGCCCTTTCGTCCGCTGACAATGGGCGCCAGAATTTGAATTTTCGTGCCTTCGGGAAGGGCAAGAACCTGATCGACGATTTGATCGATGGTCTGCGGATTGATCAAGCTGTCGCATTCCGGACAATGAGGAATTCCTGTACGCGCATAGAGAAGGCGCATATAGTCATAGATTTCGGTGACCGTACCGACTGTCGAGCGAGGGTTGTGGCTGGTCGATTTTTGATCGATAGAAATTGCCGGCGACAAACCTTCTATGGCATCGACATCAGGCTTGTCCAGTTGCCCTAGGAATTGGCGCGCATATGCCGATAGTGATTCGACATATCGTCTTTGCCCCTCGGCGAAAATCGTATCGAAGGCCAGAGATGACTTGCCTGAGCCGCTCACGCCGGTGACCACGACGAGTTTGTTCTTCGGAATATCGATGCCGATATTCTTCAAGTTGTGCTGCCTGGCACCACGAACAGTAATTTTGTCGCTCATATCGACTTTGCGTGTTTCACCAAAAGGGCTGAACTGACTGAATTCGTCGACAGTAAAGGTAGCGTCTTCTGCGTATATACTGCAAGTTAGGTTTTTAACTTTCCGGCTCTTTTTGCCCCCGTCCGCCGCTTCGGTTTTGCCGTTAGTATCCTTCTTGCCGGTCACTGCCTTGACTGCAAGTCTGGTATTGCCTGCGGACTTTTCAATTGTTTTTTCGGCTGGTTTGGCATTGCTTTTCTCAGCTTTGCCGCTGGTCTTGCCGGCCGACTTGGATGTAGCTACAGTGGGGCTTTTGGCGGTCGTTTTGCTCTTAGAGCCGCCTCTTTTCAGGAGTTTTCCTTGGGTTGCCATGATTCCTCAGTACTTAAATGGCGCGCAGTTGCCGCGCGCGTTTGGTTCTGCCCATACGATCCATCAGATAAGAATGATAGCCGGAATTAATTGACGCCGCCATGTGTGAGCGCCTTCCCGTAAAGTTTAGATAAAACCTGAATCTAGCGATTCTTTGAGCCGGGAGCGCCTTTTTCCCCGCCTTGCTTGTCGTCCAGTTTTATTTGATCCGATTCGTCCACTTTTATGACAGGCAAATTGGGATGAGCGCCCTTTACAGCGCTGTAGAAAAAGACTCCCATTGTGACGACTCCGAGCGACAGACCCAAAAACAAGGCGATTAGAAGGGCCTTGACCACAAGTCCTGTGAAAGTCGGCTTTTCCTCATATCTAATTCGGGAATAGCGCGAACCGCTCTGGCGAGGATCGCCGGTGCCGTATGCGCGAGCGCGCGTGTGCGATGTGCGCATGGCATCGCGCGTGTATTCGCGGCTGAATTCTTCCGAATCACGGCGCTGTGCCGGTTGCATATTCTCTTGCGAGCGACGCATCTGGGGACTTTTGAGATTGATGTTGTTCTGATCTTTTGGATCAAAACTCTGCCACTCGCCTGATGTAAGCGCGGCCGCCGGCGGCGTCGCATCCGTTATTTCCGGCAGCGTAGTGGCCAAATCTTTCTTGGATGGACGTTTGTCTTTGGCAGCCGGCTTTACTGACGGTTCCGGAGGTGGTGGCGGTGTCTTTTTCCTGGGCGCCTCCACCGACTTGTGCAAGTCATCGAGCATTTCCTCCACGCGCTGATAGCGCTTGTTCGGCTCTTTCTCGAGAGAACGCATAATCACGCGCTCGAGCTTTTCCGGTATCTTCACATGGGGATTCATTTGAGAAGGCGGGCGGGCCGGCTCACCTATCTGCTTGGACATCGTCTCGACATAATTCTTTCCGAAGAATGGCACTTCGCCGGTGAGGGCTTCGTACATAACGATGCCCAGCGAGTAAATGTCGGCGCGCTGGTCCAATTGACCGCCCATGCACTGCTCCGGACTCATATAAATCGGGCTGCCCCAGACTTCTCCCATACGCGTCAACTTCTGCGCCTCTTCTTCGAATTTAGCAATACCGAAGTCTACCACCTTAACAAAATCGCTCTGCTGGCTGGTTTTGAGCAGCATGATATTGCCGGGCTTCAAATCTCTGTGCACCAGACCCTGCTTGTGCGCGTGAGCGACAGCCGCCAAAACCTGCATGAAGATCGTCTGCACGCGCTCGTAGCTGATCAACTTCTCCTTTTTGAGAACATCATTGAGACTGTCGCCGGTAAGAAAGTCCATGATGAAAAACGGCTGCTTTTTGCTGGTTTTGCCATAATCATGAATGCGAACGATATTGGGATGATTCAAGTAAGTAAGGGTTTCCGCTTCTCGCTGAAACCGCTTGACCGTTAGTTCATCGCTTGCCGCCTGCATGCGCAAAGTCTTGACCGCATAAATCTTCTTGCTTTCCAAATGTTTGGCCGCATAGACCACGCTCATGCCGCCGGTGCCTAAGGTGCGCAGCACATAATACTTTCCGATGCCGTTAATCCATTGACCGACAAGCATGTCGCGGAAATCGGAAGGTATCTTGATGTGAAAAAATCCAGGGCGAACAGGCACACCGGAAGCTAAACCGGCTTTCGCCTCTAAAGCTCTTGCATATCCGCGCCTTCCGCCTCGCATCATATATGGTGGCACCACCCAGCCGACTACCCAATCTGATTATGGAGCTATTGCATTGATTAGAATTTGAACAAAACCTAAGACTACACCGATAGCTCCGCCGAAATACTCCAGTGCTTGCAACTCCTTGGCGCAAATGCTCTTGACCAGCTCCTCCATTTTCTCCGATGAGAACATCGAGATCTTGGTTGCTATCAAATCTCTTATTCCCAACTGTGGAATCAACCGTCCCAGAAGGACGCGCAATTCGCTGTGCAGGTATGAATAAGCAAACGTGGAAACGTTCTGTTTTGTGCGGTCCAGCCACTTTTCCGGAATAGACTCCGGGTTGAAACGAATGATCGCCGAGCGCACCGTACTCATGGCCGCCCCCTCGCCCACCTTGACAGCCTCCATGATCGAATCGCGATTGTGAAGCAAAAAGTTCTCTACAAAGCTGACGACATTGGCTTTCAGCTTGGCAATATTCTGCAGAGGCATAGAGCGAAGATCGAAATTAGCAATCTGGATGGCCATCTGATCGCGAATGCCGAAGCGCTTGATCAAATCCCCGATCACACGGGTGCTTTCCTCAGGCTCTTTCTCCATGAAATTGCGCCACTCATAGCAGACACGCTTAACGCCGATGATGCGGGCAAGCAGTTTATACGGTCCACCGGCATGAGCCTGAATAGACTCATCCAGAGCATTGATATTCTGCGGCGACAAAAGAGTAATGAGATGGGTGCGCACTTTCTCGGGTGTGATGAATGCCTCCATGATCCTGGACGACATCTCCGTGGCTTGTTCAAGCGAGATGCGCATGGGCAGAATCATATGGTCGAAAATCTTCTCGACGATTACTTGCACGTTGCGATCGCGCCCTTTCTCCAGGCCTTCGATCGATGAATCGACCAGATGCTGGAGCATGGCGGGACTGAGCTCAGCAAGCTCGGAAGCCAGCCTGTGCAATTTGGTGGTGTCGCGAAACTCTTTGAGCACGGCATCGACAAAAGCATCGGATGCTAGATAGAGATTTTCCTGAGTAACGAGGCTTTCCACCTTCACCGAGATGTCGTCGGGGGTGAGCAGAGTCTCGGTGACTGTCTTTGCGACAGACTCGGCAAGCTTATTCTTGCGCTTGGGAAAGATACCCGGGGTAAGAGGCATGGCGATCTTCGTGCCCGGCCAATACCAGGTCTGATACGGATGGAAAAGAGCCGCCACAGCCATTCTGGTCGCGATCCATCCATGCAATCCGTAGAGGATGGGCGGCATGGCCACCTTCCAAAGAATGGCTGATTCACTGCCAAAAAGACGTTGTACGTAAATGGAAAAGTCCATGAAAAGCTTCGCTGGATACCTGTGGGGGACGCCGTTTTTGTAGATCTGTCAGAAAGTCGCGAATAGAGGGAGGCTGCAAAGCAGCTTTATTAATGAGTACAAATGCAAGTTTACTAGCTGGAACAAGGTTATAGCGATTTATACCTGGCAAATCTGAACCTGGGCGGCATTTACACGCACCAAGTCCGATTAGATACGACTGACTTAGGTATTGTCGGCAAGTGCCCCCATATAATGACGACTTCACAAGACTTAAGCTGAATCGCTGCTTTCATCAATGCTTCAAGCCAAAAGAAGAGCCAAAATATATACAAATGAAATCCAACGGCAATTCAAACAGCAAACATCTTATATACGCATTTGCACCGTTTTTAATACTATCGACATACGCAGGTCTCTCGTGCCTTCAGCCGATAATTGAGCCCGCCCTTGGCAAACCTCAATTCTTCGGCGTCAAAAGCAAGGAAGATCCCAGCGAAAAACTGCTGGAGACCGGTCGAAAGTTGTTTATTTCCGGTCAATTTCAAACTGCATGCGAGGTTTTTCGGCAGGCGGTGGAGAAAAACCAGGAATCGGGAATCAATCACTTCGAATACGCACGCACTCTGGCGCGGCTGGGCAACGAAGACAAGGCTATCTCCGAATTTCTCGAAGCCCTCAACCATGACTCCAGCTTGCTCGATGCCAGAAAAGAAATGGCAGCGATACTGATGAAGCGCGGCAGTTATGACGAAGCGGGTGGTCAGCTCAAGCAAGTCGTCGATGCACAACCGACAGATCTGGCATCACGAGGCAATCTCGGCATTTGCATGCAAAAGATAGGCTTGCTCGATCAAGCAGTAGAGCAGTTTCGCGTTGTCAACGAACGAGACCCGAACTCGGTGGAGTCGCTCTTCAACCTGGGCGCTGCGCTCAGAGAGAAAGGCAACATCGATGAAGCAAAAGAGAAATTCGCCCAAATCCTCCTTTTGAAACCCAAGCCGGATGACGCAAAAATGTCGCTCACCTATCTCGAGCTGGGCCGCTGTCTTTTGCAAAAAAACGACACAAGATCCGCCGTGGGACTTGAGAAACTGGCGATAAAGTGCTTACCTTCCAACCACTGGGCATATCTGACGCTTGGTGAGGCCTTGGAAAAGGAAGGCAAAGAGACGGAAGCTCTGGAAGCCTTCCGTCAGGCAATTCAAATCAATCCCAAGGCTCCTGAAACAAGGGCCGCACTGGAGAGGCTCCTAAATGGGAAGGCAGCCAAACAAAGACAAAAGCTGACTGTGAGGTAGTAGAACCAAATGAGATACCGTCAATTGCTGACCATGCTGGCCCTTTCGGCGTTCGCCGTGAGCGGCGCCCTTCCGCAAGGAGCCAAGGCTGTCGATCAAGACGAAGAAGACATCAAAAATGCCGTGTTTCGCTACGAAGCAGCAATCGAGCAGAATCCCAAGAATCAAAAGAATCGCGTCAAGCTGGGCAGAGCCTACTTGATGCAAGGTCAATTGAAGAAAGCCGAAGAGCAATTCAAAGAAGCCATCAAGCTCGAGCCTAATGAATCGGAAGCCCACTTCGGTCTGGCCCGTGTGCTGATGCGCGAAGGCAACATGCAAGAAGCGGCAGAAGCGATGAAAGACGCTGTCAAACACGATCCCAATAATGCCGATGTCCACCACAGACTGGGGCAACTCTTGCTGCGCACGGACAAGCCGGAAGAAGCAATTGCGTCATTCAAACAGGCAATCAAGCTGAAAGCCGACCATGCAGCAGCGCACCGAGATTTAGGAGCCGCCCTGGGAACGCGTGGAGACATCGAAGCCCAAATTGACGAAGAGAAGAAGGCTGTAGCGCTGACTCCCAACGATCCGGACGCCAATTTCTATTTGGGCAGTGCTTATGCGATGTCAGGCAATGCGAAGGATGCGGCGACGTATTTGCAACGATGTGTTGAGCTGGATAAGAAAAATTCAGAAGCCCATCGAATGCTTGCCGGCGTACTGGCTTCCGACCACCGCTTTGCAGAAGCCGTAAAGTCGGCGCAAACCGCATGCGACCTGGCACCCGACAACAAGGCGTGCAAAGAGACATTGCAAAAGATAAAGACTGCAGAAGCTAAAGCTAAGTAGATCTTCTCTCTTTTTGTATCTCTTTTATCAAAATATAAGAACCGCTGAAATGGGGAGTTTTGGGGGAGTAAAGCGCGCCCACCCAACAGGTACTGGCAACCGTTTTACTGACTACTGGGTGAGCTTATTGCCTTGGATAAGGTTAACTACATAAGCGCTGCACATTATTGCAAATAGCTAGAATACACCTTACGATAGCCTAGTCGAAAGCCTATCGACTGGGCCTTTGGAGCGCAGTTCCCTCGTGAACCGCAGACCCTGTCCTGCTTCTAGTCCAGATTCTAACAAGGTATTTCAACTGTATATATTTCATGAGGGCTACGCGTCGTGCTTGAGCGTAACGAGAAAAAAGACGATAAGGCGAAGTTGGAAATCAAAGCCAACATCAAGGTTGTAGGTGTCGGCGGGGCCGGCTCTAATGCTGTCAACCGCATGATCCAAGCGGGTCTCAACGGGGTTGAATTCTGGGCTTGCAATACGGACGCCCAGGCGCTCGATTTGTCAGCAGCGAAAAATCGCTTGCAAATCGGAGCAAAACTGACCAGAGGACTGGGAGCCGGCGGCAATCCGACGATCGGCACCAAAGGCGCAGAAGAAAGCCGCGAGGACATCGCAGCCGCTCTCCAGGGCGCAGACATGGTATTTATCGCAGCAGGCATGGGTGGTGGCACCGGCACCGGTGCGGCTCCTATCGTCGCTGAAGTGGCAAGAGAAATCGGCGCTCTGACAGTCGGCGTAGTTTCAAGACCTTTCCTTTTCGAAGGCAAGCGCCGCATGAATCAAGCCGAAAACGGCATCCAAGAAATCAAATCGCGCGTCGATACGCTGATCGTCATCCCCAACCAGAGACTGCTTGAAGTCGTCGATCACCGCGCCTCAATGCAAGAAGCATTCGTCGAAGCCGACAAAGTGCTGATGCAAGGTGTGCAAGGTATCTCCGACATCATCACAGTTCCGGGCTTGATCAACGTCGACTTTGCAGACGTCAAAGCAATTATGGCCACTGCCGGCAGCGCTCTTATGGGCGTCGGCCGCGCCACCGGCGAAGGCAGAGCTGTCGAGGCGGCACGCAATGCCATCAACAGCCCACTTCTCGAATGCACCATTGACGGTGCATCGGGCGTGATCTTCTCCGTCACCGGCGGACCAGACCTCACCCTGCACGAAGTGCAAGAAGCAGCCAATGTCATCTACTCTGCAGTATCCGATGATGCCAACATCATCTTCGGAGCAGTGCTCGACGACAGACTGCACGGCGAAGTGCTGATTACAGTCATTGCCACAGGTTTTGATATGGTTCAGCAAAATCAACCGCCGCGCCAACCGGCAATGTCCGCGCCGCAGCCTCGTGCTCAACAATATCAGCAAGAGCCCAGACCGCAGCAAAAGCCGATCGGCAGCGACATCCTTGACATACCGGAATTCTTGAAATCCCGCAATAAGTAAGGCTGTCGGCACCTGAGCTGGCACGAATTATCTGAAGACCGGGCATCTGTCCGGTCTTCGTTTTTTTCAACGCGTGCGATAATCACATGCTGGGCTGCAGAAGACGATACACCCTCAGGTCTGTGCGCATGGAAGCGATCAAACTGGACGAAGGCAAGATGCCTGTTGAAACGAAGGATGGCAAGATCATCCTTATCGATCAGCGCAAGCTGCCTCATGCAATCGAATACTTCGACGCGACCGAATTGGAAAAAATGTGTTTTGCAATTGTCGACATGGTCGTCAGAGGCGCTCCATCAATCGGAGTGGCAGCCGCACTTGCCATGTCCGCGCATCTTCGAGATCTGGCACTTGCCGGCGACCGGCAACCGACGCTTGCCGACCTCGATGCTGTAAAGGCGAAGCTGGACGCCACGCGCCCCACTGCAGTAAATCTGAAATGGGCAACAGGAGAGGTTCATGCCCATGCAAAAAAACTCATCAAAGAGGGGATCGGCAAAGAAACTTTCGCAGAAAAAATCTTTCAGTTCGCCCAGGACATGCTCCAGGATCATCTCGCGAGAAACAAGAAATTAAGTGAATTCGGTCAGTCGATCGTTCCCGAATCGGCCCGCGTGATCACGCATTGCAACGCCGGCTCGCTGGCAACTTGCGGATGGGGAACGGCACTGGGAGTAATAAAATCGGCACATCTCAAAGGCCTGAATCCGCGCGTATTTGTCGACGAAACAAGACCGCGCAATCAAGGCTCCAAGCTCACTATGTGGGAGCTGATGCAGGACGGCATTCCGGCTACTTTGATCTGCGACAACATGGCCGGCTATTTGATGAACAAGAACGAAGTGGACCTGGTGATCACCGGAGCAGATCGAATCGCCGCCAATGGCGACTCAGCCAATAAGATAGGAACATATTCCCTGGCGGTTCTGGCGCATCATCATGACGTTCCGTTCTATATTGCAGCGCCTCTTTCAACCTTCGATCCGGAGATCGCAACCGGATCTCAGATACCGATTGAGTTTCGCAACACCGATGAAGTCCTGCAAATAGAAGGACAGTCTGTCTCTCTGCAAGGTGCCGAAGCACTCAATCCAGCCTTTGATGTTACACCCAATCATCTCATCAAAGGCATCATCACGGAGCAAGGCATACTCAGACCGCCTTACACGCAATCGATCAAAGAAGCCCTGGACCGCAACAGCGGCGAAAGGAATTAGGCCTCGAAATAGCGTCCTTGCGATTTGTTCAATCGATTCGATTGAGCAAGAAGAATGGCCTTTGTGAGGTCGGTGGAATCTTCCGGAACCGAGACTACTCCAAAGGACAGTTTGAGCGGTGCTTCAGGTTCTTTCGGTTCGGCAGGAGGCTCGCCTTCTTCTTCCTCCGGCGGCAGGTCGGCCAATGTCTTGACCAAATTTCGGCACAACCCAAGCGCCTTTTCGGCATTGCTAAAGGGCAGAATGAAACCGAATTCGAGAGTCTGAAAGTGTCCAACCAAATCCAATTCGCCTTTGACTAGATTGAACGCTTTGACGACACGTCGAAGATGTTTGCCGGCAGGCAGAAGACCGTTTTGCTTCACATCGAAGATGACGACCGAGTAGCCGGTGCGCGTGCGAGCGCTGCGCATGTGCTCGCGTTGAACGAACAGTAGGAAAAGAGGGTAGCTGAGCATATCCGTCTCGGGACGCAAAATCTCGAGAAAGGCGTTGTCGATAATCGAAAAATCGATTGCGCCCGTGCTCTGGAAGGTGGGTTGGCTGGCTTTACCGCCTCTGGGAGCAATGATGTTTTGCATGGTCATATTGAAGACAGCCGGCAACCATATGCTCATCGGCATGGGCATGCGCACGAGAAAATCGTGCATGCTCTCGCCCGGCTTCATTTGACTGTAGATAGTTTTCTGAACATTCAAATCAGCGGGCACACCGCCTGCCTTGACGAGCATTTCGAATTCTTGCTCGCTCATGCCGGGATTTGTCTTGTAGATAGGCGCCTCATCGTCGTAACCGCGCTTCTCCAATTCCTGTCTCTGGTCGCGCAAGGCGGCAGCTTCTACAAGCAGAGCGTCCATGCGCTTCGTCACTGTTTTCTCTTTGGCGGCAATCTTGGAAGCGAAGGCGAATTTGCCTCGTTTCCATAGAAGCGATTCGAGAAGAACGTCATAACCCTTGTGTGCACTGGCCCCTTCGACGAGCAAGGCGTCCTCTTTGGTAGCATGCACGGGCGTGCCTTCCTCGAAGAAAAGCTCTATTTGCCTCATTCCTTCGACTATTTCCAGACGCCCGGTCATTTTGCAAATGGACACGGATTGCAATACACCAAACAAATCAATGTCTTCCAACTCACCGGAAAGATTAACTCCGAATGTGGCATAGGTTCCGCTGGCAGCATTGCCGGTATCCGGCATGCCGACTCCATTCAGGGGCATAGGCTGAAGTGGCTGGACAGGCAAGCCGGGGCTGGAGTTGATTTGCTGCATGAATCCGCCCGGAGGCATTTCCTGGGTCGTCATCAAGGTAGCGCCCACTGAAGGCTGGGCTGGTATGCCGGCCGAAGTAGTTTTGGAGATTTCCAAATGAATCATCCCCAATACCACCGCCATATCGGTGGTTCGATGCGACCAGAGGGGCGGTAAATGGGAATTCTCGACATCGATAAGAGTCCACTCGACGTAGGTGGCTCGGCTCATGCCGGACGGATCGGGCGGAATGATAGCCGTCAGCAAATATCCTTTGCCCGTGCCAAATGGCAATTCCACCGGGCGTCCCAAATTCTGACGAGCCAGATTGAGGACCTTGTCC
>JAIETE010000105.1 GCA_019745505.1 Candidatus Obscuribacterales bacterium | reverse complement strand
ATGTGCCGGGGCGCTCATTGCGGCTGGTGGTGTTCGAGCGCGTCCCGTGGCCGAGGCCTGATATCCTGCACAAGGCGCGACGGGCGGCCTTCGGCAAAGGCTTTGATGATCAGCTGGGTTCCGCCCACAGCCAGTGCGCCTGTCATATCCATTGTCAGGACGCGGCTCTTGAAATTCTTCTCGGTGCCGAGCAGTCTGCCGGCCAGCAAGATTTGCATCGACTCGAAAGGCAAAGCTGTTTCCGAGCCGTTTTTGAAGACCATGGTCAAGGGCGCCGTATCCTGACCTTGTTTGATGTTGATGTAATCGGTAAAGGTTTGCCATTTTGCAGAGGTTTGCACAATCGGCTTGGATTCTTGAACAACGACCGTGTTGTCTTCCTTTTTGTCCTTGTCTTTGTCGGCTGCAGGTTTTGTCGCCGCCGGTGGATTGGGTACCGCCGGAGGGGCCTGTTTGAGCTGAGCAAATGCAGGCTGTATGGTTGCGCCCTGGCTTGCCAGAATCAGGAACGCCGAAACCAACGATTGAACTGTCGCAACTTTTCTCATAGCGCCTCTCTACTTTTCCGATTTTCCGAACACGTGTTCGGTTATCGCTTCCTCATGAGCTCTTGCCAACAGGTGGGCTCACAATGCGTTCATTATAGGGGTTTTCTTGGGTTGAAACCCTAGTGCATCGATTCGCAACGCTTGTCGGGCGCCTTCTGTCAGGGTAATACTAAAGCTTATCGTAAGGACGCCAAAAAAGGAAATAGAGCCGGTTTCAGGCTCTATTTCCAGTGTGCTTGAAAACGCTCGCCGCAAATCTTTTTCGCAGCTTTTACGTTGGTGCAGGCGCTGGCGGTTCTCCCTCACTTATCGTTCTTGGCCGCCTTGCGCATTTTCAGACCCCAGTTGAGCAGGAAGAGTCCGAGAAGCGCGAAAGCAATGCCCGCAAGAAGAATGATCGCGAGCTGACTGCCATGCAGATACGGCATGATCAGAGCGCCTTGAGCCGTGAGCGAGAGATAGCCCAGACCGCTGAAGATCTTGTTCCAGTAGTTGGTTCTGGGGTGACCGCCGGTTTTGGACGAAATGACTGTGGCGCATCCCAGTGCAAAGAGCACGCAGGCGAGGAACAGGGGCGCCATGAAGAGATAGAGTGAAAGCGACATGTTGGTCTCCACTGAACATTTACACCGTCTGCAGAGCAGCGGCATCTGTTACCCGAAGAAACTCAGGTGGTGGCGCGGTGCATGGCAGGAAACCTTGGCGGTTTCGAAAGGGGTGCTTTTCTGCCTGTGCAAAGGTTGCCTGAGGTGCTTGGACTTTGTTGGTTGGGTGATGTGAAAAAGAGAACAAAATGACCCTAACAGGCGGAGCATCCGGTTGCAAGGATGGGGGTTGTCAGGATAAAGCAGCCGCGCTAGATATTGCGCAAGTCTTGCTAAGCGGGCGCGTTGGCAATCATTTCCGATAGGAAAGAGTCGATTTCAGCGGTCGTCGGAAGGGCTGGAATTGCCCCGGCACGGGTGCAAGTCAGCGCTCCTATCGCATTTGCGCGAGCGATGATCTGGCATAAAGTACTCAAATCGATCTGTTCGATCAATTGGCGCCGCTTGCCTGAGGCTTTTTTGAGTCGCTCCTCATCTGTGATGAGGGGCATCAAACCGGTAATGACGCCCGAGTTGAATCCATCACCGGCACCGGTAGCTTCGACGAGTTTGACCTGGAAACCGGGGACTACGCGGCCGCCTTCCTTGTTGGTGACGTATGCTCCGCGAGAATCAAGAGTGATGATGAGAAAAGGCAGATCATGGGCTTTCCTCAATTCGTCCGCTTTCTGCAGGTCGCGAGAACCGGTGAGAAATTCCAGCTCGTCTTCGTTTATTTTTACTATGTCCGCCCATTTGAGAGTGCCGAGGATGGCGTCTTTGCAGGCTTGCGCAGAGGGCCACAGTCCGAGTCGCACATTGGGATCGTATGAAACGACCATATTATTTTCGCGCGAAAGTTTTACCGCCTTCTCAGTCGCTTCACGAGCAGGGCTGGCGATCAGTGATATCGAGCCGAAGTGCAGAACTTTTGCCCTGGCAAATTCGGCCGCATCCAAATCTTTCTCCTGCAATCGGACGTCAGCGCACGCGACTTTCGTGAATTCGGCCAGTTTTCTGTCGCCTGTTTTTGTCGTGACCACGTAAGCCATGCGTGTTTGCGCTTCCGGATCGCTGATTGTCAGCGCCGTACTGATGCCGTCTCTTTCGAGAACCGCTTTCAGCCATTTGCCGAATTCATCGTCTGAGACTCGACCTATAAAACCTGTTGCCACGCCCTGTCTGGCCAGACCAACCGCTGTATTGGCCGGCGCCCCGCCTGCGGCCTTGGTGAATGTCGCTGCCTCATCCAATTCTGCACCCACTTGAGTCGAGACCCAATCGACCAGAATTTCACCCAAACAGAGGACGTCAGCCATTCTTTTACTCCTTGGAAGGATGGAAAATGATGAGAGATTCGGCGTAGCAGGACGCCATTTTCTGCGGCATCTATGCGCTTGTCTTTCTTACGTTCCAGCAAAAGGTGGTTTTGAAA
This sequence comes from Candidatus Obscuribacterales bacterium, assembly GCA_019745505.1. GTDB lineage: Bacteria > Cyanobacteriota > Vampirovibrionia > Obscuribacterales > Obscuribacteraceae > QKMZ01. Next base: position 23,716 of record JAIETE010000105.1, on the reverse strand, counting down.
CGCGAAAGGGCGCGCAAAATGCTGGTTGATTATATAGGTAAATGCGACGACGGTGCTCTCGACTATGGAAATCGAGAGTTGCTAAGCGCATAAGCGCTCGGGTTGATAACGGTTGGAGGATTTCTTGTTTGTCTATTCGACAGCAATCCCAGCAGCGACTGCTGAATGCGCCCATCTTGTATGGAAGAAATACGCGAAGGAGTAAAGGATCATTGCAACTATGATCAATCCGTTGATGCCCAGGTAGTTCGATAGATATTCGAGCATTGCTCCCAAAACGGATCCCATTAAATTGAATGCGATCGCGGTGCCTGGTACCTTTGCGGAGCCAAATGCATCAGCAAAAATAATGCCGGCCAGAAATACGGGCAAGACAGTTGCTACTGTCACGACTATCGGTCCCAGTATCAGAAGGTCGGCCATCGACTGCAAAATTGGTTCTATCGGCAAGAAGTAGCTCAAAACAAGTGATGCCAGCAATAGTGGGAAGAAGATTCTTCGATTTTTGGAAACTCCGAACAAATCATTTTTCACGATCACAGTTGCTCCCAAAATCATCAGCAACACAGCAACGATGACAGCGGCAGAAGTAAGCCACGTAGAGCCGTAGATCAGTGTTAGGCGGGCAATGGCTTGCAACTCTAACAATAGAAATGCTGCGCCCATGAAAAAGAGCTGCCAGTGCATCGAGTCGGGCTTGACGAAAAGCACTTTGCGTCCGACAAAGAGCGACAGCAATAATACTTCAGCCACAACAAGCAAATATGGCACGTCGATGGCAATCGGAACTAAGTATAGATACGGCCAATCATCGGTCAGAATTCGCGCATCAGGTGGATTGTTAGCCCACTTCTGTGCCAAATCAGGCATGCTTTCAGGCATAACGATTTTATGTTCTTGAACAGGTTTGCCATAGACAAACATGGTGGCAACGTAATCCGCAACCTGCGGGCTCTTGCCGGTCTCGTCTATGACAATCGGCGGATACCCAACTGCTGCCACAATCGTGTTGTAAAGGCGCTCTCTTAACCAGGGTGCATCATTGGCGAATGATAAATATACAAGTCCATCTTCGTTCAGCAATTGAGAGACTCGGCGCAAGCTCTCCTTTGTGAATATGTAGTTGTCGAGGCGCATCGAAGAGCCTTGCCCAATGCCGGTTTGCGAATCCAATTGACCAAATACGATCAAATCGTATTTCCGGCGGCAAGTAGCCATGAAATGCCGTGCATCGTCGCAAACGCGATTGACAATTTTGGAGTCGTAAGGATGAGCAGGGTGAAACTTGATGCCTAGATTAAAAATCACCGGATCGATATCAATCGCATCTATGTAGGTTGCGCCTTGTCTTTCCGCTTCAGCAACATCATTGCCGGTACCGGCGCCTATCACCAGAACATTTTTGGGTTTTATGAAAAGGTAAGGGGTGATGTAATGGCGCCTGAACCAACTGAGACGCGTACGCGTTTTCTCATCAAGTTGAGGGTTGGCGACGGCTGTTTCGGACAAATCGTATAAGAATTGATAGAACGCATGGTTGACGCGCAACCAATAGCCGTAAATGAGCTTTTCTGGCTTGCCAGGCACATCTACAGTTTGCGGCTGCATCTCGATGCGTTGATAGGGAGACCAGTAAACCTCTGATTGGAAGGCTTTCGTCTGCGGCCAAAATGCGACGGACAAAGTCAGGCATAACGGCAGCAGTACTTTCAAGTTCAGTTTGCCAGCGGTTCTACAAAAGTAGAAGGTAAGCGCACATACAGGAATCAGAAGCATCGCAGGGGAAAGCCCCGAAAATGATGCGACGGAGAATAAGACACTACCGACGATGGCACCACTTATGTTAATCACGTAAGCATGCAGTGGTTTAAGTTCGTTGAAAAGGTGACCGAGGCGAGCTCCCAAGCAGACCATTGCCCCAAATGGAGCAGCTAGGAGAAAGACCAACATTAACATGAAAACTAGAACGTAGCTGAACCACTGCTCGTCGCTGAAGGACATTTTTCCAGGGAAGCTGACCATACCCTCAGCCGGAAGTATCCAAAGGCCGAGCGGCGGCAATCCCGCAAAATGAGCACCTATATCCAGCAGTTTCATGATGCCAACAAAGGACAGCAGAGCCAAAGGCAAGTATCTAAATGCGCGATCGGTCTTTGAAGAAAATCCGATACCCAATCCAACAAAACATGTGACGAGTGGAAAGGTTTTGAAAATGCTGAATGCTCTGTATTCCACCGACATCCAGCGAATAATCAGTAATTCTAAGAACAATGAGCCGACACTGAGAAGAAACAGTTCAATCTCATTCTTTTTCCACTGCATAATTATTCCAATGAATGGGGGGGATTCAAGTCTTGCTAAGGCCCCTAGATTATAGCCCGCACAGATATTTTTCTTTGAAAGACCTGCGTTTTACCGGATTTTAGAGAAATCAGGCTCTTTCTATTTGTAATATCTGCTCTTGGAATCCGGCGGTATTTGTAGCGATGCGCAGTCGCAATTGCGGTCCGCTGCAAGTAACGGCTGATATCCCTGAATTGCTTTTTTACGTCCATTCTTGCCTGAACGGCAAGGGTTGCGGGCGCTGTAACAGCATGCATGATTCGATGTTTTACACTACTATGAGATATCGTAAAAAACAATTGAAAAAACAGAGACGAGAGATGCGAAATTGCATCTCCCGCTCTGACGGGATTCAGCGGAGGATTAGTCCGTTTACTCCCGATTTAGTTCGAAGGGCGGCTTGCAGGCCGAGCTGGTGCGGTCAGCCAGTTGACGAACATGATCAAAAAGCCGGCCATGATCGCATGACCCCAGTCGGCTATCGAAAACACGTTCGGGAAGTAGTGGGCGAAAACCTGCAATTGGATAGCCGGGATGAGCCAGAATCCGAAGAGCAGGAAGATGCCGACAAGAATGTAGCCGAGTCCGAGTGTCGCAATGCCGAAGACGTTGATGGCGAATGCGAGCACCAGGTCGAACAAGAAGCAGACGCCGGCGAAAACCGCTCCGTAGAGCACGGCGTCAGGCCAGAAGTTGCCGGTGAAGTGGACGGACGCGCCGAAAAGCGCAGGGAAAATGTAGCTGAACAGCAGCGCCGTTAAGCCAATTCTGGCGAGTAGGTTTATCACGTTCTTGTGCCTCTTTGACAGGACAGCCGCCCGGGCCCATCCGAAGATGAGCTCGTGGCGACCGTCTCTGTTACGGGCAAGTATCACTACTTGCGACTTTTGCTGCGAGCAAAAGCTTGCACGAAATTACTGAGCGTGAACCAGGTTGAGTTCGGAACGAAACACTTCGTCTGCGCGAAGATCCTTCACGGAAGGGCGGTTGTAGAGCTTTTCGCCATGGCAGAGTTTACAGCCGGCGCGTCCGCAGTCCAGCGGTTTGCGCTTGCGGAAACGTCCACCCGAGTCGACCTCGACATGCATAACATGGGAGTAGAACTTGCGGCGGCGGCTCATAAGACCGCGGTCTTCGTGGTATCTTTTCAAATCGTTTTCTCCTGGTTGTGTCACTGCCCGCGGTGGCGCCGGTGATCCGTCGCGCACCCGGTGCAGTGCTTCGTGCGGCGACGGCAAAGACGCCATCGCCACCGGTGAGCTGTTTCATCAGCTCTTCAAGGACGCATATATTGCGCCCCCATGAAAGTTGACCGATCAGCGTCCGCAGGTGGTGCAGCCCTCTTCCTGTTCGTTGCCGAACTCGCCGGGCTGGCCTTCCATGTGCGTCTGGCGCTGGCGAAGCAGGCGGACGATGCCGCGCTCTTCGACTTCGCGCCAATCCTTCGCTTCGAACTTGCGGAACTTCGACTCGGGAAGAGCATCGCCGGGGCGGCTGAGGCTCAGTTCCAGAGGCAGGTAGATGAAGTTCGTCTCGGACAGAGCGGCACCGTCGGAGCGAATGCTGTTGCCGATGAAGGCGGACGCATTCGGGTCGATGCCCATGTCCTCGATGGCTTCACGCACCAGTTCCGCCTTGTTCTCGGCGTTGGTGATGATGGTGTGGTCGAACAGAGCATCGAGACCGGCCTGGCGGATCTTGTACTTCTGAGCTTCGCGGTCACCGACGGTGACGGCGACCAGAAGGAAGTTGTGCCGGGCACGGGCCAGAACAGGCAGGCAGTGCTCGAAGACTTCCGGCTTGCGGAAGAACGGGCGGCTGCCGATGCTCTTGCAGATGTCGACGATGATGGGATCGAGCTTGCGACGCTTGGCCTTGCACATTTCGCTGTAGGCTTCGTGCAGGGCTTCTCCGAAGCGGTGACGCTCGAATCCGCGCATGGGCATGCTGCCGTAGTAGACCTTCTTCAGGACTCCCATGGCCTCATCGAATGAGCCCAGCCTGCACAGTTGCATGAGCTTGGCGAATTCGGTGAAGGCTCCGTCCCAGTAGGGCTGACAGACAACGCAAGTGCCGTCGATATCGATGAAAAGCGCCGCGATCTTGTCGCCACCTGCGCACAGGTTGCGGTCGGCAGATTGACATTTGCGCATGTATACCTCTTTTCTTTACAGGTTTGAGAAGCAGGAAAGGCTTCCCCGACGGAGACAAGAAGCTCCCGTCGTGTCGATGTGCGCGCGCCGAATCCAAGCTCGAAAGGAGAGCTCTAATCGGGACTTGCGCTGGATAGAAGAAAGAACTGGGTTAGTTCTTGGTTGTGATAGTCGAAGGGGGATGAAGAATCAAAGGAACGTTTCCAGACTATGTGATTAACAGCCATGATCAAAAGAGGGATGCCAAGAGGGTCTTCGTGATTGCCTCGTAGTCACTGGGTTTGGTTGCAAGCAGGAAAACCTGCAATCTTTCGGCAATATTGGCGCGGTCGCAACCGCACGCACAGTCCCGCTTGGCAGCCCGGTTCTTGGAAATGCAAAAGAACATCACAGGTCATGCGGCTGTGCTAGAGCTTGACGGCAATGTTTCGAAACCTTTTGCTGGAGCGGTAATTGCGAGTGCAGCTCTAGAAATTCGCGCGGGCTCGCTAGTGAGCACTATTTCCGCGCCAGCCATTGATGCAGGTCTTGCAACTGCCTAAGCTCAAACAGAATTTTGTCCATTTCTGCCAATAACCCGTAAACGCACAACACAAAGCAAGAAAAGTGCATCAGCACTGACTACTACAAGACCGTTCGCGGTCACGTAGGCAATCACATGTTGTTCGAGTTGATTTATCGCACAAGGAGACTCGGATGTATGAATATCTCTCATTCGCTTTGGCTGGAATTTTGTTTCTAGCGTCGGCGATTTTGCTTTTCAGAATTCGATTTCGGGCACAGAAGAAAGAGAGTCCGGAAATTTTGTTCGACAAGGAGACAACGATGACGCGCAGGCGAGCACGAGATTGGGGCGTGAGAATAGGTGTCCACAATCCCGGGTCGAACAATGCCATCACTGATGTCGAGGGAGTGAAAGTCGGGCACACCACAATCAAGCAGGGTGACGGCGCTCTCAAGCCCGGCTCCGGTCCTGTCAGAACTGGCGTGACGGCAATCATTCCGCATTCCGGCGATATCTGGCGGGAGCGCGTCAGCGCTGCTTCCTTTGTTTTGAACGGCAACGGTTCGGTGACCGGCCTGGATTGGATGTCGGAATCCGGGCTTCTGGAAGGCCCGATTCTTCTGACCAATACTCTTTCGGTAGGCGCTGTATATGACGCTCTCATCTCCTGGATGCTGAAAAAGGCTCCGGAGTTGGGTATTACCGACGATACGTATCTGCCGGTTGTGGGCGAGTGCGATGACAGCGCGCTCAACGATATTCGAGGCCGGCACGTCAATGTGGAGCATGTTTTCCAAGCGCTGGACCAAGCGCATTCGGGTGCCGTAGCCGAAGGCGCGGTCGGTGCCGGAGCCGGTATGAGCTGCTATGACTTCAAAGGCGGCATCGGCACTTCATCGCGCGTTTTGGCGAGAGAGGACGGCGGATATACCGTGGGTGCACTGGTCAATTGCAATCACGGTGACCGAGGGCAACTTCTCATTGACGGGGTTGCGGTCGGACGGCATCTAGAGACCGAAATGGCCACGGTGCACCGAGAAGGCTCGATTTGTATAGTCGTCGCCACCGATGCTCCCCTTTCGCCGACGCTTTTGAAGCGGCTGGCTAAACGGGCTGCGCTCGGTCTGGCTCGCACTGGGGCAGTCGCCAACCATGGCTCTGGCGATTTCGTTATCGCCTTTTCAACCACTCGAAAGTTGGATCGCAAGGACGATTCTCCGGTTCTCAGTCTGCCGGAGCTCAATGCGGACTGTGTCGACCCGCTTTTTGAAGCCACTGCCGAAGCGGTTGAAGAAGCCGTCATCAATGCTCTATTCATGGCTGAAACCACTGTCGGTCGTGACGGCAACGTCTCGTACGAGCTGCCTGTCGATGCTACTCTTCGTGTCCTGAAACAGCATGGACGCCTTCTTTGATACTTCGTCCTGCAAGTAAATAACTTCCTGCTCCTTCGCACAGAAGGCTGGAGTGACAAATGAAAACGTGCAAGAAAGTCCCTTCTTGCCGGCGTCTGGATAATGTCTCCGGTCGTATTCGACTGCACGGCATTTATCGAGTTCGTCTCGGCAAAAGACAGGGTCAGCGGATTTGGTTGGTAGATGGAGCACGAGTAGTGCGCGATATCTACCCTGCGTTCATCATGGGAGGCAACGATCAGCGTTATCGTTTCAATCCCGATGATGATGTCTGGATTGACAATCGCATCGGCATCGAAGAGCTGGAGTACACGATCGCTCACGAGCTGATCGAGCGCAAGCTGATGCGCGAAAAGCTCTACACATACGAGCGCGCCCATACTGCGGCTCTGTGCCTGGAGAAGCGCATGCGATCGCGCGATGCCCGGCGCGCAAAGCAACGTGAAAAGACTAGTGCATTGCCGGTCTCCGGAGTGTACCGGTGTTTTCTGCGTCGCTCGCGCGGCGTCAAAATCTGGATCGTCGATGGTCCAAAAGTCAGGCAGCATCTCGATGGCGACTTTACTTTCGCCGGTCACGGTTACAAGTACGATTTCATTCCCAAGGATGAAATCTGGCTTGATTCAGCGATGTCCGTGGAACAAGCCTATTTCGCCCTTTTCCATGAGCTCAACGAGAGGCTCATGATTGCCCGGTCCGGAGACTACGACTCTGCATATCCGGAAGCTCTGGCTCTGGAATTGCTCGAGCGCGACAAGCAAGAACGCCTCGCGCTGCATCATGAGGGCAAGCTTTCTGCGGTGAAATTCGGTGTCAGGGAGCGAGGCTATCGCAAAGTCTAGCTCTATGGCGGGTGGCAAGAGGAGAGCTGCGTGTCAGCCTCTTCTCGCCGCCTGCTTTTTCGAGCGGTGTTACTATAGTCTGTCGTACCGTTTGATTGTGCGGTTAATACCACTGAGTATGTTGACTGGAGAAATGCTGATGTTAGGCTGATCTTGGATGATACTGCCGAGCAAGAGCGAACACATGAAGGCCAAAGAATTCTTTGTCAGCCCTACCTATAGAGATATTCTCGGGTACTCTTTGGTCTCTGTTTTTTTCTATTACTTGGTGGTTTTTGCATGCGTAGCTCCATCACCGGCTTTGACCGGTGCGGTTGCATTCGAAATTTGCGTGTATCTCGCTTTCTTGATCTACAGAATCAAGCGTCGAGGAGCTAAATCAGTACATGCTCGTCAGTCAGTAACCAGTGCCTTGTTATTGACGATGCCTCAAGGGGCGCAACTAAGTAGGTTGTTTGCCGCATTTATTGCCGTTTGCGGCACGGCCGTGCTCTTCTGTGGTCTTGTCGATGCACTCTCGTTTGGATTGGCCGCTGCCCGGCAAAACCAAGCTGCAACCTTTCTGTACTCACGTTTTCCTGTCTCAGTGCTGGCTGGTGTGAATCCCGGGTACACCATGGAGCTACTCGCCGGCGCCCAGTTGAAAGCCGGCCGATATACTGATGTGGAGGGTTTATACAAAGCGCTCTACAAGATCCGGGAAACGCAATTCGGTGCACGCAGCGAGCAAATATGCGAAATCTATGCAGATTTCGGTGATCTGGCACAGAGGCGTGGTGACAACGCAGGGGCAGAACAGTTTTATGTTTGCGCTATCGATCTTTCAAACGAAATCAAAGTGCCGCAAGGTTGTGGAAAATATTTGACCAAACTGGGGCAGCTGCAAGCGCAACTGGGTAAATTTGAGCAAGCGCTGAAAACCCTTGCTGCAGCGAAGTCTATGCGCACACGAATATTTGGTCCCCGCAGTCAGAAGGTAGCAGATACACTTCTGGCAACGGCCAAAGTACACCAGAGCATGGGTGATGCTGATGGGGCGAAAACCATTGCTGCGGAAGCTTTGGCGATTAACCGTGCATTGCCGAAAGCGGAAGTGAACCTGGCTTTATATTCGACTTTTATATCCGTATTCTTAATGGCGGTTGCTTATCTTCTGACTAATAAGAATGGCTTGCTTACTTCTCTGGCGATATCAAGATTGCAGCAAGTCATAGGAGATGATCGTGTTTCAACGGTCAGGAAAATCGAATTGCAGTCACACCTGAAAGTATTGAAAGAGTACACGGCAAGCTCAAAAAGCGATGCGCCGCCGGCACGTAACGATCATGAAGCGGCTAACCTCAACGTGCTAATTTTGCTAACCTCGCAAGACTTGCGCTAACCGGAAAGTGTGGTGCAGTAAACGCTTTCAGGCTTTGTAATAGAAGAATAAGTGCTGGGCCAAATCGAAAGATATTGGGAAAAATCATTTCCATATGTGTATTTACTGGCTTTTTGCGTTGCTGAAGTATCGCACAAATAGCTAGGTTCGAAGCAGTTCTCATTCAATACACACACAGGCAACCCAGGCACAACAGGAAACACTTTTAAGCTCCGATTCGATTTCAGACATGCACATCCGGCAGTGCATGTCGCTTTACGCCTGTGTGTATTGACCGAGAAATTCTCGACTTCATCAACCTCCCAATAAACATACGGACGAGGACAAAAGATTTGGAAACCTACCAAGCACTTGCGCATCATCTGGCGATGCAGCCCGACACTCTCAGCCTCTACCAACAAGGCTGGCTGACGCGGCTGCCTCCTATTCCTACATCCGTGAAAACCCTGGCCGTGCGAAGCTGCGGCAACCTCTACGACATCGGCGTCTCCTTGCCCGACGGCATCGAGATCATCAATCTGTACGGCGCTGTCGCCCTGACCAAGCTGCCGAAGCGCCTTCCCAAAGGCTTGAAGCGCTTGATGCTCAACTACTGCACCGCCCTCAAAGGTCTGCCGGAATTGCCTTCGGGCATCGAGAAGATCGATTTGGATGACGCCGGTGTGGTCGAGGTGGACGGCTTGCCTGAAGGTCTCAAGGAGCTCAGCCTCAATCGCTGCGTCAACTTGAGACGAATCGGCAGGCTTCCTTCCACTCTCACGACGCTGTGCATTCGAGAATGCAAGCAGCTCGAGCAGTTGCCTGAATTGCCTCCCGGCCTGGAGACGCTCTTTATCACCAATGCCGGTCTCAAGGCTCTGCCGGATTTGCCGGATTCGGTCAAGCTGCTCGATATCAGCGGAGTCGAACACCTCTTGGCCGGCAAGAAGGCGCCAGCTTCGCTTCAGTCGATGATCGCTTTCGGTGGTTGGCTGCACCGCTGATGATGGCGTAGGCCAGTCCCGGGTGCACTCTCCCGCTGTCGTTTGAAACTGCCGCCTGGGGTTAAACCCAGGCGGTTTCTTTTTTTCCGGACCGCAGCAGACGCGGGCTTCCCAAGAAGTAGGGTCCTGGATTCGGTCTGATTCAAAAAAGATTTTTCGTCGAAAAATCTTTTTTGGATCAACTACACGAAGCGGCTATGTGCGACCGTGTCAGGTTTTCGGACCAGGTACACGGTCGCACTTTTAAAAAACAATCAAATACTACAAAAGATAGTGTATCAGTTGTTAAAGTCAATCGGATAAGCTATTCGCTTCGCCGCTTTTTGAGGTATCGAACAGGTAATGCTCACTAAGGAGATCTTGCCTGAGGGCTTTAGCACCGACTTTGATGATTCAGGTTTGAAGGCTCGCTTCTATCCTGATGGACAGCTGGCCGAATACGGTTATTACTGGGAAGGTGGTCATCCCGCCTGCGGCTGGATCCTGCATTGCGGACATAAGGATATGCAAGCGCGGGTTGTGCGGCGCAAGCGCTACGCTTTCCCTGAGGATGAGGAAGGCCGATTCAACCTGGAAGAACCAGAAGAAGCAGAGCGTGCCTGGTGCGAATGGTTGGAAGGCTGGTTGGACAGCATCATCGAGAAAGCCCATAATCCGACTTCATGCAGCTTTTGCAACAAGGGGCAGAATGAAGTGGCCAAATTGATAGCCGGACCGGCTGCAATGATTTGCGATCGCTGCGTGGCATTCTGTCAAGATCTGATCGCCGAGCAAGTCGGCAGCGAAGGCAAAGAATGAAGAAACTGACCAAGGAAGATCTTCCGAAAACCTGGCAGTCTGAGAAGAAGTCCGGCGTTTATGCCGAGTTCGACAAAGATGGGTTTGTCACTCATTACGGCTTCTACGGCGAAAGCAATGACTCTTCCGAGCACTTTTCCATAAGTATCGATTACCAAAATCGCCGCTCGGTCGTCGACAAGTATGACGAAAGACGATTTCTCGCTTTTGACCCGGCTCTGGATGTTGATGATGAATCGACTATCGAGGAAGCTCTGAAAGACTTCGCTGAGAAGTGGATCGGGATTATCAGTGAAGAAGGGTCACATTCTCCGCCCGATTGCTCTTTTTGCGGACGCAGTTCCAGTGAGGTGCAAAAACTAGTGGCCGGACCACGCAGCTACATTTGCAACGATTGCATCGATGTTTGTGCTGACATGGTGAGGGGCTAGCGAAGCATTTGCGCCTAAAGTACTAAGGCAAGTAGTGGGAAGGGTGAAAAAAGAAACGAGTGGATGCTTGGACTATCCACTCGTTTCCAGTCAATTGTTCATCTACTTGGGCAAGCCGGCGCCATCCAGCTTGACCGCTTTGTCTACGAGCAGCTGGAGGCGCTCGTTTGTGAACGCTTCCACGATTCGCTCGCCCTCGAAGGCGCCTTTGTCGGCGACCACGAAGTCGGGAATGATAAGGCAGCGGAAATCCATCAGCATGCTGCCGGCCAGACCAAGGAATGCCATGCGGGATCCCTTGCCTCCAGCCGCGCACATGAAGCCTACCGTCTTGTCGGTGAAGGCGTCGCCTGTCAGCTCGATCAAGTTCTTTGCCGCCGCACCGACGTCGTAGTTGTAGACGGGAGCGGCGATGATGATGGTAGTGGCTTTCTGGATTTTTTCCTTGACGCGCTTCACGGCACGCGACTGTGCGGACTTGCCGCCGTCGAAGTGGGGAAGGCGTGCCTTTCGCAGATCCAGAAGTTCAGCTTTGCCTTTCAGGCTGAGGAGGCGATGCGCCTCTTTCGCCAGCAGCAAGCTGCGACTTTCCGGATTCAAACTTGTGCTAATCACTAGATACGACATATCTGTCTCCATGCAGGAGCAGGAGTTGCCTGCAACTCCTGCTCCCTTGAGGAAATCGCAGCTTGCACGCGCCTGATTTCAGAACGCGTGCTTGCCGCTTACTTCTTGGTTGCGTCCTTGATGAACGCCTTGAGCGCCGCCTCGGGCATGAAGCCCGAATGCAGCTTCATGGCACCGTTGGCGGTGCCGGGGATGAAGACGCCCGTGGTGGGAATGCCGCGGAAGCCGTAACGGCTCTTGATCGCCTTGTCGTTGTCGGTGTTGATCTTGACGAACTTCACCGCCGGCGACATTTCCTTGGCGACCTTCTCGTAGACCGGTGCCTGCTTCTCGCAGTACGAGCACCAGGGCGCCGAGAAGAGAACGACCACCGGGACGGTCGAATTCAAGACTTCCGCCTCGAACTTCGCGTCGCCGGTGACGAGGATGACCGAGCTCTTGCCGGTGGCGGCAGGCTTGGCAGTGCCCGAATCGGCGGGCTTCTTGGTTCCGTTGATGGCATCCATGATTTTTCTGATGAGCTCCTTAAACATAGGTGTACTCCTTTGGAAGTAGAGATTTGCAGAGAGCGCGGATGTGCTCCCTGACAGGAAAAATGAGCGGAAGCGCAAACACTGCGCTCCCGCATGGAAGGTTAGAGACCGGCGAACTTGTCGGTCGCGGCCACGAGCGCGGCGGTGATGCCGGGCTCGTGCGCCGAGTGACCGGCGTCCGCGATCAGGTTGAACTCGGCCTCGGGGAAAGCGCGGTGCAGATCCCAGGCGCTGGTCATCGGGCAGACCACGTCGTAGCGGCCCTGAACGATGACGGTCGGGATGTGCCGGATCTTTTCCACGTCGTCCAGCAACTGCGAGTCATTGAGCATGAACCCGCGGTTGATGAAGTAGTGGCACTCGATGCGCGCGAAAGCTTCGGCGAAAGTGGCGTCGCCAAAGCGGTTGAGCAGGTTGAGGTCCGGGAAGAGCTTGCTCGTCGAACCTTCCCAGATAGACCATGCGCGGGCAGCCGCCACGCGCACTTCCGGGTCTTCGTCGGTCAGCCGCTTGTAGTAAGCCGCGACCATGTCGTGACGCTCGTCCTCGGGGATGTGGTCGAAATAGGGCTCCCAGGCATCCGGGTAGATGTAGGAAGCGCCTTCCTGGTAGAACCAGTCGATCTCCTTCTTGCGCACCAGGAAGATGCCGCGCAGAACGAGCTCGCTGACGTGCTCCGGATGAGTCTCGGCGTAGGCGAGCGCCAGGGTGGAACCCCATGAACCGCCGAACACCAGCCACTTGTCGATGCCGAAGTGCTTGCGCAGCTTCTCCATGTCCTCGACGAGGTCCCAGGTCGTGTTGTCTTCGAGCGAAGCGTACGGGCGGCTCTTACCGCAACCGCGCTGGTCGAAGAGGATGATCCGGTACTTCTCGGGGTTGAAGAACTGGCGATAATTCGGCGAGGTGCCGCCGCCCGGGCCGCCGTGCACGAAGACGACAGGCTTGCCTTCAGGGTTGCCGCTCTCCTCGAAATAAATTTCGTGGACGTCGGACACCTTGAGGTGTCCGGTGCAGAACGGCTCGATCGGCGGATAGAGCGCAGTTTTCTTTTCGCTGCTGGACATATTTGCTCCCGTCGTTATTGTTTTCTTCTCCGCCTTGGGAGCGGTGAAGTAGAGTTTGTCGAGGACCATCGAGTCGAAAGGCTTGGCGCCTTCCGCTGTCCGGTACGAGATGACGCCGCAGTTGGGCACGCCGATCTCGTCATCGAGACGCAGCAGTTCGTCGACCGCCAGTTCTTCCTCCATCAAGCGCCAGCACTGCACCACCACCTGGTGGGCGAAGATGGCGACGCGCTTGCCGGGGAAACGAGCGCGAATGTCTTCGCGCACGGAACGCAGGCGGAAGAGCACATCCACCCAGGCTTCTCCGCCGGGCGGCTGGCAGTAGAACTTGCCTTCCAGCTTGAAGCGCTTCGCTTCAGCTGGATGGTGCTTCTTGATGCCGGTTTTGGTGAGATTGTCGAGAATGCCATAGCCCTTTTCGCGCAGGCGTTCGTCGACGATGAAGATGAGCTTGCTCTTGTCGAAACCGGCTGCTTCGATGCAGTCGTCGCGGGTTTCGATGGCACGCAGGAAGGGCGACGCGATGATCACTTCGGGGCGTTCGTCTTCGGGCAAGCCGGCGAACCAGCGACCCAAGTCGAACGCCTGTTCGTGACCGAGGGGCGCGAGCGGCACCTTGGCGTTGGCGATTTCGATATCGAGCTTGTCCGACTGAGAGCCTTTGGCTTCTTCGTGGGCGACGTTAGACAAGCTCAGACCGTGTCTGATCAGCCACAGAATGCTGGGGCCGTAGGGTTGAGACGTCATCATTTTGAGTTCTCCTGGTGAGCGCAGGAAAGTGGCTCACTTGCTAAAGCGCAGGTGCGCAATACAGAAGCCCAAACAAAACCAAGGCGGTTTTTTCACAACGCCCGTGCGGATTTACCTCTTCGGCCGAAGGGGTAAAAACTCAAAAAGTCGCGGGAATTGGTTTGTTCGGAGATTCCAATTTGAAGAGAGGGGGGATATACAATCGGGATAGAAGCATCACCGATCGTTTCTCTTGAAAGCTAGAATCGAATCAGTTCATGAGCTTTGAAAACGCTAAATAAGCCCTGCAAATCAAGAAATCTAAGTCTTATCAGCTTTCGCAGTTGAATTATCTTGACTACGTAAAGAAATTGCTTGGCTTTTAATATATCTATTGCCAAGTTGTCAAGAATAAGTATAATGCCGGAAGCGTTGCGCGTATTGCTCAAAACCTGCGGCTTGCACTAAATGTGGTGGCGCGCCGGTGTATCATGAGATTTCGATGAATTCAAATCCAACTCGCAAAAAAGCTTTGAAAGCCGCTTTTCTTATGGCCTTTTCGCTGCTAATGCCGGCTGCGTATGCTGACAATGGTTTGGATGATGAGACGCTGGCGTTAATCCAAAGACTCTCTACGAATCCTCAATTGATAGAGGAAAGCTATCTCTCCACGGTTCTGGGAAAACCGAGCACTGTGGCCGGCCAGCCCGGGGAGCCATCCAACAAATTTTGGTACAAGCAAGGCTGCAAGGGACCAAAATACGAGCTGTCCAGCTACGATGAGCAGGACGGAAAACATACAACTACATTCGTGATTAACGATGCCTCCAGGCAGATGGATTTCGAAGACGTTGAGCAGATTTTCGGCAAGAATCCCCTGCGCAGATTCGATCAGCAAGCGCGTCCAATGGCTATCTATTCGTTCAGTCCGAATACGTCATTGATTTTCACCAAACCGCAGAATACATTCCGTGTAGAGCGGATTTCGGTTAATTATGCTGGTCCGCCTTTGCCACCACCGTCGGTGTTCGATGTGCAGGCCGCATCCGACGTGCGCAAGCAGCAGATTCTCGATATGCACCAAAAAGGGCAGCACTGGGAGTCGCTTCCTAGCCTTGTTCAGCACGTTAAAGAAAATCCTGGCGATGCCGAAATGCACTATCATCTGGCTCGCGCCTACAAGCAGTCTTGTTTTATCAATCAGGCCGTAGCCGAGTACTCTAATGCTCTCTATCTCTGCCAGCCCGTCACGCAAGAAAACCAGGGGCTGGCGCAAAGATGCATGGACGGCTTGGCTGAGTTGAAAATGCATCCGCTGTCTGCGGAGCAATTGCAGGAGTATCACAATTACGCGATGTTCCAGAATGAGCAGCGCATGAAGCAAGGGCGCGAGATTGCCAGCAAGTTTCCGGGTTTGAAGCATCCGCAGAACAGTCCTTATGGCGCAATCGAGACGATTGATCCGCCTGCTTCGCACTTTCTGCCCGGCACACTTATACCGAAGTCGTCGCTTGGCGAAGGTATGCCGCAGACGGCTCCTTCATTCAGACCCGTCGAGCTGCGCCCGAATACCGGAATGTTGAAACTGGAAGATGTAGCGTCTCCAGGCAAGGGCAGTTCTATAATGACCGCAAAGTCCTCCACCACCTATGCAAGCGGTCCAGGCTCTGCAGGTGTTACCCTATTGCCCAACGGTGAGCCCTTTTAGGAACTGCTTTCATGTCCCAGTCCGCCTCTCTTGACCCGTCCGTTTGCAGGCGGCTGATAGACGCAGCCAAGGATGCTTCCGAGAGGGCATATGCGCCACATTCCAACTTCTTTGTCGGGGCGGCGCTTCTGACCGAAGATGGAACGGTTTTTACCGGGTGTAATGTCGAGAATCGAGTGCATGGGGGTTCAATATGCGCCGAGCGCACGGCACTGGTAAAGGCCATCTCCGAAGGGCACCGGCATTTTCAAGCGATAGCGGTCTTCTGTAAAGCAGGCGAAGGTTGGCCTTGCGGCGTCTGCCGGCAATTTATCTCTGAATTCGGCTCGCACATCATTGTTATAGTTGAATCCGAGGGTGGAAATTTAATCTTGCATCCGATTTCGGAATTGTTGCCGGAAATGCCCGCTGTGGCTGCTCTGTAAAATAAAATGTGCTTGACAATTTGTTGCATCATGGTCTAATTGATAAACCGGCGGGGTCTATCTCGCACATTACTACAAACATCCAAGGCGTTCCTCATGGCTCACGGCAATAACGTATTCGAATCATTTCCTCTGGATGCTCCGCTAAAAGCGAGCGACTCCGGAATGCAGAAGATGAGCCCAGAAGCCCACCTCGGATGTCTGGACGATCTCCATAAAGCAGGTCAGGACCTGGTGCCGTCTTTCGCCCATCCGTCACCTGGGATGCGTGAGTGCTATGCCAACGCAACAAAGGAATTAGCCGACCTTTCCATCATCGGTATGAATCAAAACGCCGGTGCGCGTTTTTCTAGCAATAACGACGCTATCAATAAGTTCTTCAATGGCGGCCACTCTCAAGAAGTTGCAGCTCAGGCAGACGGTAGTTTCGACAACTTCCTGGCGGGCAGAAGCAATGTTGCAGCCACCCACATAGACACCACGAAGAACAGACTGAACAGCAATTACGCGATGGGTTAGTTCCACCCTTGGAAATAAAGGCGGCATTCTGAAAGAATGTCTGCTTAGATGCGTCCAAATCACTTTACTAGCTGGATAATAATTGCTTTTGCAACCGTCAGTGCCGTTTGCGCGCAGCCTGAGAAAACAGTGCCAGGCTCCGGTGAGAAGTTTGAGATTTGCCTTTCGGACGGCACTTCGATGTTGCGCCAGCGTCGATACAGTCAAGCCCTGGACAAATTCGACCAGGCTCTGGCAATCAAGCCACGTTCGGCTCACGCTCTCAGCCTCAAGGCCCGGGCGCTGAAGTTTCTCAATCGATCCGATGATGCGCTCGCAGCTATAAGCAAAGCGAAGCAATATGAGCCTAAATCAGTCCAACCGTATCTCTCGCTTGCCAGTTTCAGCCTGAGAGAAAAGAATGTTGCCAGAGCCAAGGAATATCTGGCTCAAGCCGAAAGGCTCGAACCGCACAATTATGAAGTGGCAGGATTGATGAGCACTTCTCTTGTCATCGAGAAAGACTATAAAGGTGCGCTTGTTTATGCCAACGAATCAGTACGCCGGCACCCCGATGCCTATAGATTCGCGCAGAGAGCCGCTATTTACCGGAATCTCGGCCAGCGTTCCAACGAACTTAAAGACTATGATAGAGCGGTTGCACTCGATCCGAAAAACCCTTCCTTCGCCACCGAACGCGCCACCACTTTATTTCAAGCGGGAAATGTGCAACAGGCGATGAAAGAGGTAAATCGCGCTATCTCACTGGATGACAAATTCGCTCCTGCTTATCACATCCGCGCCAATGTTTATTTGGTCATGAAGCAGAAAGCCGCCGCGATTGCCGATGCTAGTAAAGCCATTTCGCTGGAAGAAAGCGGCCATTACTATCACTTCCGAGGAGCTGTTTTTGAGAGTATGCGCGAACTGAGGCGGGCCTTGAGCGACGAACTCAAAGCAGAGAAATTGTTGCCGGATCAGCCTGCCGTCAAGGTGGCTATTTCTCGTCTCTATCATTCTCTTCTGGAGCCGAAATTGGCGCTTAAATACATTACCGAAGCAATCAAGCTCGATCCGAAGAATTCGGATTACTATGATGAACGCTCGCAGATTTACCGCACCATGATGGAATACGAACTGTCTGTCGCCGATGACTCAAAGTCGATCGAGTACGCAAAGAGGCCTCCCGTCAATGCATACATCAACCGAATTCGTTATTACAGAGCGAAGAAAAAGTTCGACCTGGCTTTGAAGGATCAAAATCAGCTGATCAGTATGCTGCCGAATCGTGTCGGTCTTAAGGAAGGAAGGGCTCTCATCTATTTGGAGCGTGCCGAACACACAAACAGCAGAGCTGACTATCAGCATGCCAAGGAAGATTTGGATGAAGTGCTGATAGCGCTGCCTAATGAAACTCACTACTCAATGCGAGCGCAGGCGAATCTGAAGCTGGGCAATCTCAAAGCGGCGCTTGCAGACGTCAATCAGGCGATTGTGAAACAGCCTGGAATGAGCAGTTATTATCAATTGAGAGCTGACATTCACAAGGCCATGGGCAAAACGGAAGAGATGCGAAAAGACATGGCTGCTGCCAAAGTGGCAGATGATGCGGCATTGCCTCCGCACTGAATGGGCTGGCGAGCGGCGATTTACTTGCTGAGCGCGCTATCGACGCAGGGTTTCAACAATTCTGCCAGGAATTGATGTCCTTTTTTCGAGAAGTGATACTCGATAATCAGGTCTTGCTTGCGTTTATGATCGATGAATGGTTTTGATAAATCGATGTAATCAAAATCCGCTGTTTTAGCCAGATTGCTGAAAAGAACTTGCTGACGTTTCAAGTCGGGATAAGGGACGGTGTTGGGGAACATCATCACGATCAATCGTCCGCCGGTGGCTTTTACATCGTTGTTCAGGCGCTCAATCAGCTTAGCTCCAACGAGGTCAGGATTTTGAGGAGGATAGGTTGCCGGCGCTATCTTGTGGGTTTGCTTCTGTTTGGTCAGCCACTGCTTGATTTTCACGAAACGCTTGTCGTTTACGGATAGCGAGAAAATGGTCTGATTGATCACGCCGTAGATGCGGCTGTTTCGGCGCAGCCAGTCGAGAGCAGCATTCGGCTTCAATTCATCGACTCTGGCTTCCATGATCGCATTGTCGATCTTGAGTTCGCCTTTCGGCGTCAGGTAGCAATATGGCTTGGGATCGGAAATGGAACGCATCGTGTTGTCGATAACACTCTCTGCTGCGTCTTTATGGTTGTAGAAAAGTACGACTATATCCGGAGAAAATTTTGCTGCTTGTGTTTCGTATTGCAAGACCTCTTGAGCCTCGGAATAGCCGGCGCAGCCGAAATTGAGAACCTCGAAGCGATTTTGGGAATTGCGCTTGCGGGCTTCTGTGTTGAGCATTTTTTGCAGCACCACGGTAAATGTATCTTCCAGCGGCACTTGCAGTCCTTCGGCAGCGGAGTCGCCCAGAACCGCTACTCGAGTCATGCCCTCAGGCTTTGCTATTGTGCGCTCGTAATCCCGCATTCCATGCGAATTGAAGCTGTCTCTGGAAAGACCTTCCATGCGCCAGGTGACTTGTTTTGAGGCGATATGGCGAGCGCCAAGTATTGGATCAGGTTCGAAGAACTCTTGCTGGCCGATGCCCACGAAATTGAAAAATGATTCCAGAAGGCAGATTGCCACGGCAGCAGCGACAAGCGTTTCGCCACACGCGCGAAAAAGCGGCTTCTTCCTGCGGGCAGGAATATCAATGCCTGGCGGCATTGCGGCTTTTTTGGGGGCTGTTGTAAGGGTTGGCGGCATCAGAATTGGAAGTATATGAAGGGCGAAACGTGCAATGGCGCAAAGCCGAGAATGATGAAGGCGACGCTTGCATAGACTACGACTTGCGTGCCCATGGAATTTTCAAAATAGCGCCCAGCGGTGGAGAGCATGGTGTTGAGCGAATTGTCTGAGCCGGCTGCCTTCTGGGCCAGCAAGCGGGCCAGCAGGTAGATGAGATAGCAGGAAAGAGAGACCGGCAGAGTCGAGTTCAGGAACATGGAGGTCACTTCACCGCCTGCATCCGGAATAATCAGCTTGTGGGCGATTCTAAGCGCCTGAGGAATGGTTTCGGCGCGGAAAAGAATACCGGCCATGAAAAGGAAGAGCATGGTGATGGCAACACCCGACCAGTGCCAGAGCGGGTGAGGGCGCAACTTGGCCAGCCAGGGCGTGCGCGCGGCAAAATCCGTCCATTCTTTGGAAAGCACCAAGCCGGTGCCGTGAAAAGCTCCCCAGATCACGTAGTGCCAGGCGGCGCCGTGCCAGAGCCCACCCAAGACCATAGTCAGCATGGTGTTGAAACGCGCTCTGCCGGGGCTCACACGAGAGCCGCCCAGAGGAATGAAAAGGTAGTCGCGCAGCCAGGTGGACAGCGAAATGTGCCAGCGGCGCCAGAATTCGGTGAGGTTGGCCGCCAGGAAAGGCCAGTTGAAATTTTCCGGGACCTTGTAGCCGAACAGCAAGGCAGAACCCCTGCCGATATCCGTGTAGCCTGAAAAATCGAAGAAAATCTGAAAGGTGAATCCCATCACGGCTATCCAGGTATCGACCAAACCCATTCGTGAAACGTGGTTGAAGCCTGTGTTGACGACGTATCCCATGTTGTCGCCCAGGACGATTTTTTTGAATAATCCCTGCAGAATGAGAAACATTCCTTCCCGGAAATGGGCATTGGTGAAAACGGGTTTTTCCAGGAGCTGGTGAGTGAAGTCCTGGAAGCGTTTGATCGGACCGGCAATCTGGGATGGAAAAAATGCCGCGAAAAGAGCGAAATCACGGAAATTTCTGACTGCTGCGCTACCCCGATAGACATCGACAATGTAATGAATGAACTCGAACGTGAAAAACGAGATGCCCAGCGGCAAAATGATTTTCAGAGCCGGGCTCGCCCACGTGTCTGCATGACCAGGAGTGATCAGGGCGTTGATACCGTGCAAGCCTGAGAAAACCGACTCGAGAATGAAATTTGCGTATTTGAAAAAACAAAGACAGAAGAGATTGAAAATCAGCCCGCCAACCAGTATCGACTTCTTTTTCTCGCTGAACTTTTCCAGCGCCAGGCCGATCAGGTAATTGATTACCGTAAGGGCGAGTATAAGGAGACCGTAAGCCGGTTTCCAGTTCATGTAGAAAATGTAGCTTGCCACCAAAAGCAGTGTCGTTCGATAGCGGTTCGGCAGGCCCCAATAGAGAACCACCACCGCCGGCAAAAACAGCATGTACGTGAAGCTGTTGAACAACATACGAGTCTAGGCTTACCTGTCCTCTGGGTTCAGCCGCCTTCGGGAGGTCGGTCCCGGCTGCTGATTGGCTCAGTGAGCCGCTTTTAGCTTACAAGGTCGGAAATCAAGCGACGCAGATAATATCATGCGCTCTTCAAGAGATACCTTTGTTATTTCCAATGAGCTTTTATGGGCTCATCTGGTATTAGCCCCACTTGCCCAACTGGTCCACTTTTCAACTGCTTTCATTAGCTTTGCAAACCTGCGCAATGTGTCACCGAGTGGACTGATGTCAAGCGCAAAATGCTTGCAAAGAAGCCTGATTTTAAGGCTCGCGCGGCGTCTTCATCTTGGCTACCCGTTTAATGAGTGTATATTAGTCTGCTGTCTCTTGAGTACATCTCTGGTGTTTAGATAGCTTGTCCCAGCATCCTCCATTTTCCTTCTTCTCGTTTAACCCCAAACTAGTTTCATTCCCACCCTGTTTTCGTCTTCTTTCCGCGCGGATATCGCGCTGGAAGAAAGCACGGACTTCTGGCGCGGAACGGCAAATGGGGTAATTGTGAAATTGGCCGTGTCCCGGAGGTATCTATGAAACGCAAACTCCCACGCGTCATCGCACACCGCGGTGGCAGAAAGTGGGGTCCCGAAAACACACTGGCTGTTTTCAGAAAGTGTGTTGACGCCAAGTTCTACGGTATCGAGCTCGATGTTCATCGGGCTAAAACCGGAGAGCTGGTTGTCCTTCACTTTGACGATTTGACCAAAACCACGAACGGCAGAGGTCTGGTGAAGAACAAGAGCCTGGCGCAGTTGAAGAAACTCAGTGCCGGCGCCTGGTTTTCCGCTGAGTTCTCGAGCGAGAAGGTTCCGACTTTGCAAGAAGTTCTGGAGCTTATCGACGGGCAGCTCATGCTCAATGTCGAGGTGAAAAACGCACCTGATGCCTATCCAGGCATCGAAGACGATTTGATTGAGTTGCTTGATGCCTACGGGCACGCCGACAAGATTATCGTCAGTTCGTTCGATCATGCCTTTCTCAAACGCTTCAAAGAGAAGACTGGCGCCTACAAGACGGGTCTGCTGATCAACGGCTTGCTGCTCGACCTGCCCGCGTATGCGGAGCAAGTCGGTACCGCGGCCTGGCATCCGCAATTCGTCAACTTGCGTGCCGACCAGGTCAAGCTGGCGAAGCAAGCAGGTATCGAGGTGAATGTCTGGACGCTCAACGAAGTCTGCGAGTGGATGTCTGCAATCCGAATGGGAGTCGACGGTATTGTCACCGACGACCCGGAAGGACTGTCGGCATTTCTCGAAAACCTTCGCCGCAGCGAACCACCGCGCCTCTGCAAGCGAAAGCCTTTGAGGAAGTCACAAGCGACAACCTGAGCTTCGCGCGCCTGAGTAGTTGTGAGGAGACCGACGGCATGAGAAGTGTCGGGAGTCTCTTCTATCGGCTCAGGCGCATCGAGTTCTCGACTGCCGCGGCTGCAAAACGAAAAAAAGGCAAAGGTTAGCCGTCGCTTCCGCGTTCTGCGAGTAAACTCGCAAGGAATTGAAAGCGGGGAACGTTAACCTATGTCGATGCCAGCCAAAGCGGTACTCCTTGTGCATGGAGGAGCGGGCGTCATAAACCCCGGTTCCATGAGTGAAGCGCTGGAGTCGCGATACAAGAATAAGCTCGGCGACGCACTGGTTGCCGGGCATAAAGTTTTGAAAGCCGGAGGGACCAGCCTGGACGCGGTAGTCGCCGCGATTAAAGTGCTGGAGGATTCTCCGCTTTTCAATGCCGGCAAGGGTGCCGTGCTGACCAGAGATAAGCGCATCGAACTCGATGCTGCCATCATGGACGGTGCGAGCTTGCAGGCTGGTGCGGTTGGCGCCATCACCAACGTGAAGAATCCAATCACCGCTGCTCGAGCGGTTATGGAGCACACCGAGCATGTGATGCTCATCGGCAAAGGTGCCGAAGTGTTCTTGCGCAACATCGCCAAGAAAATCGGCTTGACCCTGGTCGAGCCTGATTACTTCGTGACTGCGCGCCGTCTGGAGCAACTCGAAGATGCCCTGGCTCGAGAAGTGGAACGTTTTGACTCCACTCGGTCTCACAAAGGACTGAAGCTTCGCAAGAGGCGTCGGGCTGTGGGTTTTGACGAAAACAAATTCGGCACGGTCGGAGCGGTCGCTCTCGACGAAGCTGGAAATCTTGCTGCCGCCACCTCCACTGGTGGTATCACAGCAAAGCGTTATGGCCGAGTTGGAGACTCACCTCTCATCGGCTCTGGGACTTACGCGGACAACGACACCTGCGCTGTTTCGTGCACGGGGCATGGCGAGTATTTCATCAGGCATGTCGCGTCGTATGACGTGTGTGCTCGCATGAAATACCTCGGCGAGCCTGTGTCTAAGGCAGTGCAAAAGGTGATTTCGTCGCTCGGCAAAGCCGGCGGAGACGGGGGCATGATTGCTCTCGACCGCAAGGGCAATGCCGTCATGTCGTTCAATACGTCCGGCATGTTTCGCGGCGCAATCACCGAAGACGGTGAAGTCAGCGTAGCCATATATTGTGACTGAGCGTCCCTTGTGAATGGGTCGCTCGATTTGCACGCCGGGCTAGGGGCTTCCTGCCTCGGCGCTGTCTGAAGTTCAACCCGTAAACTCTCACAGCCCGTCTGCAAGCGCTTCTCGAAAGAGAGGCGCTGTTTGCGTGCGGGCGTGTCCTGGTTGGCGGTCGCTTCAGAAGACGTGGGGAAGCCATTTCAACCCGCGGCGTTCGCTTCGTGCGATCAGCTGCTAAAAACGGAGACTGGTAATGAATCAGCCCAAGACTTCTATGTGGCGAAAGATTTTCGCCCTCTGCGCACCGTATTGGTTCGCGAACGATAAGCAGGCGGTTCCGCTGCCGTTTATCGGTTCTGTCAATGTGCCGGCAAAGTGGGTGGGGCGCTCGCTGCTCCTGCTCCTGCTCGCCGGACTCGTCAGCATCAACATGCTCAACG
>JAIETE010000272.1 GCA_019745505.1 Candidatus Obscuribacterales bacterium | reverse complement strand
TATCTATCTTTGTCGTATGAAAAACGGAACTTCTCCACGTCCATGCCATACTCATCGACCAGCTTTGACGCCAACCAATCGCCGGCCGCAAAGCCCTTGAATCCAAACCTATAAGTCTCTTCCGACAAAACGGACTCCGTGCTGCGAGCATAGAAATAAGGCTCGAAGTCTTGCACGAAATAGCACTTGTGCACGGTCGATTGAAAGTCACGCAAATAGTAGGCGGTAGTCCAAGCGGTTGCGAAGGAAAAGCAGGCGGCAGGAATATTCTCGCGCCCAACATAAACCGGCGCATCTAATTTCAAGAAGTGCTCATTGATGCGCTCTGCCGCATCGTCCGCAGATTTTGACCAGACCAACTCCGGAATAACGATGCGGCTCTGGAAGCCTAACTTTTGCAGACGAGAGATCATACGAAATATATTCAGGTGTCCGCCGCTGCCGATGCCGAAATCAGGCATAATCCAGTTGATAGTGTCGTCTTGCACATCATCAATTGAAACGGAGCGCCCGAAGGGAATTTCCGTAACATAACCGAAAACATCTTCCACCACGGCAACTGGCAAATTTCTTTCGCCAAGAAATTCTCGGCGCAGCCGGCGCACTACTCGTTGGCCAAAGGCTATCAAGCTCTCTACAATCTTCAACCTCAGCCTACTCCGTGGTTACCTTGTGATTTCTGCCTCTCTTTTTGCTCTGATCAAGCGACAGTAGATGCTGCACTCCAGTAAGCGAATTCGCTCGTTGTCCGGCAAAACTGCCCAACTGTTTTGCCAGAACTCTTATCGGTCTTTTGAGAACACAAACAGGGGACGTCTTCAGCAGTTTACGGCTGACTATCAAACGTCGGTCCATGCGCAGTTGATGCAGACTATTTCTCAAAATGGACGAGCGCGAAGGAACTAATCTGTAGTCGAAGAGTTCTTTCATCGCCCTGGATTCATCAAAGGCCCGCTTGAACGTTTCTAAAGTGTTGAAAGAATGCGAGTGATAGACAACCGCATCGTCGGCGTAGACCTTCGAGTAACCAGCTTCGATAATCTTTTGCGCCCAAGCTTGATCTTCTGCAAAATTGACTTCCGGAAAGGGGATGTCTTCCCAGACCTTTCTGCGCAAGCAGCTATTGTTGTTGGAAAAGAAATGCAGTAGCTGGCGATAACCAGCGTCCGTAGCGTAGCGCGCCGGGTCTTCATTTTTCTGCACCGGCGCCAGAGAACGGAAATGATCGAACAGACGCTCAAGCTCGTCGGCGGTGAAAGGATCGCATTCCGGATATGCACGATGCCTGCCGAACGCGCCGGCAATATCGCTGCACATTTCCATTTTCAAAACTAGATTGCGCAACCAAAACTTGTTGGCTGGCCTTGCATCGTGAGTGAGAAATGCGATGAACTCAGCATTTGTTTGTGAAACAGCAAAATTTCTCGTTGCTCCATGCTGAAAATCTTCCGGCTTGACCGAAAGCAAACGGGCTCTGGAATTCTTCACAACCGCGATGGTCTGATCGCAAGAACCCGAATCTACAACGAGAACTTCAAACGGAAAGCCGGTCACTTGCGAGAGGGTTTCTTTCAAAACCTTCTCAAACAGTGCCCCGCCGTCTTTCGTTGGTATAACAACGCAAGCTCTCATCACCATGACAACAGATTCCTGACTACTTCAGTACATTGTCAACCAGATAGTCAAGATCATCTTTTAATAAGATCTCAAATCAAAACGCTTAATTTGTACCATTTAGAAATCATTGTCCCGAAAACCGGCCACAAAGAGCGCCGCGTACGAAATTAGGGCGAGCATTGATGATAGAAGCGCGAAGAGCGGCAGCAGAGAATCCATGACCAGATCCCTCCCAGAAGCGATGAATGCGTACTAGTAGCTAATACGTCATCTCTCGTCAAAAGGTTCAAAATTCAAGATTAAAAGCCGGTCGCGTCAGTTTCGACTGCGCATTGCCTCGACCAATTCAGACATTTGTTTCTGAAACCAAACATGTTGGTGGTGAAGACTAAACTATGAATGCTACGCTGACTTCTCTCGTAAAGGTAAAATGGTTCTGGAGTGGACGTCTTAGCCGCCAACGTAAAGTAGAACCAGCGTGACAATGCAATTTAACTGTCACGCCGGTCCGTTCAGAATTGACCAGGTGAAAATGCCAAAGTCGCTACTTGCGGAATTGATGAATGTTGCGGACGCAGAGATTGGCAAGCTTGGCTTTGAAAAAGCAAACAAAGAAACATACTTGCGCGATTGTTCGAATGGATTTTCGCATGCATTAATAATTCGCCCAATTAGAAAATGGGGACTAGCGCTTGAGCCGACCGTGTGTATACGACAGCATGAACTAGAACGGCTATACAACCAGTTTTCAGAGAGAGCGGATGCCACCAATACTTTTACAATCAGGAAGAATCTGGGGCACTTAATGCCCGAGAATACTTGCCTGTATCCATACTTCAAGAGCCTAGAAGACACCGTCATACTTCAGGGATTAATTCGAGATTTTCAGGTTTACGGAATTCCATATCTCAAAGGCCTTGAATCACTGGAAAGTATGGAGAACGCGGTTAAAAAAGAAATGGACTGGAGCGGTGCGTTTGATCCTCGCATTCTTGTGATCTATAAATTGCTTGGAAAATCGGAAGAGTCAATCAATCTAGCCGAAGATTGGCTTTCGAAGGTGGAGAATCTCAACACACATTACTCGCAATTTGCTCAATCTTTTACGAGAAATTTCATTCAGTCGTTTTCGTCTGAACCGCTAGGAAACGCCCAATGAATCCAGGCTAAATGTTCCAAGTATCAACAAAATATAATAGCAGCGCCCGTCTCGACCGAATGGTTAGCGGCAAGGTAGAGTCGAATGCAAGTAAAAGACTCAATGCCATATTGCTTCCATTTCTCACAATCGCTGCCAGACTCAGGATTGTCTACGGCATCATATATTTCTTCACCTTCTGGATCTATTGAGAGGGGCAATTCTAGTGCATTAGCTAGCGTTTCACATTCGCTTAACAGTGAAAATGAAGAGCCGACAAACTCACCGCACACCTGCTCTCGTGTTTCGTCGATTAGCACTTTCGCGAATTGTTGTGGGATGTAAAACCCATCCGCATCACTGTGAAGGATAAGATGGTCAAATGTCCTTGATATGCCATCTTCCTGAGATAGGGCACGCTCAAAATACTCTCTCAAGATCGGATCTTGATTTGGCCCTTCCCCAGCATTAGTATCCGGTTCTGGTAGCTTACCGCAAAGCGCAAGATGTGCAGCTATTCTTCGCAAGTAATGAAGACCAGAATAGCCGTACATACCAAACGACAAACTAGCGCAATTTGTCGGCTCTATATGCTTTTGCATTCCACGAGAAGTCAAAAATTCGTTTAAGCGTTCAAGCTCATGCTTTAGCTCTTCATCTAGTTGACCGTTTGCTATTTGCCACGCAATCAAACCAACTTCCAGTGACAAACCCATCAATTCACCCCATCGATATTATGAACAGTAACACGAAAAGCGAAAGTATTAGTCTTTCTGGCGCAAACTCATTGAGCGTCCGTTAGTTTAGATAGACATCAAAACTTTAAATCCTTCCCGACTCGATTGGGAATCAATGTTTGATACCACCCATGGTTTCAAACCGTTCGGCAAGGAAAGGCAAATACTTATGTGAACCGATGAGCCAATTACCGCGACGAAGAACAGCGGAATACTCGCCGGTATCAGCAAATGATCGCGGAGCAAGCTGTCGGCACGTGTCGCAATTTATACAAGTGGTATCGACAAAAAAATTGCCAGATACATTGCTGGATACGATTTTTCGAGGATCGGCCATGACAATCACCATTCTAAGTTTAGACGGGATGCCGCCCCAAAGTGGCTCTATTTCGGCAGATTTCTCAAAGCATCTATGGCATTTTCAATTCCAGGCTGTTCCTCGCGTTGATAACGATGATATGTTCCCAGAAGGCCCATTGCTCCCATTGCCAAGCCTTGAATGACGACATAAGGCAAACTCCGAGGTCCACCAACGACCAACCGGTCTATTGCAAGAGAAGCTCCAAAAGCCAAGCCGGCACGCAGAGACCAGTTCACTTGCCTGAGCGCCATCCCCCAACCACCAGCACCGTGGTCGTAAGCTCTTTGAAGCACCTTCAAATCTTCGACGCCAAATCCAATAGTGTGATCGCCGAGACATTCGAGACTATCCATGTTTCGCCCCATCCACTGGAGCATCAGCAGCTCGTCTCTGTTGACCGTATGTTCCATTGCGGCAGATATTTCAGCTCGCGACAATTGCTTGCTTCCATCTCTATCGAAACGCAAAAATGAAGGAGACTTGTCACTATAGTTGGAATCAGCTCCCATGTACCGGGTCAATCGTTCGATCGGTGTGCCGATGACAGGCTCTGCTTCCGGCTCGTCTCTTTTTGCCTCGAGTGGCAATGCCGGTTGAGCCTCTTGGAAGAGCTTCGAGGCTAAATTTTCAAACAACGAATCAGATGATGTCTGCTGTGCGTCAGCAAAGTTTTTTTCTTCAAACATAAACATGCTCCATATTGGCCAAAGCGCTCGGCAGCCCATCACCTTGGAAGCATTTTCAATCAGCTATGCACTAACCTTACGCTGGAAATCTGACAGAGTTGTTTCCAGACAAACAGAACGGGCCGGTTTTTCAACCGGCCCGCTCTACTTCCCAGTCAACAGCAGCTTGAAGCGCCGACTCTAGTTCAGCGCGTTGGCAACTCGTTAAGCTCTGCAAGTGCTTTGTCGAGTTTGGGTTTATCAAACATGTAATAGCCGATTGCATCGATCGCTGTCAAACCGCCAAAGACAGCAGCGGTAAGGCCCAGGGCGCCTTTCATGGAGAAGGCTGTCTTTTCGATTTTAGCCATTGCGAAAGTACCGCCCATACCACCAACCGCACTGCTGGCACCGCGGGCGAACCAGTCCGTGTTTCTGAAAGCCAAGCCGATATCGCCGGAACCTTTATTGATCGCTGTATTCAATCCAGCCAGATCATTCATGGAAAGCCCGGACTCCCTGTCACCCAAGTGCTCCAGCGCATTCAAATTCTTGCTCATCCAGGAAAGAATCTGAAGTTCATCAGTGTTGGTTCTGGACGAAAGAGAAGCTTCCAATTCCTTGCTGTCGAGAGAGCCGTTCTGATCCTTATCCAGTGTCGTGAAATCGGCAGACATATAAGTATAGAGGCGCTCTACAGGCGTTCCTGATACTGCGCTCGCACCGTCTTCAGAGACGGTCTGCTCGACTGGCGTTTCGGCAGCAACTTCAGGGACGCTGTAAGCTTCGCTATGCAGCGAATCCGTGCATTCCCGCACCTGCGCTTGGATCATGTCGGGGCGCCCTTCTGGGGGAAACAAGAAGTGCGGCTGATCTATAACCGGCGAAACATTGTGTTCATGCTCGTCAAAACAGAGAGGCATAAAGTCTCCTTCGACTCATCTAGGCTTGTTGACCCATACCTTAGCGCTGACTTGCTACTAAACAGTGACAAAAACCTCAAGCCTTCGACAGCATGGATTTGAGCGAATAGGCAAATATGCGAACGTAAGCAAGGCTCATCAGACCGAGATACGCGAAGGGATCCAAATACCAGCGCCCTTTTTGATAATGCTTATGCCAGAAACGATAAAGCCCGCGATGGGATGAAAGAATCATTCTTACTTTCACTTGCTTGATCGATTGACCATAGTGATGAATGACTTTGGCAACCGGCGTAAACCAGATTTCGTAACCGGCCTGAATTATTCGATAGCACCAATCTACTTCTTCGAAAAGCATGAAGAAACCTTCGTCAAGCAAGCCGACTTTGTCCATCACCTGCCGCCGCACAAGCAGACATGCCCCTTCGGGCTGATCGACTTTGCGAATGTCGTCATGATTCCAGTCGAGCATCTTATATCTGCCGAATGTTTTGTTTTCGGGAAACATCTTGCTCAGGCCGACCAGCTCGTAAACCATGCCGATGAAAGTGGGAAATTCCCGGCAGGAGCGCTGCACGCTGCCGTCGGTGTTCAACAGTTGAGGTGCCACTATCGCGGCATTCGGATGTGAATCCATAAACTCGATCAAAGTTGCAATTGCCCCCGGCTGAACCTCGGTATCCGGATTCAATAGCAGTACGAGCTTGCCGGTCGCCAGTTTGAACGCCTGGTTGTTTGCCTTGGCAAATCCAAGATTGTCACTGTTAGCTGTCAGTTTTACCCATGGGTGCTCATTGCGAGCCATATCCGCGGAACCGTCGGCGGAATTATTGTCGACTAGAAAAACTTCCCACTGGAGCGAATCTCCAAAACTGTCCAGTTCTGCCTTTAGAGTGTTCAGACACTTGCGGAGCAGCCCGCATGTGTTCCAGCTAACTATGACTACCGAGAGGTCCATTGGATATTTGATTGAAATTCTTAATTCGATTAGCTTCGTTGCGAGCACACAGCGTACCGTAAAATTAGGCGCATGTTTTTGAAACGAGTCACAGACATAGTTATTTCGCTCGCGGCACTGACAGGGCTGTCCTGGCTCTTCGTCTTGGCAGCCATCGCCATCAAGCTCGATTCGAAAGGTCCGATCATTTTTGAACAGAAGAGAGTCGGCTTGAACGGCGAATTCTTTCAAATTTATAAATTTCGCACCATGAATGTAGGCACCCCAAATGTGTCCACAGAAGAGATGCTCAAACTGCCCAATCCCATAACCGCAGTCGGAGCGCGGCTCAGGAAGTACAGCATTGACGAGTTGCCCCAATTGTTTAACGTGCTTAAGGGCGAAATGAGCCTCGTTGGACCTCGCCCTGCTCTGTATAATCAGACCGAACTGACCGCCAAGCGTGAGGCTGCTGGTGTACTGCGGTTTCCACCCGGAATCACGGGATGGGCTCAGATCAACGGTCGTGACGAATTACCGGACGACGTCAAAGTCGAGGCTGATAAGTGGTATTGCGACAATTGGACTTACTTGCTCGACTGGAAAATCATGTTCTCTACTTTTGGTGCCGTGTTTAGCAAGCGCGGCGCTTTTTGATGTAAACAAACAGGTGTATTTGGAATGAAAGGACTTATTCTCAGCGGCGGAAAAGGCACGCGTATGCGGCCGATAACCCACACAGCGGCAAAACAGCTCCTGCCGGTGGCCAACAAGCCGATTCTCTTCTATGCCGTAGAAGCGTTGATAGAGGCAGGGATCAGATCGATCGGCATCATCATCAGCCCTGAAACCGGAGAAGAAGTCCGACAGTGCGTCGGCGACGGCGAGCGCTGGGGCATCGAAATCAAATATATACTTCAAGAGCAGCCGCTGGGTCTGGCGCATGCGGTGAAAACAGCCAGAGACTATCTGAAAGACGATACTTTTGTCATGTATCTCGGCGACAACTTGATCAAAGACGGCGTAGCGCCGCTTGTTGAGCGTTTCAAGAAAAACAAGCCCGACGCTCAGATTCTGCTCAAAGAAGTTCCCAATCCCACATCTTTCGGCGTTGCGGAGCTGAACGGCAATGGACGCATCCTCTGCCTGGAAGAAAAGCCGGCAAAGCCAAAATCTAACCTGGCGCTGGTCGGTGTTTATCTCTTCACTTCAAAGATTCACAACGCAATCGACGAAATAAAACCGTCCAAGCGCGGCGAGCTGGAGATTACAGACGCCATCCAGAGAATGATCACCAAAAACGAGCACGTCGACAGCCACGTACTGACGAGCTGGTGGCTCGATACCGGAAAGAAAGACGATATGCTCGAAGCTAATCGTGTTGTTCTGGACGAAATGACGGACGTATCGATGCTGGGCGATCTCGACGAACAATCGCGCCTTTCCGGACGCGTCCACGTAGGTAAAGGAAGCATCCTGAAAAATTGCACTGTCAGAGGTCCAGCAGTAATCGGAGACGACTGCGTTCTGGAAAACAGCTATGTCGGACCTTTCACTTCTATTGGCGACGGCGCACGAGTATCACACGCAGAGATAGAACATTCGATTTTGAGAGAGAAATGCCAAATACTGGACTTCAATGGACGCATTGAAGACAGCTTAATTGGAGTAAATGTTGAACTGACTCGCAGCCAGAGCAAACCTGTAGCGTTCCGCCTGATGCTCGGTGACGACAGCAAGGTCGAAGTTGTTTAGCCAATAACTAAATAAATTTCATTCTGACACCTTTCTAAGATTATTTGATGGACGTTGATCTAAAGACGTCTGTCAAGGGACAATCTGCAGTCATCTATTTCCACTTCTATTTCTCAGCGAGGAATCGTCCATGCGAGCTATGCAATTGCTTGTCACTGGTGGGTTGGGCTTCATCGGAAGCAACCTTGTTCGGCATTTGCTCAAGACGTATCCGAATTACACGATCATCAATCTCGATGCCGCGACTTACGCAGGGCACCCGGAAAATCTTGCCGACATTGCCGATAATCCGCGCTACAAGTACGTACAAGGACGCATCGAAGACGCCACTGTTGTTGACGACATCGTCAGCGGCAATCGCTTTGGTCGAATCGACGGCATCATCAACCTGGCGGCTGAAACTCACGTAGACCGCTCCATCAGCGACCCGCAAGTTTTCGTGAAGACCAATGTTCTGGGCACCCAAGTTCTGCTCGATGCAGCCTTCCGTTATGGACGCACCGCAGTTGATGCGGCACAGAACAAAAAAGACTTCTCGATCCGCTATGTGCAAGTATCCACTGACGAAGTTTATGGAACGCTTGGAGCAGAAGGTTATTTCCATGAAACAACCCCACTGCAGCCAAACAGCCCGTACTCATCCTCCAAGGCCGGCGCCGACCTCCTTTGCCGCGCTTACTTCGAGACTTACGGCTTTCCTGCGATCATCACGCGCTGCTCGAACAACTACGGACCCTACCAGCACCCTGAAAAATTGATTCCATTCTTCATTTTGAATCTGCTGCAGGGCAAGCAAGTGCCTGTATATGGCGACGGGTTGAACGTCAGAGACTGGTTGCACGTGGAAGACCACTGCAAGGCCATCGACCTGGCATTCCACCGCGGCGTTCCCGGCGAGGTCTATAACGTAGGCGGAAACAACGAACGCACTAACATGCAAATCACCCGTCTCATCTTGTCCGAAATGGGCAAGGGCGAAGAGTCAATCAAATACGTAGCCGACAGACTCGGTCATGATCGCCGCTACGCAATAGACTCGACCAAACTTCAAGAAGAATTGGGCTGGGTG
Organism: Candidatus Obscuribacterales bacterium; assembly: GCA_019745505.1. Classification (GTDB taxonomy): domain Bacteria; phylum Cyanobacteriota; class Vampirovibrionia; order Obscuribacterales; family Obscuribacteraceae; genus QKMZ01. The sequence goes on along the minus strand of JAIETE010000272.1, from coordinate 18,180 downwards.
CCGGAATACACGTTTGAAACCGGCATACATAAGACCATCAAATGGTACCTGGACAACCAAGAATGGATGCAAGCAGTCACCAAGACGAAGCATTCGTCCTTCGATGCTACACCACCGGCAGTGGCAGCACCCATGGGTCAACCTGCAAACGTAGTTGGCTAAACACACCTAGACGGAGCTAGATACAGATTATGAAACTGATGGTCACCGGCGCCGGTGGCATGCTCGGGCAGGCGCTCGTGCCTTGCCTCGAAGCAAGAGATCACCAGGTGATCGACCTGCCGAAAGAGAAGCTGGACGTCACGCATTACGACCAAGTACTGGATGCGATCGGCAAGGAAAAACCCGACCTGGTAGTTCACTGCGCCGCCTATACAAAAGTCGATCAAGCAGAGTCAGAGCCGGGTCTTGCCTACCTCATCAATGGCTATGGCACGGAAAACATCGCTGTCGCCTGCGCCAATAACAATATTCCTATGCTCTACGTGAGCTCTGACTATGTATTCGACGGCGAGCAGAACACGCCATATACGACTTGGGACAGAACCCGCCCTCTTTCCGTCTACGGCAAGTCCAAGCTGGCCGGCGAAAAGGCCGTCCAAAGACATCTGACGCGCTTCTATATAGTGCGCACCAGCTGGCTCTACGGTCCCAATGGGCGCAACTTTGTCGATACGATCCACGCTATGGCACAAGAGCGAGATACGCTGCGCGTGGTCAGCGACCAGATTGGCACACCCACATGCACGCTGAGTCTCTCGGAGACCATAGCGGACTTGATCGTTACCGAACGCTGGGGCATCTACCACGCCTGCGACGACGGCGTCACGAGCTGGTATGAATTCGCCAAGGAAATCGTCAGCGGACTGCCGGTGCAAGTCATTCCCATTGAAACAAAGGATATGCCCAGACCGGCGACTCGCCCTAAATACTCAGTCCTGGACAAAACAACCACAGTCAACACGATCGGTCGAGAATTGCAGCCCTGGAAAGAATCTCTGCGCGCATATCTGGACATGAAAAAGCAGCCCGTATAGCAGGCGATAACGCCAACAGCCGCCATGCTGCAGTGTTACACCAGCTTGTAAACGGCAATCACCCGATTGAACCGCGCCAGTGGAGCCTTGCGGCTCTACATGCTATTCTATGCAGGTTGTTTATCAGAACAACCGCGGGCCTCCGCGAATCGAGGTCCAGACTGGCGAAACGCATCACACATGAACACCATCTCATCCAACGACATGCTCAAACCGCTTACAAAAGACGCCATTGGCAAAGATTACGTTTCGGACCTGTCCGTACAGGATTACTCGAAGAAAACACCGATTGATGGAGTTCAGCTCATCAATCTGAATATGTTCATCGACGACGGCGGCCAACTGGCTGAAATCGTCCGCCTTGATGACAGCGGCAACCTGCAAATTTTGCCGAATTTCAAAGTCAAGCAAAGCACTTTCTCGCAAATGCTTCCGGGAACCATCAAAGCCTTTCACCTTCATTACAACCAAGAAGATGTTTGGTTCGTAATTCCGACCGACCGCGTTCTGGTTGGACTTTTCGATGCCCGCAAGGATTCACCGACTTACAACAAGACAATGCGCTTCGTACTGGGTGCAGGACGCGCTCAAGCGCTCTATATCCCCCGGGGCGTTGCACACGGTTTAGCCAATGTCTGGCAAAAGCCGGCCAGCATGATTTATTTCGTCAATCAGTGCTTCAATCCGGATGAGCCCGACGAGCACAGACTTCCGTGGAACGCGCTCGGCGACGATTTCTGGGAAATCAAGAAAGGCTAGAGCCTCACTCGCGAGCTACACGACATTCCCTATGAAGAACGGCGACCTTTGCGCGTCCATTTTCAAAGGGTTCGGCATATGCGAATTGAGGCTTGATTTCGAATTTGCCGCTGCGGGCGGAAATGTATCCCCACATCATATTCTCCAAAACAGGCACCAAGCCTTTTTCAAATACTTCTTTGTCGCCGAGATTCCCTTTCGGGCAATTGAAAATTGCTTTGCATTGCGCAGGAAAAACGAAAGTAGTTTTTCCCTGGTGCGTGATTAGAACGCAGCGACCATCTGCACGGCGCACAGGAGCTACACCATCGCAAAACGATCCAGCCTGGGTGTAGACGGGCGACAAAACTATCTTGCCCTGCTTGTTCAAGTATCCCCATTTGCCTTCCTTGGCAAAGGCCAACAATCCTTCACGGCAATCGGTCAAGGCGTCATATTCCGGCATTATCAGCCATTTCCCGCCGCTGTCCAACAACCCATATTTGCCGTTCGACTCGACTGTGAATGTCCCTTCACTCTGAGGATATATCTTGGTAGCGTTACCGTCCGACAATGTTTCTCCCCGCGGACTAACAATGAATACGTGTTTTCTCCCAATATAAACAATCGCCAGTCCTGTATCGTCAAAATCAGTTCCCAATGAGTACTTAGCCGGCAAAACAAATTTGCCGCCTCGATCGATGTATCCGATGTAGATCCCATCTCTCACCAGGGCTAACCCATGATGAAAATCAGCAGCTTTAGTAAAGCGCGGTGGAATAGTTTCCTTTCCGCTGATGTCCATATATCCCCAGCTGCTGCCACGCCTGAAAGCCAGAAGTCCTTCAGAGAAATTCGAACAATCATCAAGCTTCGGCTCGATTTTGAATCGACCGTAATTATCTATAAATCCAAACTTCACTTTCTCACGCACCGGAGCTCTCTTGGCTGAGTACGTGCCGGTCAATTCAAAAAACGAGGCATAAAACGAAGAAGTGACGGCTTCAACATCTAAGGCGTGTATGTAGAGATATGCAGCTGACGTCGCAATTGAGATGGCAATAAAGGAAAGTATCTTTTTCATGGACATCATTACTCAATTACAGCAGAGCGCTTGCGGTCTAGGATCACGTATCGTTTGCTGATTTTGTCAACGACTGTTTGCCTGCCCTTGAAGAGAGTCGCGCAGAGAAGAAATCCGTATGCCAGATAAAAAATCGGGAAAATCAACATCACTAATCGAGGTCCATAAGAAGTTCTTGAATAACACGCGAACGAAAAGATAGGCACAAAAACAATAGGCAAAAGGCTGATGTAGACAAGCGATTGGACAATCTGCTTCTGCATGGCTCCGAGGAAATCAATTCGACCACCGTCCGGATTTATCACCTTGAGACCAAAAACCATCTTCCCTAAAGTCGCTTGCAAGCGGCTTGCCTCAATCGATGCAAACAACGCTGTCACTAAGAAAGCTGATAGGAGATTAGCAAAGGCTACAAGAGAAGCGGCGATTGAAAACATGAATGACTTGTCCAAGCAAGCCCTGACGACATTCTCATAGTCGAATTTCACAAGTGTGGCGAAAAGAGAATACGCAAGTGAATAATACAAAACAGCGTCCAAAACTGCACTGCCGACTCTGCGCCAGAGCGGTGCAAACTCGACGTCCGGAGGAACGTTCATCTCAGTGCCAATTCTTTCAACAAGTGACGAAGGACTCGCTTGCAAGGCTGCCGGCAAAATGTACACTCGTGCGATACGATCATGAATCGCCTGCATTCTATTGCCGAATATCACGTACAAAATTGGAATGACGGAAACAAACACTGTGATTGGCTTGAGCGCATGACGAAAAGTGGCGCGCCAGAACGATATACGCTGCCCTGCAGAACCTGCTATGCGCAGATTCATTCGACGCATTCCAATAGTGGCGCCCTTCTTAGACTCAAAATACGCATGATAGAGCCAATTGGTCAAATACAGAGAACCAAACCACAAGCAAATCGCAAGTAGCTGTTTTGGAGACGTACCGTCGAAAAAATTCGGAAGCGCTAATAAGAAAACGGCGACAAGGAAGAAGGTGCCGAAGACAGGAGCGAATGAAATGAGAACGTCCAGAAAGCCGACGCAAAAGGCTCCGACTGTTAATAACAGCAGGTTCCAACTGGATAGATGAACATTAGCCGGGAACGCTTTATATACGATGAGGCACAAGATGGCTGAAATCGTTCCGACAACCAAACCATCGATCAATGTAGCGGTTGAGCGATCTTTTAGTAGCTTCCGGGCCGGGGGAAGAGGATCTTCTTGTTTGTCCGCCGATAAAACTGATTGCAACATTCTGATGAACCTGAGCACACGCTCTCGCCAACAGGCGAATGCGGTGTAAGAACTGGAAGGGCGCTAAATATCCAATAATCATAGCCAGTCCGCTTGGCAACCTGGTCGTTTTTAACACTTCTTTCACTTCTGAACGCTCAAGCACGGTTTTGAAGAGCAAAAGGGTTGACAAGCACTCCTTCCGGGCAGAGGAAACTCATAGCTAGTGTTATTCGATCTACAAATGAATGAACCGGCAAAAAAATCGGAAAGAACGCACCTGACTGCAGTCCCGGATGATCTCCGAACAGAAGAAGAGCCCGCCGATAGCTGTCAATTCAAAGGAGGCTGCGGTGGTCCCCCTCATAAAACGGCAGCCGGCCCCGGGATGCTTTTCTATATTGGTCTGGTCCTGGTTCTTATCAGTGGTTTTGCCCTCTCGAAAGATCCTGCTACCACCACCTATCGGCAACAGCTTCTTTCCCTCGGCGAGTTGCGAGTTTCGCTCGAATTGATGTTCATGGCTATCGGGTTGAGCATGCTATTCACCGCAGTCGGATTAATGCAAGCAAGACACACGGCGGCAAAGATTGAAAGGCAGTCAGGCAATCAGATAAGAAGTATGAGCGCCAAGCGACTGGAAAAGGTCTCTGACGACACATTGCTGTCCGTCTTCACCAATTACTTCTCAACTTTATTTCGTTGAGACACTCTTAGTCAGCGTCCAGCCACGCCTGCATGACCGCTTCGGCAACCGCTTGGTGAGCATCTCTGTCGAGGATGCTTGGCACCAGCGAATCAAGCTTGGTTTGACCGGCAATTGCGTGCGCAGCGGCAATTTTCATTGCATCGGTGAAGTGAGTGGCGCCGATTTTGAGCGCGCCGCGGAACAAACCTGGAAAGGCTAGCGCGTTGTTGATGGTTCTGCCGTCGGCCGCGAACTCTGCACCGCATTTGATGGCAAGCTCCGGATCGATTTCGGGATCAGGATTGGACAATGCAAGAATCACTTGCCCTTTGCGCACCATTTCCGGTTTGATCAAACCAGGAACACCGGTAGTGGCAACGACAACGTCAGCATCGGTCATGAGAGCGCTCAAGTCAACGGGTTTTCCGCCCGCTTTCTTGAGACGTTCCATTGCTTCTTTCTTCAGGTCAGTCCCCAAGATTTCCCGCACCCCGAAGGCTTTGAGCAGGTGCGCAATGCCGTAACCGGCAGCACCAAGACCGATGATACCAACCTTGGCAGTGCCCAAATCAATGCCGGTTCTTTGAGTAATCGTTATTAAAGCGGCAAGAACAACAACGGCGGTAGCATGCTGGTCGTCGTGGAGAACCGGGATATTCAAACGTTTTTGCAGTTGTTCTTCCACCGCGAAGCATTCTGGTGCAGCAATATCCTCCAGGTGAATCGCGGCAAAGGTAGGAGCGATTTCTGCCACTGTATTAACAATTACATCTATGTCCGTCGAGTTCAAAAGTATGGGCACGGCACTGATACCAACCAGCTGTTGATAGAGAACGGATTTGCCTTCCATCACGGGCATGCCGGCCACGGCACCGATATTTCCCAGTCCGAGAATAGCCGTGCCGTTCGTTACGACGGCGACAGTATTGGAGATGGATGTATAAACTTTGCTTGCCTGCGGCTCTTTTTCTATCAACTTACAAATTTGCGCAACACCTGGCGTGTAGATTTTGTGCATTTCACCCACGCTGTCCAGTTTTACACGGCTGCGCATTTCAATTTTTCCGCCTTCGTGCACATGCTGGACGGGGTCGATCACAGCTTCAACCTGCACACCCTCGAGCACTTTTATGCCTTCCAGAATGCACTGCAAGTGAGCTTCATCATCAATCTGCAGACTAAATTCACGAATTATGAAATCGTGCCCTTGAGAAACAATGGTGATTTCGCCGATATTCGCATCCAGCTCGCCCAGCAAAGTTGCAATCCGTCCGAGAAAACCAGGCTTATCCGTTACGCGCAGTCGAATTATGCGCAGTAATTTTGCATTTGCTCTAACTGGGGTCGTGGCAACCATGACAAGCCTCCCGGGGCGTGGCACTCTAACATTTCAATGTGTAGTTTGAATCTGAGTGAGGACAGTCTACCCGACAAAGTTGAGCCTAGCGCCGGTAACCATGCCTTATTTCACGTTTTATAAAGTAACAAAAGTAGAAAGCATGGCGCCGATCGAAGAGTCCGCGTCACCATCCGTAACAAGAATTAACTCCAGCCCGCCTGGCTTCTTGGGCAGCGGTCTGGCATAAATGCCCTCCACTTTGAGGCTGGTGTCCAGTGCGTGTATGCGTAATGTCTGAAACTTCTTATCACCGACAGCGATAGCCGAACCGCTGCACGGGCCGTCCAGATAATCATCATCTGTCGACTCGGCTGCCGCACAATAGACAATTTGCCCGGACGGAATCACGGTGAGGTCCGTAAACGAAAGAGCGACGCCCTTTAATTTGCCCAATTCCTGGTGGTGAACAGCAACGAAAGAATCGCCGTTAAGCTCGTGGGTATCATATGCCTGATAGAGAAAATCGCTCAGGTTCAACTCGATTACCGCATTGTCACCATCTTTTGAATTGCCGCGATTAGCTAACAGTAGTTTCCCATCGCAGACACAAACCCCTTCTATATTGAGTTTTCGAACCTTAGTTCGCAAATATGCATACAGCGCCGACATATTGAGAGGCAATACCTCGCCGGCAATTCTGCCCGTGTCGTCGACAGGCAGGATACAAGCTCGACTGCGCCAATCTTTCGAACCGGATGGCACTACCAGCAGTGCGCCACTCTGAGAGTGCGGGTTCTTGGGCAATAGACATATGGCTTCCAGATCCGGCTTCTTCGACTTGCGCGCTTTGTGCTCCGCAGGCAGATCGCCCTCGAAAAGCCGAACCCAATCACCAGGCTCATTTCCATCCAGCTTGAAACAGGCAAGACACATCTGGTCATCAGCGACTATATAGACGTAATTGCCGGCGACGGCGATTCCGCTGGCGGCTGACACGTAAGCGACACCCGGAACACCTGCGTGCATCGTCAAATCACGAATCTTCTTGACTTCCAGTATTGCCTTTTCGTTCACCTTCGCCAGCACCCGCTCGATGTAATGCACTAGCTTGCCAAACAATTTGCCTGCCTATACTACTGACAATCAAGTTCTTATCAATGGGTTTTCTGCAAAAGAATCGCTAATATTTAGAGATACATTAGAGCGACATCTGCACGATGAATTCCTGGATTGACAAACTTATCAATAGCGCACTGAAGGGTCGCTATTTGACGCTGGTCGCCACTTTGCTGGTGATCATTGCCGGCGTAGTGGCGGTGAAGATGCTTCCCCTGGAAGCCTATCCGGAGCTGACCAACCCGCAGGTTCGGGTCATCACACTCTATCCGGGCAAGGGTGCAGAAGAGATGGAACGCATCGTCACGGTACCTCTTGAGAAAGAGTTGAATGGGATTCCGGGGCAAACTTCACTGAGATCGCTCTCTTTATACGGTCTTTCCGTCGTCACGACGACTTTTGTGGAGTCGACACCGACGGCGCTGGCGCGACAGCAGGTCTTAGAAAGGCTCGAACAAGCAGATATTCCTTCTGATGCTCATCCGCATTTGGAACCTGATGTTGGCTCTTTGAGAGAAATTTTCCGCTACTGCTTACACAGCCCTTATTACTCGGCAATGGGCTTAAGGTCGATTCAGCAATGGGAAATGGAAAAGCTCTTTCGGCAAATTCCGGGAGTGATAGGCGTCATCAGCGAAGGCGGTCCGACCAAAGCTTACGAAGTCGATGTCAACCAGTATCAACTGAAGTCCTACGGCATAACTCTTCAGCAAGTCTTCGATAGCCTCAGCAAGGCAAATGCCACTTCCGGCGGTGGCTTCATTGAGAAGAGCGGCACGGCTTTGATTGTCCGGGAGCTGGGACTGCTCAAAGACATTGCAGATATTGAGTCTGTGGTCGTGAGCGCCGACAAGAAGGGCACCCCGATAAGAATTCGCGACATAGCAAAGGTCAAAATTGGTTCGCTTGTCAGACGCGGGCAAGTTGGAAAGGGTCATGAAGACGACGTGGTCGAAGGAATTATTCTACTGCGACGCGGAGAAAACCCTTCACAGGTCCTGGAGCGCGTTTATGAACGCTTGCCGGAAATTGTCAAACGACTGCCGCCGGGCGTAAACATGGAAGTGCTTTACGACCGGATGGACCTGATTAATCAGACCATCAAAACAATCAGTACGAATATCCAGTTCGGCATTGGACTTGTGGTGTTTCTGCTCTGCCTTTTCCTTCTCGACATTCCGGCTGCAATCATCACAGCCATTCCGATTCCACTGGCAATGTTGATCGCGTTCATTTGCCTCAATCTATTCGGCGTACCGGCGAACCTGCTCAGCCTTGGAGCTATAGACTTCGGAATTCTTGTAGACAGCTCGGTAGTCATGGTGGAAAACATCATTCGCCGATTATCGGAAGAAGGGCGCGACCTTTCCGTCAATCACAGACTGATGCTGCTGAACGAATCAGCCCGCGAAGTCGGCGCTCCTATACTTTTCGGCATCGCCGTTATTGTGGCCACATTCTTGCCCATTTTTACTTTTCAGGGCGTCGAAGGAAAACTCTTCCGTCCACTCGCAACAACTATGGTCTGCGCGCTAATAGGCGCAGGTCTTGTGGCGATGACACTGGTGCCGGTTCTCTGCTCTCTCATCCTCACTAAAAAGCCTATCTCCGAGCGCACCAGCCCGCTTATCAGCGTGGCTCTCATGGTTTATAAACCGACCTTAAAATGGGCGCTAAAACTCAAAGGCTTGGTTGTTTTTTTTGCAACTGTTGCATTCCTTGGCTCTGCGGTTCTTTTCACCAATCTGGGCAGCGAATTCTTACCTCACCTGGAAGAAGGAAATATCTGGCTGAGAGCGACCGTCAAACCTGGTTCCGTAACACTGGAAGAGTCGGTAAAAGTAGCTCGCAAAATACGAGAGAGAGTACTCAAATATCCGGAAGTAACTCAAGTGCTTTCGCAAGAAGGCGGTCCTGATGATGGTACTGATCCTGCGAAATTCGGAGACCAGGAATATTACATCGGCTTGAAACCGGCAAAAGAATGGCGGCCTCAGTTCAATGAGAAGAAAGACAAGCTGATTGCCAGCATGAAAAAGGATCTCGAGGAAATTCCGGGCGTCGGGTATTACTTCACTCAATATATTCAAACTACAGTGGACGAGGCGCTTTCGGGTGTGCAGGGCTCACTCGTGGCGAAGATTTCGGGGGCGGATTTATACAAACTGGAAGAGCTTGGACACAAAGTCGGAAGCGTCATGGACAAGACCCCCGGCATAGTCGACGTAATTGTTGACCCGCTGGTCGGACAGCCTCAATTCGCAATCGAGATCGATCGAGATGCGGCGGCGCGCTATCAACTGAACGTCGACGATTTAAAGCGGCTTGTTGAAATTGCCATCGCCGGCGCCTCAGCGACCAAGGTCATTGAAGGAGAGCAAAAGTACGACCTCATTGTCAGACTCGCTCCCGAATATCGCTCGACGGAAGAATCGCTCGGCGAGATTTTCGTAGATACTCCAAGCGGGCAGAAAGTGCCGCTTTCGCAATTCGCCAGCCTGAAGGAAATCTCCGGAGCCACTCAAATCTGGCGCCAGCAAGGTTCCCGATTGGCAACCATTCGAGCCAATGTCCGCGGTCGCGACCTGGCGACAGCCGTAGAAGATGCGCAAGCAAGAGTCAATAAAGAAGTAGTGATGCCGCCCGGCTACCAGGTCTCCTGGAGCGGCGAATTTCAGAGACAAAAGGAAGCTTCGCACCAGTTGGCGATTGTCGTGCCTGTAACTCTGGTGGTGATCATGACCATTCTCTATCTGTCCTGCGGGACTTTTAGAGGCGCGATGGTGATGTTTTCTGTTGTGCCTCTGGCCGCAATCGGTGCCATATTGGCGATGTATCTGACCGGCACATACTTCTCGATATCAGCCGGGGTCGGATTTATTGCCTTGTTCGGTCTGGCGGTGAAAAACGGTATTCTCCTTGTATCATTCGTTAATGAGCTGCGACAGGAAGGTTTACCCATTGAGGACGCAGTCTACAAGGGAGCCCTCATTCGTATGAGACCGGTGCTGATGACCGCGGTAATTGCAGCAGCTGGACTCCTACCGGCAGCTCTGTCCAATGAAATCGGATCTCAGACTCAAAAACCTTTCGCTATAGTGATAATTGGCGGTCTGGTATCTTGTACTCTCCTCACTCTCTATGTATTGCCGGTCCTGTACATAAAATTCCAACCCAGACCATCACGACCGGGGCAGATTGGCAATTCCGCCAGAGCAGTGCCGCAACGCCCACCAGAGCCAAGCAAAGAGGAAAAATGAGACCCTCAATGAAAGTCACCAATCTCAGATTTTCATTCGCGAAGCAGGCGGCATTCGTGTCACCAGCCCTGGCTCTTACCGTCTTGGCATTGCCTTTAGTGCTTAGCGGATGCACGCATGACGCACACAGCGCGATGGTCAGAGAGCTGAAACAGCCTCACAAAGGCGAAGTAGACATGGACGACAGCGTCCCTTCGACAGGATTTTTAACTATTCAACCGGATCAGTTGAAAGAGATTCACCTGACCACCGAAACCGTTCAGCAGCGAAGAATGCTCAAGGAAGTTTGCTTGACTGGGCAGGTGGAGCCGGATTCAAACATTACAACGCCAGTCATTTCGTTGGTCCCTGGTCGCATAGAAAAGTGTTTTGTACAGCTTGGCGACGTAGTAAAAGAAGGTCAAAAGCTGGCGTTTATCAGAAGCGACGATATCGCGCAGATTGAAGCGGAATTATTGAAAAACGTACTCGACTTCGAAGCAGACATAGATCAGGCACGCTTCCAGCTTGCTCTTTGCGAAAAAATCTACGGACGACACAAACAACTTTTCAGCGAAGGAATTAGCGCCAGAGCCGATCTCGACTCGGCCGAGAATGAATATCAGAAGGCCCAGGTAGCGCTTGAAACACTCAAGGACAAGCGCGAAGCGTTGATTACGACGGCGAGAGAAAGACTGAGGCTCTACGGCGTCGAAAAAGATGAGCTCGATCGAGTCCTGGCGAAGAAAAAAATTGACGACGACTTCTACATGCTTGCCCCCCGCGACGGAATCATCACTGAAAGGAATGCGGACGTCGGACAGCTTATTGACAACATGCACAATATTTTCGTCGTCACGGACCTGAAGCAGGTATGGCTGACTGCGCAAGCCTTTGAGAAGGACATTCACTTCATCAAGAAAGGTCAGCACGTCTCGGTAACTGTCAATAGCTACCCTGACAAGGTTTTTCCCGGAAAAGTCGATTATACTGGCGTCATGCTCGACACCGAATCACGCACGATGCCGGTGCGCGCTACAGTGCAAAATCCCCAGATTATCCTCAAGCCGGAGATGTTTGCAAATATGCGCGTTGAAGTAGGCGAGACGCAAGCGCTATCGATACCTTTCGAATCAGTGCGAAAAACAGGCGAAGCGACGGTGGCGTATGTGGTGCTCGGAAATAACCGATTCGAGGAGAGAAAGATTGAGGTAGGCAGAAAACTCGGCAGCAGCGTTGAAATTTTGAAAGGTCTGCGTCCGGGTGAAACCGTGGTTGCACATGGAAGTCTGCAATTACAAGGGCAAATGTTGAAGCAGTTATCCGAATGAGTTCAGGTTTTACAGCATCAGTCGCATCACGCTCCTATACGGGGCTGCAGCCGGCATCGCAAAATAAAGGTTATGGGGACAAGGAGAAAGAACCTGCGATGAAGCTCGTCACAGCCATAATTCAACCATTCATGATCGACCGGCTCGCTCGTGCTCTCTTCAAAGCGCCCATCAGCGGCTACACGGTGACAGAGTCCCAGGGTTCCGCAAAACCCGATATGTCCAATCCTCAATATCTAGTTCCGCGCTCAAAAGTCGAGATAGTCATACGAGAAGAGCACGTTGAGCAGCTTATTAATATCATTCTGCAGGCAGTCGGCACACATCAGGACGGCGACGGCTTGCTCTTCGTGTCCAATATCGATCAGGTCGTCGACATCGCGTCAGGAAAGCGCGGCGCGGATGCGCTAAAAATCTCGCAAGAGTAGTAGCTGAATGGCTCGCATACTGGTAGTCGAGGACGAAAAGGATCTATCCAGGCTGATTGCCGATTGGCTGAGGCGCGACCATCACCTCGTAGAGCAAGTCTACGACGGCAAATCTGCTCTCATTCAAATGACCGGCACCAGCTTCGATGTCGTAGTGCTGGATTGGATGCTGCCGGAAATGCAGGGCATCGAAGTCTGCAGACGTTATCGCCAGAACGGTGGCAACGCGGCAATCATCATGCTCACGGCCAGACAGTCTTTAGACGACAAGGCGGAAGGCTTCGAGTCGGGTGCAGATGATTACTTGACCAAACCTTTTCAGCTCAAAGAGCTGGCGATGAGGGTGAAAGCTCTGCTGAGACGGTCCTCTGCGGAACACCACACCAAGCTCTCGCTTCGCAATATCGAACTGGATATCGAAAACCATCGAGTCTTGAAAGACGGCAAAGAAGTTCACCTTTTGCCAAAAGAATTCCGCCTTTTGGAATTCCTACTGCGTCACCCGCAAAGAGTTTTCAGTGCCGATGAAATACTCGACAGCGTCTGGGAGATGGATTCAAATGCACATCACGATACAGTGCGAGGGCATGTAACCAGGCTGAGAAAGAAACTGGATAACGATGACGGCATGTCGATTATCGTCACCGTGCATGGAGTCGGCTATAAGTTAGGAACCGAAGATGCTTAATCAGATGAGGGTAAAGCTCGCGCTTTACTTTATGTGTCTGGTCCTTGTTTTGCACTTGGTTGGCGCGACCGCCTTCTACGTATTGTTTTCGGCCAGCCTCGTACGCTCTAATGAAGCACTTCTTGCCGACCTCGTTTCGGAAATCAGACCTTCCATCAAGATAGAAAACAGTCATCCAACCTTGCAAGACTGGGCAAAACGCGCTACCGAAGCTAATTCGATGGTAACCGCGAGCATTCAACTCTTCGACAGCAACAAGAATCTGCTGGAAAAGTATGGCAGCGACGGCATTGAAAAGCTGGGCAAAGGGCGCCTGGAAGAAAGGGATCAGGCAGGAAGAAGAAGCGTCCGCTCTCTGAACGAAAGAATCACTAGCAGCGGTAAGCTATGCGGTTATCTACAAGTCCAGGTTTCAACAAAACAAAACGACCAGGCCAGCGAGTTGGCAATCTACGCAACCATAGTGGCCATGCCATTTCTCGGAGCCATCGTCGCTATTGCAGGATATCTTTTTTCCGGACTGGCGCTTAAACCAGCGGAACAAGCAATGCAATTGACCCGAAGATTCGTCGCCGACGCCGGACATGAGTTGAACACACCGATTGCGATTATTGAAGCCAGTCTCGAAGCATTGACCGAAATATTGCGCGAAAACAACGTCAAAGAAGATCTCACTGAGATTATCTCCAAAGCCAGTGCCAGGATGAGCGAACTGGCTTCAGATTTGATCTTTCTTGCCCGCGTTGAAAATCCGATTTCGCACTATGTAATTGCACCAGTCAGTATTAAGAAACTGCTGGAAGACGTTTGCGAAGACTTTACCAATCTGGCCAAAACACGCAACATCCAATTCAAGCTGGGCGCAGTCTCGGAAATGGAAGTTATGGGTAATCTCGAATTCCTTAGAAGGATGGTGACAAACCTGGCAAGTAACGCACTTCGTTACACAGACGAGGGCGGAACGATTATTATTTGGTCAGAAGTAGAAGGGCGAAATCTGGCTATAAAAGTCAGCGACACAGGCATTGGGATTCCCCCGGAAAGCATCAACCACGTATTCGATCGCTTCTACCGCGTCGACAAAGCCCGAGCAAGAGCCGCTGGTGGTGCCGGTCTCGGACTATCGATCGTAAAGGCCGTGGTTGAATCGCACAAAGGAAATATCACTGTCACAAGCGAAGTGGGGCGCGGCAGCACGTTTAAGGTGACTATTCCACTGGCTTAAATCTCGAGACCTCAGTGGGAATTCCACGACGGGATTCGGCTTTGATCACAAAACCGTCACATCGCGATCACAAGTTAACAACATACTGTTGTTAGATTATCCATGAACCAAGCCAGGTACGGGCTTGCTCCTCCTGAAACTAATACCGAAATGCAGAGCCATCAGAACTGAATGGCTTCCCTCAATTTGCGTTGGAATCTAAAACATATGGAACTCACAGTCACCAGGGTTACACCGAAGGCAGCGTCAGCAACAGAGAAGCCGGAAAATGGCTTAAAAGGTCTGAAACACTGGAAGCACGACATCGTAGCGGGGATGATCGTCTCCCTCGTGTCGGTACCGCTTTCATTAGGCATAGCGATCGCCTCGGGCGCACCACCCATATGTGGACTGATTTCCGCCATAATAGCCGGTCTCGTATTTCCATTCCTGGGCGGAGCCTACTGCACGATTAGCGGTCCGGCCGCCGGTCTGGCGCCAGCCATCATGGCCTGCATCATGGCGCTGGGCAAGGGCAATATGGAACAGGGCTACGCTCTGGTGCTGGGAGTCATCACTATGGCCGGCTTCCTTCAGCTCATTCTCAGCCACCTCAAAGCAGCGCGCTTCAGCGCCATGTTCCCGGTTATTGCAGTGGAAGCAATGCTGGCTTCCATAGGTTTGATGATCATCGCCAAGCAAATACCGGCTCTGGTAGGCCATAAAGGGCACGAGCATGAGTTCTTCGGACTGATGGCCGAAGCACCGTCCAACCTCATGCAATCGAATGCCACAGTACTCTTCATCGGTGTAGTTTGCTTGCTCATTCTCTTCACTTTTCCAAAGCTGCTGGCCAAAACAAAACTGCGCATGGTACCGCCCCAGCTTATTGCTGTGACCGTAGGCGCGGTACTTGGGCAAGTCATGCACATCGATGCCAAATTCCTGATCAACATACCGGCCGATCCGCTCAAACACGGAATTGTGATGCCTAATTTCATTGGATTGTTTTCCGATCCCAGCATGTGGTGGACGATCGCCGGCTGCGTGCTTACGCTGACCTTAATTGACGGCTTCGAATCATTAGCTACCATCATGGCAGTCGACAGAATCGATCCGTTTCACAGAAAGTCCAATCCCGACCGCACCCTCTTCGCTATGGGCATGTCCAACATCTGCTCCAGCCTGGTAGGCGGTCTGACCATCATTCCCGGCGGCATCAAGAGCACCACCAACATCTTGTCCGGCGGCAAAACGCTGTGGGCGAACTTCTACAATGCAGTATTCCTGATCGCCTACATACTGGTTGCTCGCGAATACATCAATATGATTCCTCTTTCAGCCCTGGCTGCAGTTCTCATCCATATCGGATACAAGCTCTGCGAACCAAAGAAATGGTTTTATGCCGCCTCCGTCGGAAAGGAACAACTCTTCCTTTTCGCCTCGACAATTGCCGTAACACTCTACACAGACCTGCTCTGGGGCTTGATTTACGGCATGGCCGCCAAACTGATTCTGGCCTGGGTCTACTCACTTTCCAGCACACTGGAAAGACATCATGGTCACAGTCCGATAACCGCAAAGACTCTCTGGGTGGAGTTCGTAAAACTATTCCGCAACCCGGTCAGCATGCACGATACACACGAAGGAGAACACAAGATCCGCTTCAACGGACCGGTAGTCTGCTTCAACGCTCTGCATGTGCAAAGAGAACTCGACAAAATCCCATCCAACTGCACGACGGTAAAACTGATCTTTGCGCCGTCGGTCGGACTGGTCGATCACACCAGCGCATCCAATATCCTGGCTTTTCAATCCGAATGCCACAGGCTCGGAAAAATGGAAGTGGAAATCACCGGACTGGATCTGCTCAGAATGCACTCCAAAGACGCCAGTTGCATGCGACACGCCCACCTGAACGGCTGGCAGCACAGACGTCACGCATAACGAATAAGAAAAACACACTCAAAAGCCATGCATCGACCGCCGAAGCATGGCTTTTTTCTTCGATGCAGGAAAAAACGCTAGTAAACCATCAACCTGGAGCCATGCATATCGAGAGAGGCAACCGGCTCGATCTTCAGGCGCAAATTCTTCAAGGACACCTGCGGTCCCGCCACAGCCGGTCCCAAGCCCATAACTTCCGGCCAGGGTCCGGGATAGATGCCGATTCCCACCTGAGTAGCGCGCCCTTTGAAGGCATCCAGAGGCACCAGATCGCTGATTGTGAAAGGCTTCCACTCCTTGCAGCAGGCAATGCTGTAGGGCAAGCGCGCCAGCATCCAGAAAAGATCCGTGTCGCCACCAGTGCTGACGGCAATTCCCGCCTGACCGTCGGGAGCGGCGCTGCGCAGGTCCCCGGTCAAAGTAATGCGTGCATGCGTGGCTTCCTTATAGCGCGGAATTCTGGCGTTGACGTTAGTGACCGAGTGCGAAACGATGAACTTGCTGGACGTTATCTCATCGGAGTTATGCACGCGCATGAGAAGTGGGAAATCAGCTTGAGTAAAGTTTTGCTCGACTGCTCGTTCTTCCCCGACCGAAGTTTTGTAGACACTGACATTGAGCGGCTGCAGAAAAGCCAGATAGATTCTCAAACTCTCGCCGTTGATATTTTCTTTCAGACCGCCCGCCCCGTCGACACTGAAAGACTTCTCCACACCGGCACTTTGCACCGGTTCAAAAGGACGTGCTTCAAGATCTGTAGGAGTGTATAAGAGTCTATTGACGCAAACAGCATCAAGACTGCGATATCTTCGGTAATTCTTGAGTTTGTCGCCGAAGATTTTAGTCTCGCCGGCGGCGGTTATATCGATGGTGTTCTTACCATTTCGGTTCAACCACTCGATTGGCACAATCGCGGCACGCCACTGGCGAAGCTCTTGAACAGGAGCTTTAAGACCATAGCCGTATTCCTTCATCAGGTTGAACTGGGTAAAACGTTTGGAATCAAAATACGGCAGAGGGAGCAGTTTTTCAGGCAGAACATGACCATTTACCTGCACTTGCGCGGAACTCAGCCCTTCGCTGCCATCGACCAGGACAAGCGCATAGCTCGAAGCTCCGCTTATTGCCTTAAGATCTATTACAGCTTTAGCCTTCTTCCCGGGCTGCAATGAATGAAAAGTCTGCTTCGGTTCGGACATCTTCACTAGAGTTTCGCTGTTGAAAATGAGAAAAGTCAGCAAAGACGCAGTCGCCACGGTCAAAGAAAGCTTGAGCCAATTTTTCTGACGGACCAGGTTCAAGCAAATCCAGATCCCGAGCGCGCCAAAAGCGCTGAGCAGGGGGAAAGACGTATAACCGTAGCGAGTGTTGGCCTCGAAAAGAAAGTAACACTGCATGAAAAACAGGACGACAAGAGTAAGATTGCAAGCCAATCTTCCGGAATCGGTCAGACGCTTGTATCCGCCGGCGGCATACATCACGACGCCAAGGGCGCCGAGGAACAGATAGAGCAAATGGATGGGAATCAGACCGGTGCTCGAGATGCCGTAGCATTGATGCCGGAAATCGTTAAAGGGAAGACCATAATAGCGGGCGAATTTCTCCAGCGTAAGAAGAAATGTGCCCATAGGCTCGCTCAAAACCTGTCCCCAGATGACCGAAACCGGATCGTGCACAAGAAGCATTCTCTCTTTGGGCGTCGGAAAACTGGCTTGGAACCCATCCGTTTCCGTGTCCCACCCTATATAGGCATTATGCACAGAGGCTCGCTCGGTGGTGATCATAGTGCGCTGCAAGAAGTTTTTCGAAAAGAGCGCCCAGGGAGAGACAACTACAAAAATACCGGCGACGATAATGGCGATTGCAGCGGGTTTCAGTTTCCTCAGTCCGCCGAGAAACAAAATCGCCGTAATCACAGGTGGTATCAAGACGACCTTCATTGTCCAGGCCAATCCACCAATAAGACCGCATAGAGGCGACCAGACAATGCGCCTTGTTGTAGCCAGCAGCAACAACAGGTAGGCAGTGCAAAGCAAACACGAGAGCGTCTCTGTCATCACTCGGCCGGAGGCGATCAAACCGCCGGGATACAACGCAAAATCCAAG
>JAIETE010000060.1 GCA_019745505.1 Candidatus Obscuribacterales bacterium | reverse complement strand
TACAGCAGGTCCATACCCTTATTGTCCGCCGGCAGGCTGGGCGCAAGCACCGTTATGGCGATAAAGTCGGTAGTGAAACAGGGCAATTTCAGACCGATTCTTACAGCCGGGCGTCGCCCCTTCGGTGCGTCTGTGGAAACACTGAAAGATCCATTCTCATCGAAAGAGGAAGTCTTTATTCCGTAATTGTCCGCAACGGTGAGCAGTCCTTTCAGCCGGCTGCCTTCGTACTTGACGCTGGGGGCGCTTTGCTCCTTGAGCAGTTTTTGCAAGCCATTTCCGGCCTCGCCCGCTGCTGTCGGGATTGTTATCGCGAAGAATTTCTTCTTATTCATATCCCAGCGATAGATGCGGACTTTGTCTGCGGCGTCGCGCAGAGAACCTTTCAAATAGCCGAAAGGCATGATCGGCTCGAACCTGTCGACGAGAATATTGTGTTCGACATCTCGGTGCAACTGTGGAGACTTCGTCATTCCATAGAGAGCATTGCGGCAAACATAGGAGCCGTGGATTTGATCGGGCAGTCCAAGAAAGAGCACCTGTGGATCGCCTTGAATATCGGTTTTGTAGAGAATGTCCAGCTCGCGCCGGATGGCATTCGATTGCTCGCCTGCCGTTACCCATGCGCCATTGTTTGTCCAGAGCATGGCCGCCGCGGCTGTGACGAAAAGAGAGCCCCAGACTATTTTCAGCCTGTTGGCAGCGCGGATCCAGGTGACCGGATTGCCGATCAGCCGGACTGTTGTGAATCCGAACGCGATGAGAAGGGAGAGGGGAACCGTAGCCAGGTAGGCAAGGCGGCTTCCCTGTAAGTCGTCGGCGATGGCGAAAATCTTGTATACGGGTATCAGAGCAAAGGCAAGCCAGATAGCCGTAAAGAGGAAAACCGGAATCATCCGTCTCAAGGTAGCAAAATTAGTCAGGGCGGAGATTGCTGCAAATCCGAGAGACACTTGCCAGAAAATCAGGATTGCGTTCTTTGAGTCGAAGAACTCTTTATTGGCAGGAATTAGCAGCATCTTGAGCGCGTGGAGCCAGCCGTAGACGAATTCTTTCATATTCGAGATGAAGAACAGAGAGTCGTCGTATCCGCCCACGAATGTTCCCAGGGCGTTCAATCGAACTGCGAAATAGAGAGCAATCACGACAGCAAAGGGAATGATTGCTTTGATTGCATTCAGCGCGCCGGATATGAGGTTTTTGCGGTTGCCGCCCCTTTCCCACCAGAGAAGGACTTCATAGGCAGCCATTGTCGCAGGCAGTGTGATGGCCATCTCTTTGGAAAGCAATCCGAGCATGAGGGCGATTATCGAAGCGGCGCACCACAAGGTAGACTTGCCGTCGCGCCACTGCATGTAGCACCAGAAAGAAACAACGATAAATGTGGTAACTATCGTGTCGACTCTTCCTGTAATCCATGAAACTGCCTCTGGATGCAGGGGATAGAGTCCGAAAATTATCGATGCGAAGAAGGCGAATGAGATTGCGCTGCCTCTGATTTGTCCTTGTCCTGCGTGCGTACTGGAATTGTCGCCGGTGCCGTTCGTGCTTCCTGCTGCAGGAGCGGGAGCCGAACTTTCGGCAAAGATTCTTCCCAATCGCAGCGACACGAAAAATAGAACGATTGTCGAGCTCAGGTGAAACAGCAGGTTGGTGATGTGGAAACCGAGCCCGTTCAGACCCCAGACCATGTAATCAGTGACCATGAAGATCGATATAAGAGGGCGATAGAACTTTGTCGTAGTGCCGTCCAACCAGGAAGAGTAGAAATTCTTCCAGATCAATGTTGGGTAGACCATGGCTTGTTTCAACCATGTGAGATGTACGAAGTCGTCACCGCAAAAGAAATTGAAAAGCACGGGCAAGTAGCAAAGAAAAGTTGCCAGAGCAACGATGAAAACCAGAATTGGAGTTGCGTTTTTCTGAACCAGCGAGGGGCTGGTCGGCTGACCAGGCTGCTCTGCGTCGCTCTCGTTTCTAGTTTGGTCTAGCACATTCACGGTTTCAATTTAGTGCTTGCTGTCACTAGTTTTTGTTTTCCATGGCCACATCGTAAGCCGGCCGATCTTCAATATGGCAGCGCACTTCTTCCCGCGCTTTGAGAACTTTGGCAGGCATACCGGCGACGACCATTCCCGGCGGCACGTCGTGAGTGACCACCGAGGCGCCTGCAATCACGCTCTTCGAGCCGATGCGCACGCGTGGAAGAATGAGGACTTTGGCTCCCACGATCACGCCTTTTTCCAGATAGGGGCCTTCGCGACCTTTCTGGCATGGCGGATGCATGCTGTCCACCGTGCACGAGAGAGGATAGAAGTGGACGTCATCTTCGCATGTCGTGAAGGTGGCAATGAAGACGTTGTTGTGAAAACGGCAGTTGTTTCCGACTGTCATTTGCCCGTCCGATTGAGCCATTGTGCCGAACGAGCACATATCGCCGAAGATGCTCTTTTCGCGAATCACGGCGCGGTGACCGGTTTGGAAGCCCTTGCCGATTTTGCAGTCTGCATAGATGATCGTTCCCGACCGTATGGTCGCGTTATCGCCAATCAGCAGAGACGGATTTTTGTAGGTCGGATCGCTCAGGTAACCGGAGAGGCGTTCTCCCAGAATGCACTGTGCACCAACATAAGAGTTGGCGCCAAGTTTCACATTCTCGTAGATAATCGCCCCCGGCTCGATTATGCAGTTGTCGCCGATAGTGGCGCCAGGATAAATCAGCGCGTCATCATGGATGCGCGTGTTGGCGCCAATATTGGCATTCTTGCTGATGCGTTCGCTTCCGCTCGGGCTGGTTTTTGTGGTCATCTTTGCCGCAGGCTCCATTCTACGGCGAGGCTAAGCCTGCCGTTTAGATGATGACGGGCGGTGTCGGAGCCACAACATGCGGCACCGCAATTTCACCAGTCATTATTTCGCTAATCGCTCGTCCGACTGCCTGAATTTCTTCATCCTTCAGTTCCGGGAACATCGGCAGGGAGAGAACTTCAGCAGCCAATCTCTCGGTAATCGGGAAATCGCCTTGCTTGTATCCGTATCCCTGGAAGGCTTGTTGCATGTGCAGCGGCACGGGGTAATAACACATAGAACCGATGCCGCGTTTTGCCAAACCATCGATCAGCTGCTGGCGCATGGTGGCGCCTGTAGTGCCGAAATTCGTTTCCAGAACGCGAATAGTGTACTGATGCCAGACGTGTCTGTATTCAGTCTTTACCGCCGGATTCGGCAAAATGATGTTGGGAACGTTCTTCAGAACTTCGAAATACTTGCCGGCAATAGCTCGACGTTTTTCAGTCCAGTCATCGAGATGGCGCAGCTTGGTGAGCAATACTGCAGCCTGGATTTCATCGAGTCTGCTGTTGACGCCCAGTTCTTCGTGGAAATAGCGTTGCTTGGAGCCGTGTGCTCTTAGGCAGCGCAAGCGTTCAGCCAATTCGTCACTGTCGGTGACGATCATGCCGGCATCGCCGCAAGCGCCTAGATTCTTGGTTGGATAGAAGCTGATGCAGGCTGCATCGCCGAAACATCCAGTGGGCTTGCCTTTATAGGTTGCGCCAATGGCCTGGGCGTTGTCTTCCACGACTTTGAGAGCGTAGCGAACAGCCAGATCCATAATCGGGTCCATGTCCGAAGACTGACCATATAAGTGAACCGGAATGATTGCCTTTGTTTTCGGCGTGATCACTCGCTCGATCGCTTTTGGATCGATATTGAAAGTCTTTTCGTCCACGTCGACAAACACCGGTTTGGCTCCGTGCATGGCGATCGCTTCAATGGTGGCCGCGAAGGTAAACGGGGTCGTAATTACTTCATCGCCGGGTCCGATATCGAGCGCCCATAGCGCCAGAATCAAGGCATCGGTTCCATTTGCCACACCGATTCCGTGTTTTACGCCGCAAACCTTGGCGATTTGCTGCTCCAGGGTCTTATTCTTCTGACCCATGATGTAATTGCCGCTGCGCAATACTTCTAAGACTGCGGCTTCCAGATCGGCGGCGATTTGAGGGTATTGCTCCTTGGCGGAGAAAATCGGGATATTGTTGCTCATGACAAGTGTGCTTCCAGTCCTTTTTAACTCGGTGAGCCCGTGTTCGGAACTGGCACATACTATCCGGTCTGATCATGGCATCCAAGATGAAGTTGATAAGAATGGACCATTAGAGAGTCTGATATCGGTTTAATGTCTCGAAAAATAAGCAGGTTGGATTTTTTCGTCGCTCGCTAGCGATTATTAGACTCTATTAAATCAAGTCCATATTTTTCTACAAAAAAAGAAGGAGGACATTGTCCTCCTTCAATAATGTGTCCTGTTTAACAGGGCGATTAGCGCTTGCCCTTACCAGCAACTGCCACTGTGCGGGACAGAGCGTTGGTGACGAACAGGTTGAGGCTGACGCCTTCTTTTTCTGCACGGTCAACGAGCGCTTGGTGGAGCGACTTGGGCAGACGCACCGTGAACTTGCCGCTGAATTTCGTGTAGTCGGAATCCGAGCGAGCTGCTGCGGGACGAGTAGCCTTGGCTGCATGCTTCGTTACGTTCTTGCGAGCAACAACTTTGCGAGCTGCAACTTTCTTGTGTGCCGGTTTCGCTGCTTTAGCCTTCGGTGCGGCTTTGGCTTTGGACTTGGCAGACTTACTCTTGGAACTGGCCATGATTCACTCCTTTTGCTTTGGGGATCTTTAGGCACTACTCGGTCAAAATTCCGATTGGTGCACAAGGCAAATCGGCAAACCGAAATGCCCAGCCGGGCCGCCAAATGCATGTCGGGCGACTCGCTAAGTTGGTATGCCACCTACCACCATTCTAGGTGGCATATAGATTGTACCAAAGGGCGCTATGTCTTTAACCGTCCTTTGGATATATTCTTCGCCGGTGATACCAGGGGTGATAGCGAAAACCCCGCTCCACCGCTGGTGCGCACCACTTTTGATGGCTGATACCACGAAGTTAAAAAGTTACAGAGTATTACCGATGGTGCCTTTTTTGAGTGCAAGAGAAGAGTCGACCGTCACATAAAGACCCGCTTTTCATAACCATCGGCAGGTTGCCGGTAACGTTTGATGGTCTTTGCGGGTCCGATTGGGGACCGGAAATTAGAGTCTCCCCCCGACTCGATGGGCGGCCTCTAATAACAGCGATGAGTTTGCTGCGAAGCGATGCCGAATCCGGTGCTACTTAGGAGCCGAAAAGCAGTATCGGATTCGGCGCTGAATCTGGTGGCGAACGAAGCGACATCGGTATCCGGACCGGGGCGCCACTGTAAGTTGAAGCCGGAGGCTGAAACCTTAACAGGATGGGGATTTGCCATCCAATCAGCGAGGAGACTTGATACCGAACGGGGTGCCCGGAAGCGACCCGGCTCGGATAGATGAATCGACCTTTGCAAATGAAGGCGTCCTCGAGCAGCGGAACTGGACGCCTGCAGATGATAAGAATGCCGTACGCATGTCTGGTAGTGCGCACTGTTTGTCCGCTGAATTTCTCCGGTGCGGACAAGCTCCATAGACATTGCCAACGCTGGAATGCCACATCAATATTAGGTTTTGGGCTTCGGTCCACGGGCAAGCGTGATACCGGGTGTGGGGAGGCACCAGGGGCGGGGTGGTATCGAGGGCGGGGTGGTATCGAGGGTGGAGTGGTATCGGGTATGGGGTGCTGCCGCGAATGATTGGCATGAACTGCTCGGCTTGGTGGTATCGATGGTGGGGTGGCACCAGGGGCGGGGTGATACCGGGGGTGAAGCAGAGTCTGGTGCTAATTCTCCACCAGGATTTGCAGCAGACCGATCGGTTTGTTTTTGAAGATCCGAGCGGGCTGGCGCTGGCGGAGGGTCGTCAAGTGCTGCTCGGTCCTGCTTCCTTTCCGGCAGTGTATGATGCATCGGAGAGAATCTTTGGTGTTGTATGGAAATCCTTGTCGTAAAACTGAGCGCGATCGGCGATGTCGTTCACAGTTTGCCGGCAGTCAACCTACTGAGAAATCGTGTGCCTGGGGCAAGAATCACCTGGGTTGTGGAACCGTTGTCCAAGGATTTGCTGCTGGGAAATCCGGTGGCAGAAAAAGTAGTTGTATTCGAGAAGAAGCAGATCAAATCGCTCTCCGCCAATGCTATCAAGGCATTTGCCGGTGAATTGAATCAGACGAAGTACGAATATGCCATCGACTTTCAAGGTCTGTTTAAGAGCGCCGCGATTTGCCGGGCTTCCGGCGCCAGAAAAGTCTTCGGCTTTGCCGAGGCGCGAGAGCTGGCACCACTTATGTATACCGACCGAATCAATACGGGCGACTACAATTCGTACGAGAAACATATTGTTCTGCACAACATGCGTCTTGCCAATGCCGTGGCCAACGCCATCACCGGCAAGAAAGTGGATGCTTCCGATGACCAGGCTCTGGCATCGGAAAGTAGGTTCACGCTCCCTTCTATAAAGGACGAGTCGATTCAGAAAATCGAGAAGCTTTTTTCCGAACAGCAAGCCTCTCAGAATGTTGCAGGCGCTGCCCACGCACCTCTGGTGGTGCTGATACCAGGTACAACCTGGCTAACGAAGCTCTGGCCGATGCCATCATGGGCGGCACTGGCCGAAAAGCTTGCAGCAAGAGGATTTCGCGTAGCTCTTATTGGCGGAAAAGGCGAGACTCAGGAAAACAAAGCACTTGCCGAGGAGATTAGAAAAGCCTCTGCCGAAGCCGTAATCATCAACTTGACCGGCAAAACCAGCCTTGTGGATTTGATGGCACTTTTTTCGCGAGCTCAGCTGGTAATCGGCGGTGATACCGGTCCTCTCCATCTTGCCGCTGCAGTCTGCGCGCCAGCAATTATCGGAGTGTATGGAAGCACTCCAATCGGCAGAAACGGTCCTTTCGGCCCGCACTGTTCGGCATTGTCTACCTCTTTGGAATGCCAGCCCTGCTTTTCGGATACTTGTAAGATTGGTACTCTCGCCTGTCTGAAGGAGCTAAGTCCCGAAGCGGTCTTCGAGGCTTCGATTAAAGCCTTGAATGCTTGAGGGCGAATTCTATCTATATAAATAGGTTAAGCAAAGGAGAGGCCGCTCGATGCGACCTCTCCTGCAAGATTTGTTCGGTGGGGCTGAGACTTATTCCCAGATCCACTTATTCAGACTGCCGCTCCATTCGACCAATTCTTCCGGCTTGAAGAAGATGCCGATTTCGCGCTGACCGTTTTCCGGGCTGTCGGAGCCGTGTACGATGTTGCGACCGATTTCTACGGCGAGATCGCCGCGAATGGTTCCGGGAGCAGCATCTCCTGGTTTCGTTGCGCCGATGGTTTGGCGGGCCAGAGCGACTGCATTCTTGCCTTCAAGCGCCATTGCAACGATCGGACCGGAAGTGATGTAGCTCACCAAGCCATCGTAAAACGGTTTGCCCTTGTGCTCGCCGTAATGCTGTTCGGCCATCTCTTTGGTGACCTTCATGAATTTCATGCCGATGATCTTCAATCCACGCTTTTCAAAGCGTCCGACGACTTCGCCGATCAAAACGCGTTCTACGCCGTCTGGCTTTACTGCCACAAATGTACGTTCTGTTGCCACCTGAAAACTCCTTGCTAAGACCTTGCCGGACGTACACAATCTGTACCGGCCGATATGGCAAACCATCCTATTAGATCTGATCGCCGGGTAGCCCTAACTCGTCCAGTGAAGTTAACAAAGCACTGAAAAGATTCGCCAAAATTGGTTGCCAGGAAGGCTCGAATCCCCCACCCACCAAGACTTTGTACCGTTTCGATCTTGAATCGTTATCGATTTAGAATATGAAATAGTCTGGCGGGCTGAAAAGCCTGCGCCTGCGTGCTTTTTGGCGGTTTATGCCGCTTATGTGGTCTTGATCAGCTTGGCAAATCGAGGGTCGAGCAGACGGCGGCCGGCCTCGTTAAATTCGACGTTGTAAAGCTCTTTGTCTTGTTCGCCGATGACCTGGACAACCGTTCCGATTCCAAACTTGGCATGCTGTACTTTGTCGCCGACAGCCAAGCGCTCGAACGAAACAGGCGCGCTGATTTCTTGCGAGTGAGCGGTACGTGCCGGTGGCGAGGCGTTGGGATCCATTCGCATGGCGCGTGGTTTTGCCGGCGGTTGTGATGAGCTGCTTCTGTTGGTGCCGCCGCCGTAAGAATTCGACGAGCCATAATTGCCGCCGCCGTAATTGTTTGGTCGCGAGTTGCCGCCGCTTCCATAATTTGTCGGACGCGAATTGCCGGTGCTTCCGTAATTCGTCGGGCGTGAATTGCCGCCACCATAATTGTTGGGTCGGGCATTACCGCCGCCGTAATTGTTGTTTTGATATCCGCCGCCGCTGCGAGAAGGTGCGTTGCCCCAGCCGCCGCCCTGCACAAAAGGATCGTCCTGTTCGATTTCTTGCCTGCGTTCGCCGGCCGGAGGCGGATAGTATCCAGCCAGCAAGCCGGGCGTGATTTCTCGAAGAAAACGGCTCGGCACTGTGTAGTTTGAAGTGAAGCCGGAACCGCCGGCCGGACCTCTGCCGAGAATCATTCGCTTGCGCGCCAGCGTCAGGTATAGAGAATCTTCAGCGCGCGTTACGCCGACGTACATCAAGCGTCTTTCTTCTTCCATCGCTGTTTCTGAGTCGAGCGAGCGCATGTGCGGGAATAGACCTTCTTCCAGACCGGCAAGAAAGACGACTGGAAATTCCAATCCTTTTGCTGCGTGCAGTGTCATAAGCGTGACAGAGTCTTCTCCTTCCCTGACGGCATCAAGATCACTGACCAGTGAGATGCGCGTGAGGAATGAATCGAGATCGGGCTCGTCTGCCGATTTCTCGAACTCTTGTGCCACCGCGATCAATTCGCGCACGTTTTCTATTCGGCCGAGTGCCAATTCGTCTTTGCTGGAATTGGCATCTTCCTGCAATTTGTCGATGTATTTGGTTTCTTTCAGCAGGGTGTCCAAAAGTTGAGACACGGGAATGGTCTTCGAGAGCATATGCCAGCGATTGACCATTTCGCCGAATTCTTTCAGCGATTTGCCGGTTTTGCCCGCAATGTCGCGGATCGTCTCAGCTTCGAGGCATGCTTGAATCGGGCTGATGCCGCTTTCAATGGCATACTGATTGACTCTGTCGAGAGTCGTTTTGCCCAGACCCCTTCTCGGCACGTTGATGACTCGGTTGAAAGACTGACCATCAGCGGGGTTGTAGATCAGTTTTAGATATCCCAGAACATCTTTGATTTCTTGTCTTTCATAGAATCGAGTGCCACCGACTATGGTGTACTGAATATGATTGCGTACGAGCACTTCTTCCAGCGCTCGCGATTGCGCATTAGTTCTGTAGAGAAGTACGCAGTCTTTGAGAGTGCGTCCGCGTGCGGTCAGCCGCTTCAATTCTTCGACAATGTAATAGGCTTCGTCTATTTCATCCTGTGCTTCGAAGCATTGCACTTTGCCGCCTTTGTCTCGGTTGCAGCGCAGCACTTTATCGATGCGTTCGGAGTTGTTGGAGATGATGCTGTTGGCCACATCCAAAATTGTCGCCGTGGAGCGGTAATTTTCTTCCAATTTGATCAAACGGGCAGGCTTGAAGTCGCTCTGAAAGCTGAGCATGATTTTGTAATCGGCTTTGCGCCAGGAATAAATCGATTGATCTACATCGCCCACGACCATCAGTGTGCGTTCGTGCCATGGGTCTTGCCCGAGCACTTCTTCAGCCGGCTCGGCCAGCAAACGAATCAAATCGAACTGGGCGCGGTTGGTGTCTTGAAATTCGTCTACAAGGATGTGGCGGAAACGATAGTGATGGCGATTGCGAACTCCCGGGCAAGTTTTCAAAACTTGAGTAAAGGTAAGAATTAGATCATCAAAGTCCATGGCGTTGTTGCGCGCCAGATCCGCTTGATAGGCCAGGAAGATCTCGGACATACGGCTTTCTCTGTAGCTCTTCGCTTCCTGCGCGTAGAGTTGCGCCGTATAGCCGTCGTTCTTCAGCGCCGAGATTGCATACCGCATTTCGCGGGGCACGAAGACTTTCTCGTCCAGATTCAATCGAGAGATGACCCCTTTCATCAGGCTCAGGGAGTCGGTTTCATCGTAAATCACAAAATTGCTCTTGAGCTTGTGACCTTCCGGAGTCGTGTATTCCTCGATGTCATAGCGAAGCAAGCGCGCGCAAATGCTGTGAAACGTACCAATCAATGTCTTTCTTGCCGTTTGCCAGCCGACAATCTTCTCGATTCGGTTTTTCATCTCCTGGGCGGCTTTGTTCGTAAACGTAACGGCCAGGACTGTTTCGGCTTCCTGATTCATCTCGGCAATCAGGTAGGCAATGCGCCGTGTCAGGACTGTGGTTTTGCCCGAGCCGGCGCCGGCAATGACCAGGCATGGACCCCAGCCGGCGGTCACCGCTTCGGCTTGTTGAGGGTTCAAGTTCTTTAGCAATTCGCTGTTTGAACCGTAGCCCGTATGTTCAGGTGTAGAGCCAGTTTGCATTTCCAATTCAGATCCCAGTACCATGCCTGCGCGTGCCTCATGACATTGTCTTAAGTGCAATTATGCTATGATTCCAACCGGCTTTTCCTAGCTTTTTGCTTGGTCGGCTTCAAACCACAAATCGTCTCGTCTGCGAGCGGTTTAACAGGTTTGTTGAAGAATCAGAGATAAAAGCCTAACGGGACAGCGCCTAAGTGTTGATTATAATTTGTAAACTGCACTTTCGCCCAAAGTCTCTCCCGATGCGTGGACCAGTAATCTCGGTTCTGTCATCAACAAGATAAATTCTTGGTACTAACAACTCGGATAACCCCAACGGATATACGCGATGCCTTCACCTGAATCGACCTCCGCAACTCTCCCTTCCGTCGATGAGTTAGCGCAGGAGCTTTTACTAATTCAGCAGGGCGGTCCGAAGAAAGTCGCAATCATCGGCACCAGAAACCTGACTCTCACCCACCAACAACTGGTCGAAATGTTGACCTATGCGCTGGTCCTCTCCGGCAACCAGGTCGTCACCAGCGGCGGTGCCAACGGAACCAATATGGCGGTGATCCGCGGCGCCAAGCGCGCCAATCCCGACCGCCTCGATATCATTTTGCCGCAGACCATCACTCAGCAGCCCAGCGAAGTACAGGACCTGCTCACCGGTATCACGCACATAACCGAGTATCCTGAGCGACGCACCATGACACTGGCTGAAGCATCCAAAATTTGCAACCACGAAATAATCGATCGCAGCCAGCAGGTTATATGCTTCCTGTATCACACGAGCCATACGCTGCTCGAGTCGGTCAATTACGCCAAAGAAAATCGCAAGATTATTACATCGTTTTATCTGGATTAGCCTTCTAGAATTAACGCTGCAAGTGCTTAAATTAAGGAAGCGTCGGCTCGCTCCAGGCTATCCGGCGTTTGAAAGAAACAGCTGCCCGTTCGGCTCATCTGCGGATTTCTACCTTGCCTGAAGCAATACTGACTCACATGAAAGAACCGAGCGTCATTGTTCCGTTTTTCGCGTCCCTGGCAGTCGGGTTGTGCGTCTTTCCGTTCTATATAAAATGGCTCAAGTCCAAGCAAGTGGAGCAATACTTGCGGGAAGAAGGACCGAAAAGCCATGCCGTTAAGGCGAAAACGCCGACAATGGGCGGTTTGGGTTTTATTCTGGCGATATTTGTCGGCATTATTCCCTCTCTTATCATTGCCGGAAAAGCGCCCTGGACCTCGATTCTCATTCTGGCGGCGGCCGGATGCTGCGCCCTGCTCGGCTTTGCCGACGATTACGGCAAGGTGACCAGCAAAAGCAATAAGGGCATTTCCGGCAAACTGCGCCTGGCTGTGGAATTTGGACTGGGCTTGGCGCTGGCTCTAGGTTTATGGTTTTTCGGGACGGACGCGGGCAAGGTTATCCTTCTTCCCTCTCCGGACGGTTCGATCTATTCATTCGCTCTGCCCCTCTGGGCTTTTATCGGCGCCTCGATGTTCATCATGGCGGCGACTACCAATGCCATCAACTTGCATGACGGCATGGATGGATTGGCTGGTGGAACCTGTTTTCTCGCCTTCGCCACGATGGCAGTGATATTGCTTGTCACCGGGCAATATGCAAATGCTGCAATAGCTGCGGCTGCCGCGGGCGGCTTGGCTTCGTTCCTCGTCTTCAACAAGAATCCGGCAAAAGTTTTTATGGGCGACACCGGAAGTCTATTCCTTGGGGGGCTGATGGGAGCGCTTGTGATGAGCGGCGGTCTTATCGTCTGGTTTGTCCCTTTGTCTTTGATATACATTGCCGAAACTGTTTCGGTGATGATGCAAGTCAGTTATTTCAAATTGACCAAAGAGTTTACGCCTGATAAGCCGATGCTACCAATTATGGTGGCATGGCATAAACTCACGCACAAACTTCCCGGTGAGGGCAAACGCATTTTCAGGATGGCTCCGCTTCACCATCACTTCGAGGCCGTAATGGCGGAACGCAACACGGGTGAAGCTAGCGTCGTGTCTATGTTCTGGCTGGCGCAAGCGCTTTTGTGCGCGGCTATTCTTTCGGCATTTTTCCTTTCCGGCGCAAAGCTGTAGCATTCGTGGGGGCGCGTTGCAGTGGGGGCGCGTTGCACGCGCCCGACTCTGTAGAGTAGACCTTTTTGCAAGACTATTTAGCTTGCAGTTCTTTCTTTCGCACTTTTAGCAGCCGTTCGACCAAATGACCTGTATTGTCCGGATTGTCGCAGAGATAGTCCGGTTTGCCCATCCAGTGCTTGCCCACTCGCACGGCGATTCCCCCGCGCTTTAGTACATATTCAAAGCCAGGCTCGTCGGCTTCCGAATCTCCGGCAAACATAAAGAATGTTTCTTTGGCTTCGTCGCCGGTAAGTCCGAAATGCTCAGCTACATTCATCAGTCCTAGCCCTTTGTCCCAATCTAAATCGGGCATGAATTCGATACTCGTCTGCAAGCGTCTTATGCGCAGGTGGGGAATTTCAAGAAATGCCTCACTCACTGCTTCTTCGATTCCAGGCATCATATCTGGTGGCGTCAGATGATAGTGCAAATTGATCGTCAGTTCGTGATCTTCCAGAATCGCTCGGGTCGAAGGAGGAACCAACCTTTCCAATCTTCCTCTTAACTGTGCGATAGATTCGCGATGGTGATCGCCGACCTGGAGCGTTCTTTGCGTGCTTCCTGCATAGAGAATCTCCATGCCGTAATTGCCCGCCAGCGTGAGAGGAGCATCACCGAAATCATTTTTGAGAAAAGGGATAGGGCGAGCGCTGACAATGGCAACGTGCACGTTGGGAAGTTTCGCCAATTCGCTCAGTGCCTGCACCGTTTGCGGTGGCACCTTCGAGGCGGCCGGATCAACCGTAAAAGGAGCGAGCGTTCCGTCGCGATCGAAGGCCAGGAGCCAGTTTTTCTTGTGAAAGAGCTGGTTCAGTCTTTCTTCGACGGGGTTCAAATGCATGTCGAGATTAGCCACCGGTAATCAGAGAGCCGGGGTGGTTTTTCTGGACTTCCTGCATCTCTTCTTTCTTTACCTTGGTGCAACGGTCGGCTTCCAGTCTCGCCAGGGCCGAAATGCGCATGATCGAACTCAGTCCTGCCTTGGTGATGGCTGTGCCCGATGCCCTTACGTAGCGCAGACCCTTCATTTGAGAAAGAGATTTGCAGCCTGCGTCAGTGATACTTGTGTCGCTGATATCCAAACTTTCCAGCTTGGGGAAGGTGCTGATTGTTTTCAGCCCTTCATCACCAATCTTGGTTTCGGCGATGTAGAGCTCCGTCAGCGCGGGAGCTTGTACCAGCGCAGCCATGCCGCTATCGGTAATTGCTGTTTTTCCTAGATTGAGAAGCGAGAGGAAATTTGCCGACTTGAAGTTGGACAGAGCCTTGTTCGTAATTTTGGTTCCGTTCAAATCCAGCGTGCGCAGCCGCAGCCCCTTCAAGGCTGCAACGCCTTTGTCCGTAATGCTTGTCGATGCCAGGGACAGTTCCCTCAAATTTTTCAGTTTTTGCAATGAAGGAATGGCATTGTCGGAAATTCTTGTCTTGGAAAGATTCAATGACACCAAACTCGATGCCGTCACCATCTTACCGATCGTTGCGTCGTTTACTTTCGTTCCGCCGACGTCAAGTCCAATCAGGAAGCGGAAAGACGGAATCGTGTCGAAAGTGGCACCGGTGATCTCGGTATCTTGCAGCGAGAGATTATCGAGCGCGTTAAAAGACGAAAGTTGTTTCAGTCCATCTTCGGTAATTTTTGTCTTGTTGAGATTCAAGCTCTTCAGTTTTCGCAGAGCCGCAAGGCTGGCCAGCCCTTTGTCGCTGACGGCGGTATCATTCAAAGAAATCACTTCCAGAGTATCGATTTTTCCGAGTGAAGCCAGTCCTTTGTCCGTCACTTGTGAGCGGGAAAGTTCGATTTGAGAAAGCTTCAGATTTTGAATCTTCGACAGTACATCGTCGCCCATTTTCGTATTGCTGAGGACA
This sequence comes from Candidatus Obscuribacterales bacterium, assembly GCA_019745505.1. Taxonomy (GTDB): domain Bacteria; phylum Cyanobacteriota; class Vampirovibrionia; order Obscuribacterales; family Obscuribacteraceae; genus QKMZ01. The sequence continues at coordinate 13,115 of JAIETE010000060.1, read as the reverse complement.
AGATTGCGCAGTCCGGTCATTTTGCCGATGGCGCCGCCTTCGACGTCGGATAGATTGCTGCCTGTGAGAATGAGAGTTTTGAGCGAAGTTTGTTGCGCCATCAGGTTGACTTCTTTCATAGTCAACACTCGACCGGTCAAATTCAGAACGCCGGTCTTCTTCGAGGCCTCGATTACCTTCTCGACCGAATCTTCTTTCGGCTCGATTTTTGCCGGCACGATACTTTGTGCCGGTGCTAACGCTTGCTTGGTTCCGGGTCCAGCTTGAGCCGGCTGGAGGGAAACGCCGCCCAAGGTTACGGAGAGTGACGCCAAAAGACATGCGACTCGTTTGAACATATACAAAAAACCTACACGAAAGCAGTGACTAATGGCTGCAAAGCTTACTTTGAAACGATTTTTCTTGCCAGTATTCTTCTCTAACGGGCGCTGTCGCCTGTATTCCATGCGTCTGTAATTGAGCAGCCGGGGCGGGTTCGGCTCGCAGGCAGGTTCGTCAGCCATTGCTTAACCAACTTTAGGATCTCAAGAATATACTCTTGAGTATAAGAAAGTGAATTTGTACGGTGGCAGCAAAAGTTACACAGCTCGTTAAAGATCTCGTCTCTCAGCAACGCTGGGAGGAGGCCTATTCTGTCCTTTCCCGCTTCACCGCCCAGGGACCGACCGACCCCGAACTGGAATACCAGTGCGGCGTTTTATGCTTCAACATCGGCAAATATGAGGACGCCGAGCGGCATTTCAAGACATCGCTTTCGATGGATTCGGAAAGCGCTGATGCCCATTATTACCTGGGATTGACTCTCCTCAAGGACGGCAGACCTCAAGAAGCGATGCCTGAATTTCGCGAGTCTTGCGAGCGGAAGCCGAATTTTGCCGTGGGACATTTCCACTGGGGACTCTCTCTTGCCCAGATGGGCAGCCATCGAGGCGCAATCGGGCAGTTTAACCAGGCGGCAAAGCTCAATGTCCGTCTCTCCGCCGGGTCATACCAGGCCGGCGTTTCCAGTTTCCAACTTGGACAATATCTGGAGGCTGCTCAATACTTTCAGAAAACCTGCAGCCTTGAGCCCCAGATGCCGGAAGCTTTCAATGCATTGGGCGTCTCGCTCTGCGCGATGGGCAATTATCCCGATGCCGTCCAATGTTTCGCTATGGCCGCTCAATTGGATGGACGCGCCGCCATTGTTCATCGCAACTGGGCGATCGCCCTGGTCGCTCAAGGATTGCTGGAAGACTCGCTCAAGCATTATCAAGAAGCAATTACGGTCGGAGGTAAAAACCTCAATGCCAAAGAGCGAGCTCTGCTTTACAACGATTGGGCCGTAAATCTCTACAAATTGGGACGGTCGGATGAGGCGGCGGAAAAATTACTGCACGCCATCGATGTCGATCCCTTTTTGATGAATGCGCGACTCAATCTTGGACTCATCTACACGTCCATGAAGGAGTACGACCTCTCCTCCGAAGCCTTTGAAAAGGCGCTCGAGGTCAGCCCCAGCTCCCTGGAAATCGGCATGTATTGTGGTGTCAGTTACCTGGTTCTGGGTGCCTACGATGCGGCAATCGATAAGCTTCTGCAAGTGCAGCAAAAAGGATTGAGAGACGCCGAAGTCGATTTGTGGATAGGGCATTCTTATCTGGCTAAGGGCGATCTGGATAAAGCCGAAGAGCATTTCGGCCGTGCCAATTTGCAAGACGAGAAGAATTATTTGGCCGTGGACGGTATGGGCTGCTGCTACGCGCTGCGTGGTATGCATTCGCAAGCGGCGGAAAAATTCAAACAATCAATTGAGCTGAAGCCGGATTACGCGCTCGGACACTTGCATCTGGCCCGCAGTCTGGAAGAAATGGGTCAGACCGACATGTCCAAGTCGGAGTATTTCCAGGCGGCGAAATTAGACCCTGGTTGCTTTGTACCGGAGAAAGAGGCAATCGAGCAGCTCTTGAAGGCTTCGGATTTTGACCTGGTAACCATTCGCTCGCTCAAGCTTCTGGAAATCAATCCTTCCGATATCGACGCACGCCTGGCCCTCGCTCGCGCTTATAAAGGACGCAACCAATTGCCCGAAGCGCAAGAGTTGCTGCAAGGAATAATCAGTCAAGATCCGCAGAATTGGCAGGCTTTCACCTCTCTGGGTCAGGTTTTTCTTTCCATGGGACAATTCGTCGACGCTGATGATATGTTCCGGAATGCTTCTCAGCTTTTCGACGGCGATTCTCAAATGTTCTATTTCTGGGGCAAGACGCTGTCTCTTCTCGGCTTGCACGAATTGGCGATTGAGAAGTTCGAAAAAGCCGCCGAGATCGACCCTTATGATGCCGACACTTATGACGCTTGGGGCTCTACACTGAAAGTGCTCGGTAAATTTGCGGAAGCCGGCGAAGTGTTCAAGCGCGCTTCCGAATACATCTAGCAAGCGCAAATTAGCGACTATATTTAAAGCATGACCAATTCGAGCCCCCAAGACAGCGATCTTTACATAAAGACGGAGCAGTTGATTCACTTCCGACTGGCTTTTTCCGTCGTCAGCCTGGTCGTTGCAGTCTGCATTTCATGGCTGGCGCGCGAAGAATTGGAGATCTATCCGGTCGTTGCCATAATTCTTTTTGTCGTCTTCTATTCCGCTGTTTTGCTGGGCGTCTTGAATACCGGAGTGGCTAGCTCCGAGGGCACTTTGAAGCGCATCAATGCCAGTTTGCTGGGCTTCGATGTACTGAGTCTGACGGGGCTGGTGCATTTCACTCGTGGTGTCGAGTCGGAAGTCTACTTGCTCTATCTTTTGCCGATTCTTCTGTCCAGCTATACGTTTCAACGGCGCGGTATCTTTTCTACCGCCCTTTTCGTTTCTATTTCCTATACATCTCTTCTCTTGATCGAGAACGCCGCATTCCTGCCGTTTCTCGTAGAAAGCCAATCCGATTCAGGTTTGGCTGCGGCCTACTCGCACCGCCTGTGGGGTCGCATCGTCGCTCGCTCAACCATGCTTGTGGCGGTCGCCTTTGTCTGGGCGCGATTTTGCCAGTACATGAGCGGTGTGGCACAACAGGGCGCCAATCGGCTTCGCGAGCAGCTTGACAATAATACCCGTCTGATGACAGAGCTGGAAGAGAAGGCTCGTCGAGAAAAAATGATCAACACGATCAACTCGGCTCTGCGCAGCACCCTCAATCTCAATCAAATTTTTGCCACTGCCGTCGACGAACTGGCTCAAGCCCTCAAAGCGCCGGATTGCGCGATCATCTGCCCGGGGCGAAAGTTCAGCGATCCTCCCTTGATCGTAGAAGCTCAATTAGATTCGCCGCTCATTGCCGGTGAAAGAGAGGGAATTGGAGACGGTGAGGAGGACGATACCTTTGTGCCGCGCGAAGAAACCGGACGCTTCGACCGCGCTCTTTGCGAGTTCGTTCTGGCTCACAAGTCAACTTATGAGAGGCGCGAAGACTCTGATGGAAAGTTGATGAAGACATTCCTCTTTTTCGATCCGATTCGCGATCCGGCCTTTGCTCCGATATCGGATTCTCAGAGTCTTGCGCAAATGAGTTCGCTGATTGTCCAGCCGATGATGTATGGCGAAGAATCGAAAGGCGTGATTCTGATTTCCGATCGTGATAGCCACCGCGCCTGGACTCCTGTAGAACTGGAGCTGGTCAAGTCCGTTGCCGGCCAGGTTGCCGTAGCCGTTGAACATGGTGAACTGGTCGAAGAGCTGTCACTCAAGAATGAGGACCTTTGGAATAAGAATCTCAATCTTGATGCCAAAAACCTGGAATTGCGCGCCATCCAATCGCAATTGATTCACCAGGAAAAAATGGCTTCACTGGGGCGTCTTGTTGCCGGCATCGCGCACGAACTCAATAACCCGATCAATTTCGTCCATGGCAATCTGCCGTATTTAAGAGAATACTTCGAGGACTTGAAGAAACTTATTTCGGCTTTGGACGGTCTTACCGGTGAAAACAAACCGGCTGTGGATCAGCTCAAAGATACGATGCGGTACGACTTTCTGATTACCGACCTCGACCATATCATCGCCGACTTGAATGAAGGCGCTGAGCGCATCCGTTACATAATCCGCAACCTGCGCAGTTTCAGCCGTCTTGACGAAGCCGAATTGAAAGAAGGCTCGGTGCGCGAGGGTATTGAGTCGACATTGAAAATTCTCAGCCAGTACTACGGGCGTGACAAAATTCCGGTGGTAACCGATTTTGCCGACCTGCCGCCGATTCTTTGCTATCCGGGTCAGCTCAATCAGGTTTGGATGAATCTTCTTTCCAATGCGGCTGAAGCCGTCCTTGGGCTGCCTTCGCCCCTCGTGACGGTGAAAACGGTAAAAGAAGGAGAGCAGGTTAAGGTAACTATTTCCGACAATGGCAGCGGTATCCCGCCTGAAGTTCAGAGCAAAATTTTCGAGCCTTTCTATACGACCAAGCCGGTCGGACAGGGCACAGGACTGGGTTTATCGATTTGTCATTCGATAATGCAGCGCCATGGGGGCGAAATATGGTGCGAATCCAAACCAAATGAAGGGACCAGCTTCCTCCTCAAGATACCTATCTATACAAGTGCGGCCGATCTGGCAAAAGTCCGAAGTGGTGGGGATGGAGATTTCATTTTTGAACCGGCTCTAAACCCGGCTATGGAGCCCGATTAATTTCTACTTTCACTTATTTGGCAATGTTGATATAAACTTGAGGAATGGCAATGCGTCACAAGATACTGCTCGTCGATGACGAAGAGGCAAATGTCCGCCTCCTCAAGCGCGTACTCAGCGATGAGTACGACACTATTGAGGCTTTGAGCGGGCAAGACGGGCTCAACCTCTTGAAAGAGCATGACATCAGCCTGATTATTACCGACCAGCGTATGCCCGGTATGACCGGAGTTCAGCTATTGAAAGAATCGCTGGCCGTTCGCCCGGATGCCATGCGCATCCTTCTTACCGGCTATACGGACGTGCAGGCGCTTATCGATGCCATCAATAGCGGTCATGTTTACAAATATGTGCCCAAGCCGTGGGACAGAGATGAACTGAGAGTCACTGTTCGAAGGGCAATTGAAACCTATGAATTGAAGCAGAGAAATACTCAACTTGTTCAAGATCTGACCGGTGCCCTCTCTCAGCTGGAAGAGGTATCCCTCGGTACGATTCGAGCTCTGGCCGATGCCCTCGACGCCAAATGCGATTACACCTCGGGGCACAGTTTGCGGGTTTCGCAGTACGCCTTGCTGATCGGCAAAAACATGGGGCTCACCCCCGAAGAGATGCGCGATCTCGAACTGGGCGGCATTCTTCATGACATCGGCAAGATCGGCGTGCCGGAATCTATTTTGTGGAAGCCGGCTAAATTGACCCCCGAAGAAACCGCAATTATGGCGGAGCACCCGGTGAAGTCGGCGCAGATTATTGGCGACCTGCCGAGTCTTCAAAAGGCCAAGCGTTTCGTCATGCATCACCATGAATTCATGGATGGCTCAGGCTATCCTGATCGCCTGGTGGGCGATGACATTCCTCTGGGCGCGCGCATAATTCTAGTAGCGGATGCATATGATGCGATGACCAGCGATAGACCTTATCGCAAGGCAATCGGTCATGAGCGTGCCATTCAAGAGCTGAAGAAGTGCGCCGGCAAACAATTCGATCCTAAAATCGTCGAAGTCCTAGTGCGCGTGCTTGGTGAAGGTGCGGAGCCTAACCCGCATGAACTGCCGGCGAGCCATCTGGGAGTGCAGCTCGCTTCAATAGATCCAAAACAGACCGGGCGACAGTTTCTGCGGGAAGCTGAACGGCTGGCGCGCCAGGATAAAGAAAACTCGCCTGCCGAAGCGAAGCCTGCGTAACGCCTGAAAGATTCTCTGATGAGCCCCCTGTCGCATTCGCCAGGGTTTCCTTTCGCAAAACGACGAAGTGGTCTACTCCGGACGGCACCAGCACAGCTTCATTGGTCGGTCCGAACAGTGCTACGGTCGGCTTGTCGAGAGCAATCGCCAGGTGCATGGGAGCTGAGTCTACGCAGACAATGAGGTCGCAGACATCAATGAGCCCGACCAAATCTTTCAAACTGCGAGTGTGTCCGTAGGTCGAAATCACCCGGTTGCCGGGCTTGAGTTGCGCGCGAATTTGCTCTATTGCTTCTTTATCATCCGGCCCACCTGCAAGGATGACGTCTACGTCCGGTTCCTTTTCCAATAGCTCTGCCAATTTGCACCAATTTTCCGCCGACCATGTCTTGTTCAAGCCTTTGAGAATGGCAAGGCGACTGGTTCCTGGGTGAAAGAGAACCCGTTTTCCTGGGACTGCTTTGCCGCTCTTGCCGTTGGCGCAATTTTCGCTCCACAGCTTTGCAAGCAGGTTTTCCATGGACTCTCTTTCTTCCCGGCCTGCCTTTATGCGTGGTATCGCTGGCAGTGCGGCCGCTGCGGCGGGCAATTTGATAATCAGATCGTGATACATTTTGCCGGCGTATTGAAATCGGTTGAGCGGCATGGGTTCTGTAAGCAGATACGGTGCCAGGCGATTCGAGTTGTATCCGATCCTTCTTGGAATTCCTGAGAGGAAAAGCAAACCCGAGACCATCGGCGAGCTGCCTGAGGAAACGACCATGTCATATCCTCCGGCGCGCAGAATCGTCATAAGTTGAATCAAATCAGCTCCGTATAGTGGACGTTTTTTGATGTCAAATGTGACGACTTCGTCAACCAAATCGGTGATTACGCCGATTCCTGCCGAGCGGGGCTCGACCAATAAGGTGATTTGCGCTTCCGGATAAGATGCGCGAATTCCTTCTAAGGTCGGCAGAAACAGGACTTCGTCGCCTATGCCGCCGAAGTTGATGGTGAGAATTTTTCCTGGTGTATTCGTCAAGTAGCTGTATCTCAGGCACAGTGACCGCGCGACGAATATAATAAGGCCGTTGGCATCTCAGGATTCGGCTTTGCGGTCCCCAAACTGGTCTCTCATCATTATTTTGGCGGCTCTGGTCGGAGTTATCGCCGGTTATATCTACACATTAGTTGCGAAGCCCCAATTGCTTCCTCCGGTGTTGCGTTTTGGCGCGCTTCACGAGCCGATGACAGTGCTGGTTCTGGGCACCGACGTTGTGTACTCGGATCGCGGTCGCAATTTGAAGGCGGATAAAGATGCTTTCACCGGGCGTTCCGACACAATCATGGTGTGCCGTCTGGATCCTTACAGAAATTCATTGGGCGTACTTTCGATACCTCGAGACACCCAAGTGCGTATAAGTGGATATGGCACGCAGAAGATCAATGCCGCCAATGCCTTAGGCGGTCCATATCTTGCGCAGACGACCGTTAGCCAGTTCCTGGGCATCCCAATCGATCATTACATTGTGCTCAATGTTCATGGTCTTGTGGATCTGGTCAATGAGTTGGGCGGCATCACCATCGATATTCCGAAGAAGATGCAGTATATGGATTGGACCGCTAAACTCAAAATCGACCTCGAGCCCGGCGTCCATACACTTACCGGCAATCAGGCGATGGGTTTCGTAAGATTTCGTCATGATGCACTTGGCGACATCGGGCGCGTTCAACGGCAGGAATTGTTCATGCGCGCCGTACTGGACAGAGCAATGAAACCTGAGTCGTGGAGCCACATTCCGCGTTTGATGGAAATCGCTCAAAAATATATCAACACCGACATGAGCGCCGGCGATTTGATGATGCTGGCGCAATATGCTCGCGGAGTGCCTAAATCCAATCAGTTTATGGCGATGATGCCTGGAACTTTTTCCGGCTCGGGCGATTGGGATGTGTCTAAGAGCGATGTTCGCCGTATGGTGGCGCGTTTGACTGGATCTGCCTTCGTCACGGCAGAGAAGGATGAAATGCGCATTGCCGTGGAGAATGCCAGTGCTACGAAGGGGCTGGGAAATAAGCTGGCAAAACTGTTGCGCGAGCGAGGCTATCGCCACGTTTTTGTGAGAGCCAGTAACGATGAGCGTCCCACCAGTTTGAAACGCACGAGGATCATTGCTCAGAAGGGCAATCCGGAAGATGCCGAGATTGTGAAGGCTGACTTGAGCTCCCACGGAGACATTGTCACTGCTTCGGTTGGAGATATTGAGAGTTCCGTAACCATAATGGTCGGTGATGACCTGGCTCCGGTGTTGGCCGACTAAATAGTTTTTCGATTGATGAAAACGTCAATGGACAGTGGCTTTTGAGCGGTCTTGTTCGGCAAATAGGCGATATTTTGCTGAACCATCTGTGGTGACGGCAAATGTTAGCTGCGTGTTAGATCTCGCAAGATATCGATGTTGCCTAGTTTGTAGATGTGAAGCGCTTCTTCATTATTTTCCACCACATTGCAATCGTAAAAGTTTTCTCTTACAAAAATGGCATCCGCTTAATATGCCGAGTGGGGAAATCCCCACTGCCACAGCCTTTGCGGTTTTGCGGTTACGCAAATTGTTCAGAGAATATTATGATTCCTCTTGAAATACTCCCGCCAACGTACGATGACGTGGTGTACAGTATTGGAGTCGGCGATTCATTGCGCCGCGCCCCTCCCAATTTTTCTTCCTCAAATCAACTATGTTTCGGGCGAACTAGAAAGGCAGGCATCACATGATTCATTACGTATATGCAACTCGCGGAGGATATCTCTACCAGGTGGGTCGTCATAATCACAAGCCTGCTGTAGAGAATGCCGGAGAATTCGTACTCTCCGTCCCCGAGAAAACCTCTCAAGCACAAATCGACACTCTTGCTCACCGTCAATTCATGGAACACCTCAGAAGACCAAGAAAAGTAGAGCACAACAGACACAACTCCGAGCGCGAACTCGCCTCCGTCAAATAACAGTCAGCCTGCCTGATAGAAGAAAAAATACTGGACCGCCCGCTCTGCAACAGAGCGGGCGTTTTCTATGCGCATTTCGCAGCCTGTTCTTTATGCCACCACTGGTGATGCACTTGGCTTTCGGCAGGCGGGATGCTTTTTCGTAGCTTCTATTCGTTTCGTTGCGTTGCGAACTATTTGTATCTATCGGTCGGGTGATCGGAAAAACCATCCTTTGGGGGTTCGCCGATTACCACCTGCTCGGGATGCCGGAGGGCTCGGATGGATGCCAAGATTAAATTAGTATCCGGCAGACCCGAAAACCCCGGCGGGGATTGTTACTAGGATTTTTCCTGTGGGCAGTCTTAAAATGACATAATAGAGTGGGAACATACTGGTAGGGCCTACCGCGATATGAAACAGGCCTGCTAAGACTGGGTTTGACTTTACGGGCAAAGCCAACACAAGCGACCAAAGGAAGGGATGGAAATGCGTTCACGTAAAAGAAATCGGGCATCGGGCTTCACGCTTATCGAGTTGCTCGTTGTTGTAATCATTATCGGAATCCTCGCTGCAATCGCGCTTCCGAACTTTATTGGCGCGCAGGACAAAGCTCGTGAAGCATCGGTAAAAGCCAACATGCGTACCGCTCAAATTGCCGCAGAATCCTTTGCGACGGACTCAGCCGGAACCTATCCCGCCACCGAAAGCGACAACGGTTATAAGAGCTACTTCCCGGGCGGCAGCAGCGACCAAACCGGCACGACCGCCGGCAATATGCCTGTCAATCCTTTCAAAGGCTCACCAGATCCGCTCGTTCAAGCTCCGATCTCCTCGACCATCGCCGCCGCCCGCACGGCTGGAGGTAGTTTGGGCGCGCCTGGAGCTGTCGGTTACAAAGCCGTACCTGACGCTCAAGGCAACAACACCTCTTATGGGGTAATGGGCGGTAACAAGAGTGGCAATGCACTTTCCGGAACCACCGCTGGTACATTCCTAGTTCTGTCGAACCAATAAGGCGCTGTCGCATTCACGTGACGCAGGGGAGAAAGGCTCCTCGGAAATGTTTTCAAATAACGGTTGGCTGGTGAGAGCAATCCTTGTGTTGCTGATGTTCGCCGCCGTTACAGTGTCTCACTGGGGTCTTTGTGAGCTGACGCGCGAGACTAGATTTCTGGTTCCGTCTTCGCGCGAGCCCATCCTGCTGAAGCCCGAGGTGGTGAAACTTTTCTGCCTCGGTCACGAGCAACTGGCTGCCGACCTGTATTGGCTCAGATTTATCCAATATATCGGCGATGGAAATGCGCGACGGACCGACCAGTATCAGAACGCATACGACTACCTGGACCTTGTCACATCTCTCGATCCTCGCTTTACTCAGCCATATTGGTTCGCAGCCTTTACGGTCGGGGCCGAAATGAAACGTCCTGATCTTGCTCAAAAGCTGATTGAGCGAGGCATTCAAGCGAACCAGAACAACTGGTATCTGCCTTTCATTGCCGGTATCAATCAATACTTGTTCGCACATAATGAAACTGCCGCCGCTAATTACTACCGTTTGGCGTCCAAATTCCCCGACGCGCCCAAATGGCTCGGTCGGCAGGCTGAGATTCTGCAAGCCAAGATTCCATCGCTTGTAAAGGAAGTAAACACCTGGGATACCATTTATCGAACAAGCACTGATCCACTGGTGAAAGAGCGCGCCAAAGAGCGTCTTGCCGCAACCTGGATGCGTGTCTTCAAAGTTTCTCCCAGTGAAGAAATTCGCAAAAAGGCTCGCACAGCTCTCGCCGAGCTGGGTGTAGAAGTTCGCTAAGCTCTTGGCGCCGGCTAGGCGTGGGGCGCGTTGTACGCGCCCGGTCATTTTTCACAGATGATAAGATCAAGCCGTATCTATCTGGGAGAGGCGCCGTGAAATTCGGAGAATTCGAGCTTTCAATCGTCAGAGAGTGCACTTTCAAACTTGATGGTGGAGCGATGTTCGGTGTCGTGCCGAAGACACTGTGGAGCAAGTTGTCGCCGGCAGATGAGCAGAATCGAGTTGAGATGCACTGCAACTTGCTTTTGATTGAAACTCCGAATGCAAAAGTTCTTGTTGAGACAGGAATGGGTGATCGCTGGACTCCGAAGGAAGCAGAGCGTTACGGTTTGAAATCACTGACCACGCCAGCGAAGATGCTTGAATCGGTGGGTGTCTCGAACGAAGAAATCGATTTTGTGATCATCTCGCATTTGCACTTCGATCATGTCGGTGGGGCGACGATGTTGAAGGATGGAAAGCTGACTCCGACGTTTCCTAATGCCAAATACATTGTTCAGAAGGGTGAGTGGGAATTCGCCTACAAAGCCAATGCGCGGGCGAAGGCGAGTTACAGATTCGAAGACTTCGAGCCGCTGCAAGAGTCCGGAGTTCTCCAATTGGTCGACGGAAACTATGAGGTCACACCGGGTGTCGAAGTTCGTGTGACCGGTGGGCACACCAGTCATCACCAGGTTGTTTATTTCGAATCAGGCTCAGAGAAAGGTGTCTATTTTGCCGACATAATGCCGACAAAGAGTCATGTTTCTCCGCCGTGGGTTATGGGTTATGACCATTACCCGCTTGCCAGTTGTGACATGAAGAATGAATGGCTGACTAAAGCTTCTGCTGAAAATTGGCTTGTAGTCTTCGATCATGAACTTGGAACACCCTGGGGCAGAGTCAGGCTAGTCGACGGCAAGAAGTTCGAATTCGAAGCACTGCCTGTAGAAACTCTGGAGCCGAAACGCAAGACGGCTGTGGTATAGCTAGATCAGGTCTTCCTGTTTTTGTTTGCCTAACCAATGAAAGCAATATTCAAAGTGCTGGCCATCTTAGGCTTCGTTGCCCTATTATGCATTGCCGCTCTTGCTTTGGTAATTCTAGATTTGACAACAGGTCATGTTGTTCTAGAAAACGGAGCTGGTGAAGAGATAAGTGTCTGTAGCTTGGAGCTTCCAGGTACAACTTCCAGATTCGAAAACATCAAGCCCGGCTGTACGCGGGATGTTTGGTTCTCAGCCAAGCAAGATGGTGAGTATCATGTTGCTGTCACTTTCTCTTCAGGTTCAAAGCTTGTTGATGATGTTGGGTATGTGACTCCCAATCTTGGAAATAGGGATCGGCTCATAATCTCACATGAGCAGATTAAATTGGTTCGAGACCGCTTCCCTGCTCTGGCAAACAGTTTTCAGGCATTCAAGTAATTACTTTCGGCCGGCAGTGTATTTGTTGTGGAGTTGTCCGCAAGCTGCATCGATGTCCGTTCCGCGTTCCAGTCGAACCGTCACTGTCTTTCCTGAGCGTGCGGCAAGTGTTTTGAAACGTTGCTGCGACTCGCGCGTCGGGCGGTCGTAGAGCGCTTCTCCCATGGGATTGAGCGTCGGGTTGAAGGGAATCAGATTGATGTTGCAGTGGAGATCTTTTACAAGTTCGGCAAGGTGAATCGCCTGTTCTGGACGATCGGTTACGTCCTTCAGTAGGACATACTCGATTGTCACCCGCCGATTGGTTGTGTCTACGTAATCGTGCATGGCCGCCATGACTTCATGGATCGGATATTTCTTCGTGATGGGCACAATCTCTTCGCGCGTCTCCACATCCGGTGCATGCAATGAAAGAGCGAGCGTGATTGGAAGATTTGCTTTGGCTAATTGTTTGATACCAGGCACGATACCAGAGGTGGAGACGGTAATGTGTCTGGCGCCGATGCCGACCGTCTGGATAAGCCGTTTTACGGATTCAATCACTTCGTCCGTGTTGAGAAGGGGCTCACCTTGTCCCATGTAGACAACGTTGCCGACGCGTTTTCCTGACTCGCGCTGAATGCTCATAATCTGGTCGATAATCTCTTGGGCGGTCAGGTTTCTTTTGAAGCCCAAGTAACCCGTCGCACAGAATGTGCAGCCGACAGCGCATCCTACCTGGCTGGAAACGCACGCCGTCAGGGATGGACGGTCTTGAAATGCCATCAATACCGACTCCACCATCTTGCCGTCGGGAAGTTGAAAGAGGTATTTACGGGTTTCGTCGGAGCTGACTTGAAGATGAGCTAGATTAAGCAGTCCCACCTCGGCAGTCTCAGAAAGTTTTTTTCTGAGGTCGGCCGATAGATCGGTCATCTCGTCGAAATTTTTTGCCCATTTGCTGTAAATCCAACTGTGGATTTGCTTTGCGCGGAATTTAGGCAATCCGTGTTTCTTGACAAAATCCTCCAGCTCGTCAAGCGTTAAGCCAGACAATGCAGGCAGGCGCCCGTATTTTGTTAGTTCTATCTCAGGAGTTTTGTTGT
>JAIETE010000173.1 GCA_019745505.1 Candidatus Obscuribacterales bacterium | reverse complement strand
GTGTTGATATCTTCGTTTCGCATGGAGAGTGCTCCTGAAAAGGCGACGAACGAAAAACGTCTGAACGACAGGCTGGTTGAAGCGCTCAGCCGTAGTTCGATTCGTCTGGTTTGTGGGGGGAAGTTCGAGAACACTTTGATAATAGTCTTTGATCGATGACTCTTGAATGTGTAAATGCGCAAACCTTATCCGGCATCTTTCGACGGACGATTTTCGCCATCGCGCGCTGGCCGCTTAGAATGAGCTGGGCATAAGACTTTTCGTCGAATCGCACCGGTGCGGTTCGCGTTATCGCGCAAGCGGTGTCTTGGCGGAGTTGCCCTGAGAGAGGTCACTTCGATGAGACGTATTCAATGTCTCTTGTGGCGGGATTTTGGAGCCGACCTCTGCAAGCCCCGCCAATTGAGCGTTTTTGGGGGTGGGGCAAATTTAGCCCATTTCATATTGCCGGAACGGCAAAGCCGGTGAGAGATTCTTTCAATCGCACTTTGATGTCAAGCGGCTTTGTGAAGGAAACCTTAATCGACCTGGAAACCCTTGATGCGTAAGGATTAGCTATCAATCTTTTTCAACTCTTGACCAAGGAAGTAAACGCTCAAGCTTTACTCTTGCACTTCATCCACCCAGCCGTGTTCATAAACGCTCCGTGTGCGCACGGAGAGATGGCGCCGGGTTTTGAATCTGCATGCTCATCCGGGTCGAGAGGCTTCGCTTTTCCAGCGGAGTGAACGAGTAACAAGCCACAGATTCTCTGGCCGATGTCGCGTCGCGCCAGGAACGTCCTAGCTCAGCTTCCGCTGAGTGACGACGTTCGCCCCATTGCGATCTGTTCTCTCTCTCTCTCAACCGATTCATCGGCATTAGACAAGGACGACAGTTATGCCTCGAAAGACTGTTCAACCACCTATCAAAGATAAGGAGTCCTGGAAGCGAATCGGCAATTGCTTGATGTTCATCATCGGCGCTGCCTGCATTTTCTTCTGGCTCATGAATGGACCGATGCGCCCGGACCCGACGAAGGTCCAGAAGGGTCGTACGACTGTTACGGTCGAAGCACCAGCCGAATCGATTCCGCCCACCGGATTCGCCGGCTGGATGCTGCACTCAGGTCTTCTATACATTGGTGTTCCTCTGCTCGGCATTGCCTTCATCAACCAGGTTCGCCGGCGCCGTCGCATTGAAGCGACCGAACGCAAGGAACACATCGATCGCATCGAAAACACTCGCATGGCGATGTCGCCCATCAATCAGCTGGGTGGACGCCGCAATGCAGCGAAGAAGCAGGACCCCATCGAAGTCGAAGTGAACGGCAAGAAGGTCAAACTTCCGCCTATGCGCTGCGACGTCGGCACGCTCATCCTGCCCGGTGACCGCCGTTTCAACAATCTGAGCTTCGACAAGGTGATCGGCCAGCACGAAGCGAAGATGGAAATCCAGGAATTCCTGCACTTCCTGCAGCACCCCGAAGAGTACGAGACGATGGAAGCTAAGCTTCCACGCGGCGTGCTCATGCACGGTGCGCACGGTGTCGGCAAGACGATGCTGGCTCGCACGCTGGCGTCGCTGTGCGGACTGCCCGTCATCGAAGTGGCCGGTTCGGAATTCGTCGAAATGTTCGTGGGCGTCGGCTCCAGCCGCGTTCGCCTGCTGTTCGACGACCTCGACGAGCTGGTCAAAGTCTTCGGCGGCGCTATTCTCTTCATCGACGAGTTCGATGCGATCGCGCGCGCCCGCGGCAGCTCGCACGGTGGTCAGGAAACCGAAACGACGCTCAATCAGCTGCTCAAGGAAATGGACGGCATCATCGCTCGTCCACGCGTCTTCACCTTCGCGGCGACAAACCGCAAGGACATCCTGGACCCGGCGGCGATTCGCCCCGGCCGTTTCGACCGCGACATCCAGTTCTTCAATCCGACCCGTCCGGATCGCGAAGCGCTGCTCGGTGTCTACCTGCCCGAGCGCCTGCGTGCGCCTGGGCTGGACCTCAAGGTTGCCGCCAAGGCTTGCCCTGGCGCATCCGGTGCCCACGTCGCCAATATCGCCAACGAGGCGAAGATTCTCGCTGTTCGCGCCGGACTCAACAAGGTGACGCAAGACATCCTCGACGAGGCCGTTCTGAAGGTCACCATCGGCGTGCGTCGCGATGGTCAGCGGCAGATTCTCACGGCAATGGAGCTCGACACGGTCAAGGTGCATGAGAGCGGTCACGCGCTCGTGTACATGAAACTGTCCGGTCGCGCCCCGCTGCGCTTCACGATCATCCCTCGCGGTCAGTCGGGTGGGCACGTCGCCTATTCGGACGACTTCGAGACTCTGATCACGAAGGAGCATTTGAAGCTCCGCCTTGCTGTCCTCATGGGTGGCGCTGCCTCGACCTTCCTCGTCCGCAACGGTCAGGAAGACTCCGGCATCTCCATGGACATCCAGATGGCCACCGACATCGCCATCCAGATGGTCACCCAATACGGCATGTCCGAGCTCGGGAAGTTCAATTTGGCGTCCATGCAGAAAGCCGGGCTCGTCTCCGACGAGTTCCGCGACCGCATCGCCAAAGCCGTGCAGGCGCTCGTCGACGAAGGCGAGAAGACTGCCTACGCCGTCATCCAGGAAAACGAAGCGGATCTGCGCCGGCTCATCGACGCTGTCGAAGAGCACGAGACTCTGCTCGAGCCTGACATGAAGCGGATCTTCGGCATGGATTATCCGGAGCAGGCGCCTGACCCGGTCAAGGTCGCTCTGGCCAAGGAAGGAGGGAATTCCAATGGCTGAAGAAAAAGAACGCCGCCCCTTCCAGTACGGTCCCCGCGATAACGGAGCCTTCAATCCTCCACCGTGGCCGGACCTGGTGCAGGTCGGCATGGGCATCGTCACCATGATCACCGCGGGCGTCATCGGCGCCAACTACGAGTGGATTGGCGGCGTCTACACGCGTGGACCTTGCGCATTCCTGTGCATGGTTGGACTGCTGATTTGCATGGCTTTCGTCGGAGACGGTTTCGACAAGGCGCAGGCAGATGGTGATAATGACCATCCCTACAACCACGACAAGTGAGTGAGGCCTTTTGATTGAACTCAGCAACGCGACAGGGTGGTGGACTCTTCCATCACCCTGTCGTGTTTTCTTCTAACTCTTGATACTAAAATCAGTAGTAAAACACATTCGCTCTCAGTCACTAACTTTCCGAATGATCTTCTTTGACGAACTTGAAACGGTATTCCAGCCACTGATCCAGCTCCTCGTCGAATTTTCGGATGTAATCGACATCGACGATCCCCCTGCGCAGCGCCTCTAAAACGATGCGCACGCGGCTGTTATAGACTTCCATACCGGCTGTTTCTTTCAAGTGTGCGTCGCTGCCTCTGAGCAGCTTTTGAGAGACCGTGAATATGCGGTTCTGGGCGCCGCGAACACTGATGTGCTGGCGCATCGCAATTGCTTTGTCGGTCAGCCCGAGCAAAAGGTCGATGAGCACGCCGTACTCGCTTTCATTGAGACTTTCATCGGGTATTTTGAGCGTTTGTTGAACATTGCGCACGATCGGATCGATGTACGGATTGTCCTGCACGAGCACAGAAGTGACGGCGTAGAGGAGTTTTTCATCGCTCTCGGTTTTCAGTGCATAGCCGTGTATTGCTTCATCGGGCACAATCTTTCCCAGTTCGCGCACAAAAGACTCCCGGTGAAATTGAGACCAGAAAAGAATCTTTGTGCGTGGGTCCATCTCCCATATGCGCTGGGCCGCTTCTATTCCGGTCAATTCCGGCATGACGATGTCCATGACGGTCATGTCAGGGCGATGCTGTTCGAATTTGCCGACTCCTTCCAGTCCGTTTGTCGCCTCGATGATCTCGACGGAATCGACGGCTTGTTTGATGATTGATGTGACGTGTTGCCGCAGAGCAAGAACATCGTCGACGATAAGAACTTTGTACATGCGTAGCGCCTTCGAATCTTGCCTGAGCTGCGTTGGGACGACTGGATATTATCATCTTGGATTCGGCACT
Organism: Candidatus Obscuribacterales bacterium; assembly: GCA_019745505.1. Classification (GTDB taxonomy): domain Bacteria; phylum Cyanobacteriota; class Vampirovibrionia; order Obscuribacterales; family Obscuribacteraceae; genus QKMZ01. Next base: position 23,688 of record JAIETE010000173.1, on the reverse strand, counting down.
TTGGCTGTTTTGAAACTCCCACCCTTCGCCTTTTCGCAAATAATATTAGACAAGTCTACTAGCAGTTCCGTTTAAAAAAAGAGCGACTCCAGGATTCGCAAGTTGAGGGGAGGAGAAAAGCATTCGCTCTTCCCCTCCCTCAGGTAATCACATTCTGAAGTCGAGTTCTAGTATGCTTCGCCCAGAAGAGGCGGGTGTTCGATGAGCTGAACGGGGACGACTTCCACGGACGTGCAGTCGGCAACTTCGTCCAGGTTGATAGGAACCATCAGCGGCGTGACGCAGTCGCCCGGACGCATGTCCTGGAAGGCGTCGGCGGCGCTGTATGTTTCGCGGTTGAGTTGAACGTGGGTCATGACGCCATAGGCAGCGACCGGAGGGATGTTGTCGAAGGTGGCCAGGATGCGCCCGGTGCATTTGCCGGCGAAGATGTCGTAGGTGTCGAGCTTCGTAAAGGGCTGCGCATCCGCAGACATGTCGAAAAGAACAACGCGGGCGAGCGCGTCTTGGGTCTCGAAAGTCTTCGGCAGCACGACGCTGACTTCGATAGTCCTGGTACGTTGGTCTGGCATTGCTTACTCCGTTTTCTGGAACATCGCCGAGGCGATGCTGCGTTAGGTGCCTCTTCCAATCGATCCGAAAGGCGTTTTTGCATGTGAAAGCGTGTGAGTCCGCGCTCACGAAAAATATGCACTAAATCGAACTGCAAGGTTTGCTTTGAGGGCTTCGATTTCTGGATGGAAAGGAAAAGGACACCATATTCCTACCAGCCTTGTGCCGGTAATGCATTTCAAATTTTGTTGCAGGCGGCAGCGTAGATTTGTTTACACGCAAAAGCGCCAATCGGCTGCACTTTTGCGAATATGTGAGCAAACAAATCTAGCCTCTGCGACTAGCAAAGGCGCGATAGCTTCTCTGCCTGGGCTCAGGCCGTTTCTTCCGGCTTGGCTGTTTCGCTGCGAATCTCCTGGATGTGCACTGTTGGCTCGGATGTTTTCTGCACCATGTCCAAATGCGGAATGATAAGCGGCAGTGAGACCGCAGCCGCAATCGATGCGAACTGCGGCGCGCTCATCCCGAATGCTGCGACTCTTTGCGGCTTCGGTTGTTGGACCAGATCGAGCTGCGGCAGCGCCGCCACTGCGGGAATCGGCAGGTTGTTCTGCAATGTGCCGAGAAACTGTTTGAAGGTGGCTTCTTTCAGTTCGATATCCAGTTGGCTGGCCGTGACAATGGTGATGAGGTTTTCGGCGTCTTGATGTTGCATGCGGTTATGGCGGAATTCTTCGATGTCGCTTGCGACCGGCAGTTCGATGCGCTGACGCGCCTGGATTTCAATGACGCGTTTGCCTTCTATCATGCTGTCAGAAAATTTGCCCCTGTTGAGGTCGGCTATGAGCCAGGCAAGAGAGCCGTCGGCGAAGTGTTCTTCTGCTATAGACACGAATGTTTCGCCCGGCGCGATGATCCACATGGGGCGATAGAGTATCTTCGAGGCATTCGCGGCGGCGCCCGATTGCTGCTCCTGCTCCGATGCCTTTAGCTTCACTTCTGAACCGCCTTCTCTGACTTCTTTTCTGCCAACCGGCTCATGCATCCAGCTCGTCGGTTCAATGGAGGCACCGCTACCGTCCGAATTCTGTTTATGCTCGACGGCGCCTTGCTTGTACTGGTGCGGCAAGCTGAATTCGCCGGAAGAGACGATATTGGCTGCGGTCGCTCTCATCCCGCATACAGGCATGGGCTCGCGCACGACGAAAGATTTTGCTTGAGCGACTATACCTCCCAGGCGGCGGTCCAGTCGCCAGGGTCTGTCGACCTTTTCGGCCAGATCGTCGGGATTGGCCGGCATGCGCTCTTGCGTGCGTTTTCTCGCCGCTCCTGCCAGAATTAGCATCGCTGCTATGGCGACATCGGCTCCCGGGATGCAGCGCTCGCCCTTTACTGTCTGCTCGGCGTTGGGCAGAGCATTTGGCTTGTCGATGCTCTTTATCGCCCCGGTATTGGCCGCAGTTGAAGGAGCGAACGGCGCTTGAATTTCCGTGTGGGGGCCGGGCATGTTGGCCGTGATGGGCGTCGAGACGTTCTTGTCCGCGCCCGATGCCAGCGGCTTATTGCCCAGATTGACGCTGGAAGCGGATGCTGTGCGAACTGGTTTCATCGCCGCATCATCTTGCGTTTGCGCCGGCGATTGACCCTTCTCTTGCGGATGTCTCAGCTTGCTGATTCCGCCTGCGGCCAGTAAAATCGCCAGCTCCACTCCGGAGATATAGCGCACCGATTCGCTTTGTCCCGGCTGAGAGCGGTGTGGCAATGTCGATTCGACGGTTCGCGATTGCTCGCTGTTTTTCCCTGAATTGAACGCTTTGGAAATAATTTCTATGACTGATGGCGGCGCCTGGTTTTGAGATTCGCTTGTTCTTTCCGGCATTCTCCTGGCCGCACCAGCTGCGATGATCATGCTGGCGAGCAGGAATTCTCCACCGACATAGCGGTCGCCGTTGTTTTTCACGGCGCCGGACATCAGCTGTTCGAATGAGCGTGAGATGTCGCCTTTGGCTATTTGTACCGGATTGGCGCCCCGCTTCTCGGACGGCAAGGCTTCGCTGGCATTCACCGGTGATTCGGCCGTAAGTGCACGTGCTGCCGGCTTGTCTTGCGGCTTCAGTACGGAAATCAGGTCTTGTTGTGTTTTGCCTGTCAGTGGTGAAACACGCGGTTGCATGCCGATTTCGGACTGACTTGCCGGCTGTGTCTTTACCTGAGCGAGCTTGGGCTGCAGTCCGTTTTCCTGTATTTGGGGCTGCCGTCCGGCTTTGAAAGGCACCGTTTGATCGATACTGACTTCGCCTTTGAGCTTCGTGCCTGTTTGCAGGTCGTGCTGTCTTATTGGTGTTGCAATCTGGTTTTCTTGCGGCTTGATTTGCGCAGCTGCCTGTTTGTCTTTGGCATTCAGAGAACCGGCCAGGTGACTTTCTGCAGCGCGCATTTGCGCTCCGGCGGAGATTCTGTCTGCTTGTGCTCGCATTTGCGGATCGACTGTAAATCTTTCGGCTTGCGAGGCTTGCGGTTGCATTTTGGTGGATTTGGATGGCAGCTCTGGCGAAAAAATGTTGATGCCATTGCCGGTAGTGGCGCCAGGTTCCAGTTTGCGGGCGAGGCTCTGTTCCTGTGAAACAGCTGGTCTTGCCGTCATATCTTTGCTGGGCGCAGTCAGGTCGACTTTCATGCCGCCGTTTTCAGGCATCGCACGCAGGTTGGTCGCCACCGACTCCGTTTTGGACAAAGCCGACGATTCTCCCAAACTGAAGCTTTTTTTGAGCTCCGGCGCTTGAGTTTGAATCTGTTGAGTTGGCTGGCGGGGCGCGAGTTGTTGTTGAATTTCCTCTCCAGGCTTGAACGCTCCAGCTGCAAAGCCTTTCTGGTATTCAAAAGGTGTCTGACTTCCCGTGCCTCCCATTTTCGACAGCCTGTCCGGCGGTCCTGCACCTTGTGTGCTGCCGGATGAGAGGGACATTTTCTCGATGGCAGAGCCCGGTCGCTCGCCGAGCGCCATCGGGTCATTGTTGAATCTGCCAATCTGCTGACTTTGTTGACCGTCGTCCTTGCGGTGGAATGTGGCGGAACTTACTCCTTTCAAATCCGGTTGCTCGAAGAAATTGGCGCCGCGGATCGCTGACTGTCCGCCTGCCGGATTGCTTTCCGGCTTTATGGAGAGGCTGCTTTCAAGTTTCTGGGGCATCTGCAGTTTTTCAACAGACCCTGCAGGTATGGACAATTGGGACTCAATGTTGACTTGCTGTGCGCTCGAACTGAACTGCTTGAATGCGCTCTGTCCTTCACCAGAGTTCATTTTCTTTTCCAAATACAGCGGTTGCGAGGCGTCTTTCTTTTCTACATAAGCGGCATTGCCGCCGCCTTGTTTGGCAGCGAACATATGCTCGCTGCCGCCTTCTGTGCCGATAGTCGTGTAGGGTCCGCTAGTCTCTTTCTTTGCAAATGAGTCCACCTTATTCGGCTTAAGTGGCGTAATTTGCAGATTCCCGTCCACAGGCTCTTGCACTGTGCTTCGCGCCATGCTGCTTGCGCCGAGACGCTTCGGCGCTGTCGGTTCAACTTGGGGATTGCCGGCTTCACCGACGGGCTCGGCTCCTTTCACCGCATAACCGACGGGGTCGTCGGCGCCCATCAGATCGTCCTTTTTCTTCTCTTTTTTCAGCAATTCAATCGGCTGCCAGGCAGACTCCGCGGACGCTGAAATCCACGACTCTTCTGAGCCGGACTGCTGCTTTTTGCTGAGACTAGTAAGTTCGGCGCCATCGGCGACCGGTTCTTCGAAGCCCATTTTTCTTGGATTCTGTGGGGAAAGACGAGTGTCTGGAGCACACTCTCGATTAGTGTATATCCGTAAATCTCGTTTTCAAGACGTAAATACGCAAAAAATTCGCCCCGCTAGATTAATTCATGACATCTCGGTCAAGCCTGCACCGGTGCCAGTGGATGGCGAATTTCAACCAGTGTTCCCTTTCCGGTTTCGGGGTCGGGCGAAATCCAGGCCACGGCCGCCCCGATAAGACCGGCTCTCAGTCGCATATAGCGCAACCCGCGTGAGTTTGCCAGGCTTTCTGCCGATAGACCCGTGCCATCATCCTTGATGCGAATCAGTAAGTGAGAACTTTCGCCGGCGATGGAAATACTGACACGCTTTGCTTTTGAGTGCTTGCAGGTGTTGGTGATCGATTCTTGTATCAGTCGATAGAGCAGTTGCTGTTCTACTTGCGACAAGCTTTTCAGTGCCCGCGAGTCGGCCTTGTTGCTGAAGTCGATCGCGTATCCGCTGCGCTGCCCGCCGCGCTCCAGGCATTCTTCGGCTGCCGAGGCCAACCCGAAGTGCTCGAGAACCACCGGCGACAGAGCGTCCATGATGTTCCTGATTTCCACCATCGAGCTGTCCATTGCTTTGAGAATTTCCCCAGGCAGCTCGCTGTCGCCGCTTTTTGCGAATTTGTCTATTTTTGTCTTCAAGGCTTTCAGGTCGTTCAAAACCTGATCGTGCAAGTCGGCCGCCAGCAGTCGTCGCTCTGTTTCATCCTGTTTCACAAGCGTCATTCGCGATTCGAGCAGCTCTTTTTCGCGCAGTTTCAGCTCGATCAGCTGAGTTTCTCGCCGGCGCCTGCGCTCTTCCAGTAATTTGAGAAACCATCCCGCCCCAGTGCCGAAAACCGCTGAAAGAACCAGCATGGCAGGCTTGAGCGAAATGGGCAGGAAAAAGCATAGCAAGCCGGACAAGACGAGCAAGAGCAGCGATATTTGAAAGAGAACTATGAGGCGCACCGGACCTTTCAAGGTATAACCGGTTAAGGAGGCGGCCAATGCAGCAAGAAGAGAAATGCCAAACATGAATAGTTCGGACCTGGCATCAGTGCCGGCGTGCTCTGTAACACCGCCGAAAAAGGAGAACATATTCTGCACCGCGGTTGCCAGTTCCAGGGAAAGCTTTCCTTCATCAATACCGGCACCGCCTGTCAAAAGTCTTGCCAGCGCAACGGAAACAAGCCCAGCCGCCGCCATTTTTTGAAGGCGTCTTTGCCTGAAATTGGTCGATAGAGTGGGCGCTTGCGTCATTTTTGCCGGTGTTTTACTCAATTTTAGCTCAGTTAAGGTTGGGCATTCGACCGCGAGGCACCCATGAATAATCGGGAAGATATACAGCCGTCCGGCAAGGAAGCTCGCAAAGATTTTGCATGTTAGAAAGAGAAATTGGGCACATCTTCAAACAAGGATTCCTGGCCAAGGATGTGCGGTGAAATATTTCCTTCGTTCTGCAGCGGCGCAGTTTCTAGCTTGTCTTGCCATCGCATCGGTCAGCCCGATAAGCGCTTCTGCCGCGGCTTCGGAGGAGCTGACTTTTCAAAAGGACGTGCACGGGGCGATGGTGGCGGACAATTGGCAGGAGTGTGATGCGCTCTCAGAGCTCTTCTTGCGCAAACACAAAGCGCATGGGTTGGCCAATGCAGTGAAAGGATATGCTCTGGTCCAGCAGGGGCAGGACAAGAAAGCGCTGGCTTATTTCGATGCCGCCGTCAAAGGAGGCTGTGCAGGCTTGCCCGCTTCGCTTGCCGAGTCGCATGCCAACAACATTTGGTCGTTGCGCGGTTATTCACTGATGCGCACCGGCAAGTTTGCCGAAGGCATCAAAGACCTCGAAAAGTCGCTTGAGATAAAGCCTCAGACCTGTCTCGACATTCTCAATCAAAGAATCGATTGCATCAATATCGGTACGGCTTACAAAAAGATGAATGATGTACAGAAGTCCGTCAGCTATATCAATGCCGGCGATTTGATGAAGAAGCAATATCACCACGTTTTCTATCCGATTTTGAAAACTCCGGCTGAAGCAAAATATAATGCCACCAAGCTTTTGCCTGAGTTGAAGAGCAATCCGAAGTCGACTATTCTCGCTTGCCGGTATGCAGCGCACCAGGTCTATTTGAGAAATTGGCCCGAAGCGCTCAAGTATCTGGACCAAACCATCTCTAAAGAGCCCTATTTGATGCCGGCTCGCCTGCTTCGCGCCGAAACGCTGAAGCGATTGAAACGCAATGCCGATGCGAAGAAAGATATTGACGCTATTGTGCAATCGCAGGATAAAGCCGGCGTCAACGTGTGGGCTGTGGATCAAAAAGAACTGAACGGGGTGTTGCGTCTGTAGTGGAATCCATTCTAAAAAGCGTCCCGCGCTTATCATTGGCCGGGGCTTTGCTCATTTGCATCCTGTCCGGCCTGCCGCCCGCGCCGGCAAGACAGGCGGCGAAAAGTGCCCAGTATCAGGCGTTTGAGAAACAGATTCACGGATTCTTGGACAGTGCTGCCTGGAGCAAGTGTGTAGCCGCCTGCGATGCTTATCTGGCTAAACATCCTAAAGATGCCACTGTTCGCGCCATGAGAGGCTATGCCCTATTGCAGAATAATCGCGACTCACAGTCTATCGGCGACCTCACGGCCGCCATCAATGCCGGTCTCATCGAAGTTCCGCCCGATTTGATCGAGGAGCATAACAACAGCCTTCTTTCCCTGCGCGGTTTTGCGCTGATGAGAGTGGGACGACTGAAGGAGGGCATCTCAGACATTGAAAAGTCTCTCGCGTCGCCGATTCTTCTCGTCTGCGAATACTTGAATCGCAGCGTAGACTACAAAAACCTCTGCGCCGCCTACGGACGTATAGGCAATCGCGCCAAGGCACAACAGTATTCAAAGGCTCTTTCAGAAACGGAAAATCAATTGCAAAATGTCCTTCAACCGCGCGTTGCCAATGCAGCCGACGCCAAAGCTATGGTCGTTAAACTCACTCGTGAAAGCGCTGCTAAAGCGAATTCGAGCATTCCATTGACGAGGCTGGCGTTCTATCAAATTTATCTGAAAGACTGGCCGGCAGCGCTGAAAACAGTTGATCGAGCAATTGCAATCGAGCCTTTCATGAGTCGAACTCACCTGATGCGTTTTGACATATTGAAAAATCTAAAACGCGATGCCGAGGCGAAGAAAGAATCCGCGCTGATTTTGCGGCGTGCTCTGGCGATGGGGGGCAGCGCGGAGAATGTCGGCGACAGAATGCTCATTACCGCTCGCATGATCGAAATTTGCAGAAAGTTCAATGATATTGAAGGACAGATTGCCGTGCTCGAAGGTGTTTCTAACACCGGCAGTGCCAGCGAATCTCAATTGTATGATCTAGGTCAATGTTATGCCAAGAAGCAAGAATGGGCCAAGGCGATCGATGCTTATGGCGATGCGCTCGATTATGCAACCGATAATCAGCCGCTGATTCTGGATGCAAGGGCAAAAGCACACAGAATGCTCGGACACGAAAAAGAGGCAAAGTCCGATGAGCAGGAGGCTTCCAGGCTGCGACACAAGAGCCGCAAGATTTAGGCAGCCACCGGCGCCTCATATTATCGGGCTGATTTCCAGTGGCAATTTTCCGGTCGGCCTTTCGTTTGAAACGGAAAATTCGGATTTGTCCCTCGCCCGCGAGGCGTGAAAGAAATATTTGGGCACATCGTCATACAGATAGAGTATTCTTTCGCCTTGATATGACAGACCCCAGTACCGCTACTATCCGCATTTTTGTCGTGGAAGACCACCAGGCTACCCTGGAGGGTTTAAGCGGAGGTCTGGGCCGTGAAGAGGGCTTTGAGATAGTCGGATTGTCCGAGAACAGCGACGACGGGCTCAAGTTGGCCATGCAGGTTCGTCCGGACGTCATAGTGCTCGACCTGCACCTGCCCGGCAGCCTGGGACCGAAGCAGATGGTTGATGAATTCGTCCGCGTGCCCAATACAAGAGTGGTAGTTTTTTCGGCCGAAAGCCGCCTGGCTTTCATTCAGGCGGTATTGTCGCAAGGGGTTTCGGCTTATTTGCTCAAATCCGAGCGTTTGAAAACGGTTGCAGACACTATCAGGCGTGTCATGCGAGGAGAAAAGGGCATTGTTTCGCAGGAGCTGACTTTCGACCACAAGAAGCTCACTCCTTCCGAGCAGGAAGTTCTGCACATGCTTGGTCGCGGGATGAAGTATCAGGAAATCGCTGATGAAAGATTGACGTCGGCGGCAACTGCGCGCAAGCAGTGTGAGGTGTTGCAGCTCAAGCTCAACCTTGAAAACCGCGAGCAACTGATCGCCTGGGCCGTGCAAAACGGTTATGGAAGTCGGGAGCTGGGAAATTAGGGATTAGCGGCCGAGCTAGTCGGTTAGAGTTTCCTGTCCGGGAGTTTATGAACAGAGTCGGCACTTCGGTGACAGTCGGCGACCTTCTCAAGAAGGTTGGCTTGGTTTCGGACGCGCAATTGGCTCAAGCCAATTCCATATCGACGAAGACAGGGGCACCGCTGGGCAGCGTCCTGGTCGATACCGGCATTTTGACGCTCGACCTCTCACGCGCAGCCATTCTTGCGCAGTCACTGGTAAGTGAAAATGTGCTTCCGGCTGAAGTGGCGGCGTTGGCCCTGAAAGTTGTTTTTGAGCAAGGCATGGGTTTTGAAGAAGCGCTGGGCACTCTGGGCTGGCGCTCTGAGTATTACCAGGTGACCAACTGGCTCGGCCAGCTGCTCTACAAAGCAGGCGCCGTTTCAGAAACAGGCATTCAAGCGGCAGTGGAAGCCAGTTATGCTTCCGGTTTGCCGCTCGGGCGTGTTTTGGTTTTGCGCAAAGTCATACCGGAATCGGTCGCTTATGCGGCCCTGACTTGCCAGGTCTTGGTTCGGGAAAGAAAAATTACCCAAGAGCAAGCCGTAGATGCCCTGCGCACGGCAATTTGCACGCGCAAATCGATCGAAGAAGCGCTCGAATTGGAAGGCTATCAACAAGAAAAGCTGCGCAAGTCCGTGCGGCTCGGCGAGCTGCTTATCGTTGCCGGTCTGGTTTCGGAAATCGATCTGCTCTCTGCTGTCGAGAAGGGCATCTTGGACAATAAGCCGATCGGGCAGGTGCTTTTGCATTTGAACTTGATCGATCAGCCTACTCTCGAGCGTGCTCTCAGCCTTCAGCAAATGATCAACACTCAGGCTCTCACTCCTTTCGAGGCGGCGGCAGTGTTGCAGGATTTGCAGAAGCGCAGTGTCAGCGACACTCAAGATCTAGCCGTTGTCGAAGTGCCGGATGGTCAAAAGCCTGCCGGGGTGGGGGAGATTCCCGAGCTTCTGAAGGTGTTCGGACTCTACGACGAGAAGGACCTTCTGCGGGCCGTGCAAGATTTGCTTCTGGAAAAACAGAATCTCGCATACCGAATGGTCAGCCAGCAGGAAGAGATGAAAACTCGCCTGGCCAGGGACTTGCACGATACTGTGATCGCCGACTTGATGATGTTGAAGCGTTATCTTTCCGGCGATAAGAAACTATCCGAAGAGCAGATCATCGAAATGGTCGATCATGTGGTGCGGCAAATTCGCGACATCTGCAGCGACTTCGCCCCGAGACATCTAAAGGATTGGGGGCTCAAGATGTGTCTGCAAGACCTTCTCGAGCGCATGAGCCAGCGCACCGGCATCAACGTCAACCTGGTGTGCGATGCAAACCTGCCGGATATGCCGGATCCTGTAGAGTTGCATATATTCCGAATTATTCAGGAAGGTTTGAACAATGTGGAGAAATACTCCGGCGCATCACGCGTAATCGTGCATATTGAGCGGGTTGACGAGAAGACGATACGCTTTACTCTTATGGACAACGGCAAAGGATTCGATGCCGACCGCCAGGAGGATCGCCCCAGCAATGTCGGTGGCATGGGCATGGGCGGCATGAAGGAACGCGCCGATCTGATTCGTTGTTTCTATCCCACTACTTTGTCTGTGGAATCGCAACCAGGCGGCGGCTCGCGTGTAACTCTGGAAGTTCGTATGACTTGAGGCGATAGTCGGCAAGCGTCGGTTTCGGGCTAACATGATAGAAAGCCTCGCATAACTCTCAGTCGCTCGTTTGCATTGAAAAAACTGATTCTGCTTGCACTAATTTCCACATTCTTTTGTTCTGCGCCATCGCAAGCCAAAGACAACGCCTTGCATGTCGATTACAACTTCCACGACTGGGGCGACCTGGATGTTTTGATTTTGAAGGACAGAGTGCGCATCAAGGACAAATTGCGCGACTGGATTATCATTCTCGATAAACCTGATTGGAAGATTACATGCTTTTCTCCGAGCAGAAAATCGATTGCATCATTGCCGTATTCGCAATTTAAAAGGGCGCTCGGTGAGCGTTTGGGCCTGATGACTGCCGGAGATATAGATCCCAGTCACTGGAAGAAGGTCGGTCCTGCGACTATCAATGGAATAAGTTCGCTCAGATACGATCAAATAATCGACATCGTCGATTCTCGAAAGCCGACTGCGCAGATTTATGTTGCTGCCAAAACACCAATCAATCCGAAAATTGCTCAATTTCTCTGCCGATTTTTCGACATCCCGAATTTTCAAGCTCTACCCGTTCGATGCACCAAGAGAAAAATCGAGAAGCTCAAGCTCGATACTCGCTCGATTGCCACAACCGCACTAAACGAAGCCGATTTTCAAATTCCGAAAGGATACGCGACAAAGACTATGGAAGAAGTTCTCTTCGCTCAGACTTCCTTCGACTATTAGTTCCGAGCCGGGCGTTTCTGCCTTTTCTTGCGAATTAATGTTTGGGCTTGTGGTGCTAAAAACCGCATCAATACCGGGAAGCCTCGGGTTTATACACTAATTCGCTAAACCGTATTTGCGAATTTCAATCCTTGACGGACAGGCTTACTATCTAAGCGTCGAGACGTGCCGAGGCAGAAAGCACGAGACCGAAAGAGGATAGAAGGATGGAACCGGCCAGACAAATGAACAACCTGCGGTCATTTCAAGCCGGTAGTGCCGCGCAGAACAATGCTGCGTCGCTCTCTCACCACAAACATATTAAACGAATGCGCCTCGGACAATTGTTGATCGAATCGCAATTGGTAAGCGGCGAACATCTGCACGAAGCGCTGACGATCTCGGCTCACACCGGTCAGAAAATGGGTAAAGTGCTCTCTTCGCTGCAATACATCAGCGAGAAAGACATGCAATCAGCTCTTCTGGCTCAGTCTCTGGTTGGTGAAGGCATTCTTGAGGAACGCACTGCGGTGATTGCTCTGAAGAAGGCAGTCGCTGCAGGTCTATCGCTGGCTGAGGTTCTCGACGAGTCGGCGCCGGAAAAAGCAGCAGTGGAGAGAGTTCTCGAATTGGAGCAGCTGGTGGTTCGCGCCAATCTCGTCAGCCAGCAGGCTTTCGAAGTGGCGCTGGATAAGTCCAGAAGTGAAGGCGTGCCTTTCGGCCGCGCTCTGATACTGACCAATGGCATTGCGTTTTCTCTTCTGAGCAGCGCTCTGGAAGCCGTTTCTCAGGTGCGCAATGGGGCTCTGGACGCGACTGATGCAGTTAAAGCATTGAAGGAAGTCAAAAAGAATCAGTATACGCTCGATGATGCGTTGCACGGGTTGAAGATTTCACCGAAAAGCTCGATCAACCGGATCAAACTTGGTGAGTTGCTCACCAGCGGCAAAGTGATCAGCGAAAGAGATAATCTTGTAGCCGTTGAGCGCTCGCTGATCGAAAGGCGCATGCTGGGCGAAATATTGGTCGCCTCAGGGCTCGTTCCCAGTGGAGTTCTCAATGACACCCTGGCGGTCCAGGATATGGTGCTGAAAGGTGTTATTTCGGTTGATGCTGCTGCCAAAGCAGTGCGCTTGATGAAAGACGAGCGCATCAGTTTGCAGCAAGCGGCTGCGGCTCTGAAATTATTTGCCGATGAGCCGAATGCCAATGAGGCAATCGCCCTTCTTATCAAAGCCAACCTCGTCAATTCGGATCTCTATTCGCGCGCCGTGCGCATGCAAATGCAACATCGCATGGGCCCTCTCAAAGCTCTTGTCGCCTCTCAGCTGCTTTCGCCGATTACTTACAAAGCGGCGATCAGTGCGTACAGAATGGTGGCAGAAGGCGATTTAAGCGAGGCCGAAGCGGTGGTCTGCTTGCAGACCGTGGACAGAAAGCGCTGCACGTTTATCGAGGCGCTTTCGGAACTGCGCGGCGAGTCCAGAAGAAGAGCTCCCATAGAAGAGCACAGTGATGAAGTCAAAGTTCTTTTCGAGCAGAAAAAAGCTGAATGCAGAGCGGAGCGCCGTTCCATGAGCATGCGCGCGATCGTTGCAATCATGGCAGTGGTCGGTGTTCTCTGTTTGATTGTTCAATTGACCGTGCCGCATGATTGGCATATCCCGGCGATGGCGATCGTGGGTTTGGTCGGCTCTGTAGGTGTTTTCATCGTCGGAAAGGCCGGAACCCACGGCGATCAGTTGGCTGAACAAGCGGTTTTGAAAGAGGCGGAAAATGCAAGAGGAATGATCAATCGATTTAGAACCAAACGATAAATCGTAAATACATAGGTTTTCTTACCTGATTCGGGCGGAAACTGGTAAGGGCGTCGGAGGCTGAAGCGCAAGTCAGCCTCTTTACGCTTTTTGATTTTAAAGTTCTGATTGTTGTGCCGGTATAAAATGTTCCCAGACTTACCGTTTGGTTCTTCATTGCTGGACATCTGGAGTGACTGTATGAAGCTGAAGCTGAAGCTATTGTTTGCCATTCCTATATCCATGGCTGCCTTCTTATTCATTTCCGTGCCTGCCAGCAACGCTGATGAATACTCTGTTGCCATTGCGAAATACAGCGAAGGCAAATTCGCCGAAGCGCTGGCCCACTTCAATAAGGCGGCGCAAGCCCAGCCGAAATCCTGGAAAGTCCAGTATCAGCTTGCCAATACGCACTTGCAGCTCAAAGATGTTGAAAAAGCCAAAAAGAGCTACCAGAAATGCCTGTCGCTCAATCCCCCTGCCGATGCCAAAGCCAATTGCCAGCGGGCGATCGCTTATCTGAACAATCCCACGCCCCCGGCGTCAACTCAGGCATACAGACCTTCGATGTACATGAATTCGTCCTCGCGCTCCAGTGCGCCGCCGGCCGATTCGGCCGGTGTTCCAGCTGCTGACAAAGAAAAGGAAATGGCGCGTGCCCGAATAACCAGAGAAGGGGAAGCTGAAATTGCCCGAATGAAGGCGGAAGAAGAGGAGCGGCTGCAGTCTGCGCGGGTGAATGCCAACCAGCAATTCAGGCTTGAGGACGGGACTGTACGGTATCAGCTGAGCGATAGCGAAGAAGCAGAGTTCAAAAAAGAAACGGCCAGGAAAGAAGCTGCAATCAGAGAAAGAATGCAGAGGCAGTTGAATGCGATTCGTTAACGATAGAGCAGTTACTGCTAGCTAACCGCTTGTTGTGCTTGCTCGGCATAAGCGAGCAGACTATTTGCTTGCTCCTCGCGATGAGTAGAAGACAGCAGAGCGGCATAGCCATTGATGATCTGCAGAGCGCCTTTGGGATTCTGTCCCATGGTCTTTACCGATGCGGCCACGGCCTTCTCGTAGAAAGGCTCTGCCTGTGAGAACTTTTGCTGAGCATGGAAAATGTAAGCCATGTAAGACATCAGGCGAACGGTTTCTTCGTGCTGGGGTCCGTGGTTGACTTCGTATATTTTCAAACACGACTGAGCAAACGGCTCGGCCTTTGCATATTCTCCTTTTGCATAATACATTTCGGCAAGCTGTACCAGTGTGGTGGCGGTTCTTATGCTGTTTCCGCCAAACTTGCGCTGCTGAATATCAGCCAGACCCAGCATCAAAGGCTCGGCGTCGTCGTATTTAGTCATGTCCATCAAGCATCTGGCCAGAGTTTCCGCCGTTTCAATCATCTCGATTGACTCACCGCCAAACATCTCTGCGTCTTTCAGTGCTTCCCAAAGTTGGTATTCGGCGTTCTCGTAATCGTATTTAGCCAGAGCGGCTTTTCCCGCAGTCAATCGTTCTTTCCATGCCATCTTCTTGATACCTGAATGAGGAGCAGTTGTTTTTCTCGCCCACGCACGACAGAACCGCTCTTTTACTTATGTACCACGTATGATCGAATCCTGAAATTCCCCTTTAAGGTGAAGTCTTCAGGCTTTTGGCTGAGAGGTTATTCACTTAACTGTTGCAATCGAGGCCCTCTTTTTACCGGACGGTTGCCGTTATTGCCGTTCCAGTGTTTTATCGGACGAAGGAACCGCCGTGAAATAGGGTCAGTCGATGCGCCCGAAGGCCTTGTACTGGTGCATAATTGTGTTGAGGAGCAGGCAATGTCCAACGAACCACAGCCGCAACCTTCAAAGGGGAGCCAGGATGAGGCTCTTGAAGAAGAGCGCGCCAATATGGCTTTCATGAAACAGCAGCTCGAGGGTGCGAAAAAACAACTCAGAGAAGCGACTAAGTCGCACGGCAAGTTCGACTCAATGTCGGAGCTTCTGGCGCTGCAAGAAGGCCTGAGCCTGGAGGAAGCAAGAGCGCGGGCGCTCCAGGTCAATCAGCAATCATTCGGCATCGCCTTTGAAGACGGTCGCATCGAAACAACCAGAAAACGTTCGTTAGAAGAGCCTGCTTTTGCAGAATCCAATTCTCAACCCTCCACTCCGGTTGCGGTTAATGCTTCGCTCGATTTGCATCCGCAAGCTCTGCCCTGGCTCATCAGTGACGGCGTTTGTCTTTTCCGCGATGCCGAGCAGCCTTTCGAGGGCTTTGAAGACAGGTTGCTGGCGCTCACTACCAGAGTCGATCAATTCGCCTGGTTGCGCGTATTTTCGTTTTTCCCCGAATTGAATGGACTTTCGGCTGAACTCATGCGTGCCTTTGTGCGCGGAAATCTATGCGCATATACTCGCAATAAGCTGATTGACGACTATTTGGTTTCGACCGGCCAACACTCGCGCCATGATGTTCCATTGGGCTTTGCTCAAATCACCGCGGCGAAGGTTCTGCAACTCGAGCAAGAATTTCCCCAGCTGGCATCATTCTTTGCCGGTGCCGGTTATGTGGGAGCTGCTCATGAAAGCTTGGTTTTACTCGATCCGACCTGTGTGCCGATCATAGTGGCGGCCTATGTCTCATCCCTTGTGGATGAGTTAAACAGAGAAGGCATCGAAGTAAACGATTGGACGATTGCCTATGCATTTCATCCCGATGTTTACGTCCACTCTGATGGCGGTGAGGGCACGGTTTATGAGGTTCTGGAAGGAATTGACGTGAGTCTGTCCAAAGTAAAGCACTGGGACCAGCATTTAGAGTTTTATGCGGAAAACGACGCAATTATTTCGAATTCGCAGCAAGTAAAGCGTATCGTCGCGCAATTGGTTCATCTGACCAACGCCTGATTGTTCGAGTATTGCGAAACTTTTTTCTTTCCTCGGGTGTATAAGCATAAGCGTCTGGAAAGTCGGGGCTGATGAAAAAACACCGTTTGTCCGCATTTTTTGCCTTTTTTGCCCTGGCATCGACAGGCCCGGGCGCTCAGATTGCTTGCGCTTCCGATGCCACAGCGACTCCGCCGGCACCGCCGAAGCTGGGGCCCGGAAGCACCCACTACGCTTGCGCCTCAAAGAAGATGTGGATGATGGGGGAAGGCGACAAGCAGTATTGGGTGTTCGAGCCTGCTGCTCCCGCTCCCAATTCGGCACCGGTGATCATTTTCAATCATGGCTGGAGCGCCATGGAGCCCGGACCTTATGAAGGGTGGGTCGATCATCTCGTGCGCCGCGGCAACATAGTCATTTATCCTCGCTATCAAGCCTCGCTTACGACCAGAGCGGATCTGTTTGTCGAATCTGCCGCAAAAGCGACGAAAGATGCTCTTGCCCGGCTGACTTCGGAGCCCGGTCATGTGCGCCCGCAATTGGACAAGCTAGCCGCGGTCGGGCATTCGGCCGGCGGTATGGTGGCGGCCGGTCTGGCTGCCGTCGGTCAGTCCATGGGGTTGCCTCAGATGAAAGCCGTGATGTGTGTGGAGCCGGGAAAGAGCTGGGGACCGCCTCGCTTGGCGATTCCTCTGGCCGATGTGAGCAAAATACCAGCGTCCACGCTTCTGCTCACCGTAGCCGGCGAACACGATATGGTTGCCAGAGATATCGATGCCAGAAGAATCTATGAAGAGGCTCGCAGCGTGCCGAAAGCGAACAAGAATTTCGTGATGCTGGTCACTGATGACCATGGCTCGCCGCCCCTGACGGCTTCGCATTTTTGCCCGATTTCTCCGACCGTCCAGCGCGCTCAGTCCGGCGGAGTAAGGCTTCGGCGCCTGCAATCTGCGTCCGGGGACGGGGGTAGATTCGGTGCTGCCGGCGGTCAGTTCGGGCGAAGTTTTCGCAGTGAATACTTTCAGCGACAGATAGAGAAGCTGCGCAGCAGTCAGCCAGGAGTATTCGTGGAAAGCCGCGACGATTCTGCCCCGGTCGCCAATGCGGTTAATGCGCTCGATTACTATGGACTCTGGAAACTTTTCGACGGCTTGACCGATGCCGCATGGTACGGCAAAAACCGTCGGTATGCCCTGGGAAACACTGCTGAAATGAGATTCATGGGCAGATGGAGCGACGGCGTACCAGTAAAAGAAATAAAGGTCGTGCAGTAAATTCTCAAGAAAAAAACTATATCAGTTAGTAAAGAGCGTGTGCAAAAAAAAATTCTGAAGCTGTTCGTGCTCGGATCAGCCTCTTTGTTTTTGAGAAAAGAGAGGAGCAGCACCGGCTGCTCCTCTCTTTCTTCCCTTGGGGCGATGCCTAGTGAACCGGCACCGTCCTGCCCTTTTCGGAAAGCTCCTGCGCCAGCTTCCAGATGTGCTCGCGCGGTTCCACCGGGCGGCCCATCAGTTCTGCCAGGTCGACTGCAGCTTCTTCATCGTCGCCGAAGTCGAAGACCTGGCTGAGGTCCGTGACCAGCGCTTCCGGATGTCCCAGGGCAGCCAGAATGCGGTTGACCTCCGCCTCATAGATATCGACCTTTTCTTGGTCTACGATGACCTTTCGCATAGGCATTCTCCATTTGTGGGTTGATAGATTCGGCTGAGACAAAGCGAGGCGCACTGCCTCAGCATTGCGCTTCGCCCGTTGCAACCTGCGTCAATTCGCGATCACCTGTCGTGCTTCATGGCAAGAATCAGCAACGCTTCGGTTACATCGCCGGCATGGAAATTCTTGTTGGGGCGGTAGCCGGTGAGCTTCTTGAACCATTTCGGCTCTTGCACCACCAGATTCTCGTGATCGAAGGACGTCAGTGTGACGTTCATCGCACCGGCAACTGCCGAAGACGAATAAGGCGTCAGTCCGTCGGTGATGTAGCCCATTTTGGCGCCGATCTTGCGCGGCACTTCGAAGCTGGGGCTCTCTCCTTTATCGATGATCGAACGCAGGGTGACGATCTTGGCTCGGTCGCCGGCGGTGAGCTGCGGCAGGCTGCGGTTGATGCGGCGTCGTGCGGAGGTGGTGAGCTCCAGCACCGTTTCGAGAGCATTCTTGCCGAAGACCACGCGAGTGGCAATGGCAGTGAGCTTGCGCAGCAGCCTCGAGCCGGCCGCCCAGTCCGCTACCGGCGCGCCGTCCAGAGGGCTCTGGACGAGGATGATTTTGCTAACCTTCGCCTTGTCCTCCTCAGAGAGCTGGCGATAGGCATCCAGGTTCATGATGCCGCCGCGACTGTGTCCGGCAAGAATCGCTTCGCCCTCCCTGCAGTCTCGGATGCAGCCTTTGATGAGTTCGATGTTCTCCAGCGTGGCGACATCCGTATCCACCGGCACCGGCACTGCCTGTAACCCCATGGCCGCGACTCGCTCCAGGATGTGTTTGGAGTGGTTGCCCATGTGACTGGCGAAGATGCCCGGCGTCCAGATGAATTTCCGCACCTTGCCGTCGCCGGCCAGACTGGCGGGACTGTCGGCGCGCGCCGGTCCTTTCTCTTTGACCATCTTGTGGATGGTGTGGAAGTCGCCGGTCAGATCTCGCTCGGGCGGTACTGCGAGTGGTGGCGTTGCGACGGCTTCGCTGTAGCCGTGCTGGCGCATGAATGGAATCACCGTTTCCATCGAACGCTCTGCCAGGGCTGCGATGGTGAGCGCCGGGTTGGCGCCCATGGTTGCCGGGATGATCGAGCCGTCCAGCACCAGAAGGTTGCGATGACCGAACACGCGCCCCTTGTCGTCGACGACTCCGTCAAGCCAGCTGGTGCCCATCGGCACTCCACCGAGGTTGTGCGGGACGTCGATCTTGCGTTGCAGTGCCCAGAGCGGGAAGGGCAAAAATCGTGTGCCCATCTCCTTTGCGAAACGACGCATGTGGGCATTGGCGCGTTTGTAGAAGGAGGCATTGTCGTCCGGATTGAGGTCGGTTTGAATTCTCCCTTGCTCGTTGAGCGTGAAGTTGCCGACGGCGTTGTCGCGACCGATGACCAGAAGCGGCAGCGTCGTGCGCGGCACCACCAGGCGCAGCCTTTCGGCGAGCTTGAACGCCCTGCTCACTGCCTTGATCATGAAATCCTTCATGCGCACCAGTTGACCGGTGACGTAGAAGGTGTCGTAGTTGAATCCGTTGAAACTGCCATCGAAGACGAGATGTCCCTGGCTGCGACCGTCGGCACCGGGAAAGTCGAGTCCGGCCGTTATTTCCGGTCCGCCGGCGGGGTCGAAGGCCTGCTTGGAACGCACGGCGAACCCGATAAAGGTGCCGTTTGTCGTGTACTGCCGCCCCAGATGTGCAGACAGAAGCGGAAGCGTCTCGTGAATCTTCTTGTTGCGCAGCAAGATTTCGCTCGAGCCGACCGAACCGGCCGCGAGTACGACGAAGCGCGCTTCAAAAGTGCGCGTTTCGCCGGACTTGGGGTCGGTGGCCTGGACCGTATAGCCGGCTTCCTGCTTGTCTGCGCCGTAGATGGGCGTGATCACATCCACCTGCGCACCTACGACAAGCTGCGCTCCATGCTGTTGGGCTCCGTAGAGGTAGTTGAAGTCCAGGCTGTTTTTCGCTGTGAAATTGCAGCCGGGCAGAGAGCATTCCCCGCACTGCCGGCAGCCTTGCTGCTGTACACCGAATGCATTGAGCTTGACGGTGCCGACCGGCTCGCCGGGCTCGCGGTAGGTGATTGCCACGGGTGGCATGACGGAGCGCGTGCCTAGCTTTTCCGCCGCTCTCAGCATTGCCACTGTCTTGGTGGTCATGCCGTAAGGCGTATCGGTGCTATGGACGGGATAGACCTTCGCGCCCAGCATCTTTTCGGCGCGGTCGTAGTACGGGTCGAGGCTCTCGCGTGTGATGCCGCCCGGCCAATTTTCGAAGTGATCCTTGCGGATCATCACCGCGGCGTTGACAATGGAGCCGCCACCGAGGGCGGTGCCGGTCCAGGCGGTTACGCGGTTGCTCAGGTGAGTGACCGTATGGGGTCCGAAGCGATTTTCGCCCGGATTCCATTCGGATTGCTTGCCGCGCGGGATATTGGGTGCTTGATGGCTGTAGCCTTTCTCCAGAACCAGGACGCTGAATCCTGCCTGGGCCAGGCGATAGGCCGAAACCGCTCCACCATATCCGGAGCCGATTACGATGACGTCGAAGGGAAGTCCGGCGACTGCATCTTTCAGGTTTTGAACCATGGGGTTTTCTCTGACGAAGCGTGGAAGAACACCCACCTCCAACTGTGTTGGCGGTGGAATGGAAGAGGGCACTTAACCCCTGTTTCTTGATCGCCCTGGTCGCCGCGGTCCTGCCCGTGTTGTCACCGGACGTAGACGCGTCTATCTGAAGGGGCGATTATGCTGAGTTCAGTGTGCGATCAGGCGATGAGCTTGCAAGAAAAGAAAACGGAAGAGATACCGTTCGAACCTAAGTCGTGCTTCTGCCAAAAGCAAGTAAATAGAGGCTTTACACTAAGTTCATGATGCTTTATAGAAAACGCCTACAAAGAACGGTTCTTGAAGGTGTATCTGGTCAATCAAAATTCGCCAAAACTGGCCCATTCTTACGAGCTGTGTCAGTGTCAAGATTGGAAATTTCTCGCCAATTCCGTCGCCAGAAAGCTCACACGAGATTCGATTTCATCCTCCGGATGATGAGAGAATCGCAGCATGAACTCGTTGGTTTTTGCCGAGTGCGCGTAATAAGGGCGTGTTGTCGCACAGGACAAACCTGCCTTTTTAGCACAAGCCAAGATAGTTTCTTCCGAAAAGCTCTCTTTGAACTGAACGACGACATGCATGCCGCTGGTCGATGAAGCCAGTTTGATATCGTCTTTGAATTGCTTCTTTAGCGCAAAGATCAATGCTTGTCTGCGTTTTCTCAAGCTTTTCCACATCGAACGCATATGCGTCTCAATGATGTTTTTGTCGAGCATCTCCGTCAGCACCAGGTGTTCTACGAGCGTAAACTGGCGATCCCAGCTGCACTTGTAGCTCTGGAAGGTGTCGATTAGCTGTTCCGGGATAACAAGAAAACTGACGGAAATGAGCGGATAGAGCAAACGCCAGAATGAATAGAAGTAAATTACCGAGCCGGTTTTGTCCAAGCTGAATAGAGGCGGTGCTGCCTGCCCGTCGTATTGAAATTCGGAATCCCAATCGTCTTCCAGAATCGCGCAATTATTGCTCTGGCACCAGTCGATCAATGCAACTCTTCGAGACTCCGAGAGCATCACTCCGGAAGGTTCCTGGCATGAAGGTTCGACATAAATCCATTGCACCGGGCGGTCGATTTCTTTGAGCTGGTCCACAATCAAACCATGTTCGTCGATGCCGATGGGAATGACTGCCGCGCCCAGGCTGTGGAATTGTTCGCGGGCGCCCCAGAAGCCGGGGTTTTCGCAAACGATGGCGTCATCCGGTTTTACAAGCAGTGCAAAGGCCGGCGAAACAACGCTTTGCACGCCTGAGCCGATTACTATTTGTTCCGGTTTGCAGATGATTTGCTTGGTTCGGCGCAGAAATCCGGCTATCGCTTTGCGCAGCGGCAAATATCCGAAAGCGTCGCTGTTTGTCTCGAAGTCAAAATTCTCGGCGCTGCGGCTCCAGTGCAGAAGCGACTTTCTCCATGCCTGCATGGGAAGCATATCGCTAGGCGCAGAGCCGTAATTGATCTCGTCGAAGTCGGTGTTTTCTATTGCTTCTATACGCTGAGCATGCAGGTTGTTAGCCAGGTGCGAGAATCTGTTGTGCCATGGATAGCCTGTCGGTTGTTCCTGATTGTCGAGCGAATCGTGCTCGTCTGAGGCGCCATTTCTGTCTGTTTTTCGAACCCAGGTTCCGGCGCCGGGGCTTGTTGTGAGGTGTCCGGTGGCGATGAGGCTTTCCAAGCTCTTCATCACCGTCGTGCGCGAGATGCCCAGGTAGAGCGCCATATCGCGAGTGGACGGCAGCTTTTCGCCGGGTGCCAGATGCTTGTTTTCAATGGCCGAAGCGATCGTCTCCCGCAGTGCTTCTGCAGTGATTTTCGAGCCCTTGAGTTGCTTGAGAATAGCCAGGTTCATTTTCTTTTGCCAGAGTCGCATACAAGTTTACCCCAGAAAGCTTTGTCGATTGGTTTTGCGACTTGGCAATTCTTCGTTTAATGCGCAGCTACGTATTTTGCGCATGACCGTGCAATGGATCTGCAACATCGCGCCGAGAAGATCGGCGTAACCTCCGCCCCTATTGCGAAGTGACACATGATTACTGAAAACCTTATCGATTCATACGTCTCACAAGGCGTCACAGCATTTTCACAGGGCCAATTCCAGGCTGCCGGACGACTTTTCCTTGCTGCCTATCAAAAGTCCAAGTCACTGAACAAAACCGATCCGAAATTAGCGGTGGTATATGCCAATCTCTCTTTGTTCTACTATCAGCAAAAACGTTATCGAAAGGCTGAGGGATTGCTAGAACAGGCGCTTTCAATTCTGACCGACAACAACCTTTTGCATTCTGACTTTGCGGAAAAAGTGCGGGTGCAAATGTCCAATGTTTATCTCGCGCAGAACAAACATGTTCAGCTCATTAAGCACTATAAGGCGTGTCTGTCCTTTTTCCTGTCTGCTTCGAAACTGGCTGAGGCGTCAGCGGCATACAACAGAATAATCGACCTCTATATTGCTCTCGATCGCATGAAGGATGCAGAGAGTTGGTGCCGCCAGGCTGTTGAATTCGACAAGGAGCATTCGGCCCAAAGCGATCCTGTAGCGAAGAAGCGATTGATAAAAATGGCATGGATTTACACACGTCTTGGACGTACTGACGATGCCTGCCGCATCTACAACAGCAGTGTTCATCAGCAAAAGGAACAAGCAGCGTTCATGCGCCCCGCCATGAGCCAGGGTACTGCCGTCTTTAGCTAGTTTTGAGTCTGCGCCAAACATTATCATTCATCGGCTCCTTCATGAACCGAAACGCCCGTATGCAGAGGTTCTTGATATAATACTAAAAGCAGTAGTATAAGCGGATGTAAGACGAAAGGACTAGACGCGCCTGTTTGTGCAAGCGCGAATAGCCCATTCGGCTGCTCGGAAAACCGGGCGGTATTCCCGGTTTTCCGAGGCTGGGATAATGGTGAGGTAGCTTACGCTTCGACGATGTCGAAGAGACGCGCGATCTCTTCGGCGGTGAAAGGAACAGCCCAGCCGCCGGCGCCGATCAGCATGCCGCCGTCTTCGAGTTCGCGGTCGATGGAGCACTGCCAGCCAGTGTGGAAGCGCACCGGACTGCCACCCTTGGTGTGGGTAAAGTGCCCCTTCACGACGGCAACGCGCTTGGCGGGCGCAGAGATGAAGGTGGCGCGCTGTTTTGCGGCTTGCTCGACGCTTGCCGCCGCGGTCGCAGCCTTTGCCACATAGCCGGCGAGCTGGTCGACAGCTTCTGCCGAGCGGCGGCCGATGCTGGCGCGCTCGAGCTGGCTGCCGGCGTAGATTGCGTCGGACTTCACACGCTCGATGTCGATGCTGGAGAGCACGGACTCGACTGCGGTGATTTCGTCGGCGACGGTGCCGATGAGGTTGCCGAAGTTCTCGGAGCCCTGGGGCGCGTTCTCGAGCTTATTGGCGGCGCCGGCCAGAGAGCCATAGGCATAGTGGAGTGCGTTGAGCGTCAGCCAATGGGCGCGCAGATTCTGGTCGTACTCTGTCTCGAGCGAGAGAGAGATGGCTTTCAGGTCGGCCGCTTTTCCGGCGAAGTTGAAGTTTGCGATTTGCATGCTCGGGTTTTCTCTTGTGGTTATTGCCGGCAGAGTCGGCCCTCCCTATGAGGACCGATCTGCCGGCATTTCGTTTCAGTTC
>JAIETE010000282.1 GCA_019745505.1 Candidatus Obscuribacterales bacterium | reverse complement strand
AATTGCACTTCTCAACTGTTCCAAATCGATAATTCCGTCCTTATCGACAGGCAAATAAGTAACGCGCCAACCTCGTGATTCCAAATGCTGGCTTGGACCAATGACGGATGGGTGTTCTATCGATGTCGTAATCAGATGGCGCCCGCCATCATTGGCCTCAACAAAGCGCGCCCGACCGAGTATGGCAACGTTGTTGGCATATGTGCCGCAAGGACTGAAAAAAATTTCCGCCGGCGAGCAGCCTAAAAGCCCCGCCACGCGCTCTCTGGCGACCTTCACCGCAGCGGCAGCCTTGACGCCGTGCGAATGGATTGATGAAGGATTGCCGAAATCACTCTCCAAAATTGGCAGCATTTCGTCAATCACTTCACGCCTGACAGGCGTTGTTGCGCTGTTGTCCAGATAAATCGGCACGTCTGTAACACCCTCAGGAAGTGCTAAATAGTATCACGCACCGAAGAGGATGTAGAATTCTGTATTCCTATCCGCAACTCTAATCTTCCAATCAAATGACAAGCGCGGTGCAGACAAAACCGAATATGGTTCTGAGGCTCGTCATTCTAGCGGCTGTGCTTGTCGCGGGTTTTCTCACGTCCGTGTGCATAGGCGATGTTTTTGTCGCTCCCAGGGAAGCCATCGAATTGATTATGGGCGGAACATCCGGCATCTCCGCTCCGGGTGTTGCCGACATACTGACTCAGATTCGCCTGCCTCGCACGTTGATTGCCACCGCCGTCGGTGCATGCCTTGCAGTATCGGGCTATATCCTGCAGGCGTTGTCCAGAAATCCACTGGCCGATCCTTACTTAACAGGCGTGTCGAGCGGCGCCGGTCTGGCTGTGGCAACAGCGATAATTCTGGGACTGGACTTCAGTCTCATGCCCGCCTCGGCATTTGCCGGAGGACTGGCCGCGGCGCTTCTTGTCGCTCAAATGGCCAGAAGATCAGGCGGTCTGTCGGTTACCCGCCTGATTCTGGCAGGCGTCGCCATATCGGCGGTTTGCGGCTCTTTGATAACGCTTATCATCACTCAATCCGGGGGCGCGCCCCAAGCCCAGGGGATTATCTTTTGGTTGGCCGGTGGAATCGCAGGACGCGGGTGGAGCGACTTGAGCACCCTGTCGATTTACACCATAGGCGGTATCATTGCCACATTGCTTCTGTCCAAGCAAATTCGCGTCCTCACGTTGGGCGATGAAACAGCACAGGCTCTCGGCGTGGATGTTTCACGACTGCAGTGGCTCCTGCTCGCTTGTGCCGTGCTCATGTGCGGAGCGGCGGTTTCGGCATCCGGTCTGGTTGCTTTCGTAGGACTGATCGCCCCCAATCTGGCCCGCATGCTGTTCGTCCGGGACGAGAGAGTCGAGATAATCGCATCAGCGCTCATCGGAGCAGTCCTGGTGACGGTCTCCGATCTGGCTGCGCGCACTCTGGGACAGGGACAAGAATTGCCTCTGGGCACACTGCTTTCACTGGTCGGCGGTCCGTTTTTCCTCTACCTGATTTCGACGAGCAAGGGAGATGAGGCATGACGGACACCGATAATGTTGTCCTACAGCTGGAAGAGCTTTCTGCAGGTTTCAGCCAAAAGGCTGTCGTAGAAGGCGTATCCGTAACAATCAGGCGAGGCTCAATAGCAGCGATCGCCGGAGGCAATGGAGCCGGCAAATCCACCCTGCTCAAGACAATTGCACGCCTGCTTGGGCCGATTAGAGGAACGATTCTCTTTGAAGGAAAGGATCTCCACTCAGTGCCTCTGCCTGCACTGGCTAAAAAACTGGCTTACGTACCGCAGGACATCGCCAACTCCAGAGACTTGACGGTGGAAAACATGATTGCACTGGGACGCAATCCGCATCAAAAATGGTGGCAGTGGCGAACGGATCACAACGACAAAGAGGCCATCGAAAATGCCATAAAATCCACAGAACTTGCGGATTTACGAGAAAAGTCGATTGCCGAGATTTCCGGAGGAGAAAGACAGAGAACGGCCATTGCCATGTCGCTGGCCCAGCAGCCGGAAATCTTGCTCCTGGACGAACCGACCGCACACCTGGACTTCAAACATCAAAAAAGTTTGATGCAGCTTTTGCTGAAATTGAAGTCCGAAGGCATGACCATCATCACGTGCCTGCACGATTTGAACTTCATTTCACAGGTCTGCGACCAGGTAATCTGCCTGAAGAAGGCACCAAAAGGACCTTCCTCGCAGCTATTTGCCGGCGCACCGCGAGAAGTTTTGACCGGAGAAAACCTTCAATCCGCATTCGACACGCAATTGAGAATCATTCGGGATTCTTCGGATCCTGATTCCAGCTCAATATATTTCGGGCTCTAGACTCTAGGCGCGTCCTTGACGCTCCAGGGCTCTCTGGCGATTGTAGGCGATGCGGTCTGCATTGCGCTGCTGCATCATGTCGTGACGAGCGCGCGCATATGATTGCTGATAGCCGCGATCTTCATAATCGCGATTGGCATATCTGTCGTTGCTTCCGTAATAGCTATCGACGTTGCGGTGCGACTCGTATCTGGGAACAGAACGCCTGGCGATATCGTAAGCCAAATAGGTCTTCAATCCATCTTCCAGCAATCCTAGACCGGCATTACTGCCGTATCTATCCCATGATGGGCTCTGGTTGTAGAAGGACAAACCATCGCGTCCGCCGTGCGTGTAGTTGATATTGCGATTGTCATCGAAATACCGGTTGCTGTAACGATCCCAGCGATTGCCGCCAATCGCATTGGCCATCAGCATCATCTCGATCGGGTTGGTACGATAGTTGTCGTATCCTCTGTCCCAACGTCCGCCACGGCTGTAGTCGTCATAACCGCCATTGCGGGAATGCCGACGCGCTATGTCATATGACAATCCGGTCTGCAGCAAATCCTGGAAAATGCGATAGCCATTTCGATCTCTTCCGGTCCCGAAGCAATCATCATTTACCCAGGGCGGCAAGCTGCTATATGAAGGTTCGCTTCTATAGAAGCTGATTCCGTCGCGTCCGCCATGCGTATAACTGACGTTATTGCCGCCCGGACGCCTGTAAGCATAGTCGTTGAAAGAACGATCGTAATAAGCATCCGGATTATAATAGCTGCGGCTGTACTGATCTCGGATCTGCTGATCCATTCTTTGCCCGTCACGAATCAGCGCCTGACGGCGGAAATCGGACAAGCGATTATTTTCCGGCGCCCACTGATCGCGATAACGGTCGTCATAGTTGTCGTAACGACCGGACATCATGTCGTTGAGCTTGGCTGCCTGCATAGCCCGGCAAGAAGCGTCGTCGTAGCCGTTGCCGCCGGACATATAGATGTTGACGGTGCCATAGTTTTTGATTATTGGATAGCCTTGACCATCCATAGGGAAAGCGTATGTCTGAGTCTGACCACGCGGTATATTCCAGCCGTCTTCCTGTAACCGGCTCGGTCCATCATTGCCATTGAACTGATAGAAATCTCTTCCATCGCCCTGGTTTTGTGATTGACCATCCGCAAACTGATATAAATTTGCCGGACGGGAATCGTAATCACCCGTACTCATTCGGTAGGACCTCGCAAAGGGGTTAGGTCTTTATGTAGTCGTGCTCGCATATATACATAACTCAGCGAAGATTGGACAGTCAATGGGAAAAATCCCACGGTGCCCGTGAAATGCCGCACCAGACGGGGTTTTGAATTTAGCCCCCTACATATAGAATATGCCCGAATGAAGGCTTTCTAAACTCCAAAATAGGCACAGAGCCTGGGCAAGAAGACAATTGCTCCCACGGCCGACGCCGCCAGTGCAACCACCAAAACAGCCGCTGCTGCCGTGTCTTTAGCCTTTCGCGCAGCTAAATGGTATTCACCACCGGCGCTTAGATCGACCACGTGCTCGATAGCCGTATTGAGCAGCTCCGCAGCAATTACGAGCCCCATGGACAAAACCAGGGCCAGCCAGCTAATCAAATCGACCCGGAGAAAAACTCCCAGAGATATCACCAGAACGGAGATGGAAAAATGAATGCGAAGATTGCGCTGCTCTTTCAAGCCTTGCGCAATGCCGTTAAATGCGTGATAGAAAGATTCGATCATGCTCGTGGTGCGGCCGGTCTTGTGCTGCCAGCTCGCTGGAACGGCAAAAGGCTTGCCGGACTCAACTTCTTTGGTGATAGTCACGCAAATCGGCACGCTTGGCGAATTCGACTCGGCGACTTTGGATGCGGTTCCTGCTGTCACTATAGAATTCCTCTCCCAATTTGCAAGATAACACGTCCTGCAAGCGAAGAGATTGCTTCCGTCTCAACTGTTATAGATGGTTTTATTACTAGTCTCTGCTAATTCCCAGGGAATCGAGCACCTCGGCTTGGCGCCCGAACATTTCCTTCTCTTCCTTCTTTGTCTCGTGGTCGAACCCCAGGACGTGCAAAGCGCCATGCACAAAGAGGAAGCATAATTCGCGCTCGAGGCTGTGCCCGTAGTCTTGCGCCTGCTCGTCTGCTCGCTCCACCGAAATGATTACGTCTCCCAATTCCCAGGGCTCTCCTTCCGGAGGTTCGTCGGCATCCATAGGAAAGGAGAGCACATCGGTAGGAGCGTCCTTGCTCCGCCATTGCCGGTTCAGTTCCTGGATCTGCTCGTTGGTGACGAATACGACGTTGAATAAGCCTCTGTCGGCAACTTTTGCCAGCCACTTCTTCTTCAGATGCGCTGGAGGATCGCTCTGAAGATTGCGAATTATTGCGGCTGCCAGCTTGTCGAATTTGGCTTGCCACACTTTCTTGCTCACCTTCAAATACTTTTGCTGATTTGAAAAACTGACAGAAATCGGCACTTTAGCCCCTTTTGATTGTGAGAAAACTGCCGGTATGCTAACATAGCGGCTTGCAAGGGAAGCAATTGAGACGTGTAGGAAGCAAAAACCTACGCCCTCTTTTATTTCGGCGGTGTCTTTGTCGTGCTTGGCTCCTATTCGAGCCGCCCGAAGCACGATGCGTCACGACAGTAGAGATATTGCCGCAACAAACCTAGAAGAACAGATTTCGCGAATGCTAAGTAGAAAACCAGAAGAAGTGATTTTAGAGGTGACGACGCTCGCCGAAAAAATCGCCGCCCCGCTTGGCTTTCAGGTCGTCGATGTACGCCTGACTCAGCAAGGTCGCAGAAAGAGTGTGGAAGTGACGATTTTCTCACATACGAAAAGCGTGGGCTTGTCGGATTGTGAAGTGATAAGCCGCCAACTGGGTGAACTTCTGGAACCCCAGTCCAACGGCAAGCCGGCAATTATCGAAGGCTCATACTATCTGGAAGTACAGAGCCCGGGCATTGAAAGAGAACTCAAGACGGCACGGGAATTTCAAGTTTTTGCCGGGCATCAGGTTTTTGTCAGAGCGAAAGACAAAGTTCAAGACCTCGGCACCGAGTTTACAGCCACGCTGGAAGCGCTTCTCGATGGCAAATTGCATTTGAAAAATGCCAAGCCGATTCTGGCGAAGAGGGGCACCGGTCACAACGCCAAACCGTCCAAAAAAACTGCGGAACTTCAGAAGAACGCATTGCCAGGCTGTCCCAGCTTGACACTGGACATAAAGAAAGTTTCTCTGATTCGCCTGCATCCCCAGGATATGCCTAAGCTCCAGGCTTCAGGCCCGGAAGAGGAATGCCACTTAGAAGAATAGAGCCAAGATTTAGGGTCACCCCACCCCGAGGGAATGCGGACACCAAGCCACATTCTACGAATTGAAAAACTGGTAACCGAAAAGAGTCCCAAAACTGAATACTAAAATTGAATAGACTGAAGGAGTCAAATCCATGATCAAAATCGGCGACAAACTCTTGGAAGCAGCAGAAGAGCTGGAAAGAGAACGCAATATTCCGCAAGCAGAATTCATCTCGTACGTGTGCGACGCTATCGTTGCCGCTTACAAGAAGAAAGTTCCTGACCACGACGTAGAAGGCGTCCGGGCAATCTTCGACCACGAAACAGGTGAAATCGGCATCTTCGCTCCCAAAGAAGTTGTGGACAAAGCGGAAAACGAATATCACCAAATCAGCCTGGAAGACGCAAAGGATCTGATTCCGGACGTCTCAGTCGGCGAAGTTTTGGAAATCGAAGTTACGCCCGCCGACTTCTCCGAGTTCGGACGAATCGCAGCACAGACAGCCAAGCAACTGATGACTCAGCGCTTGAGAGAAGCAGAAAAAGAGCTGATCAAAAAAGAATTCGAAGCACGCAAAGGCACCTGCACGACAGGTCAAATCGAGCGTATCGAAGTTATCTCCAACACGAGAAACAACGTCATTGTCAACCTCGGTCGCGTAGAAGGCTGCATGCCCACCCGCGAACAGCTGCCTGGCGAAACATACAGAGTGGGTAACCGCGTTCGTGTGTACGTTCTCGAACTGAGAGAAACCGGACGCGTTCCGCAAATTATCGTTTCACAAGCGCACCCTGAGCTGGTCCGAGAACTGTTCGAGCTCTATGTGCCTGAAATCGAAGACGGCACGGTCGAGATCAAATCGATTGCTCGTGAAGCGGGTTACCGTACAAAAATAGCCGTTCACTCCGATGACGCAGATGTCGATCCGGTGGGCGCCTGTATCGGTACACGCGGCGTTCGTATTCAGAACGTCGTTGCCGAATTGCGCAACGAGAAGATCGACGTCATCCGCTTCTCGGGCGACCCGGTCGACTATATCTCCAACGCCCTGAGCCCTGCTCGCATCACCACCGTAGCCCTCTACGAAGAGACTCCGGATGCGAGCGGCAAAAGAGCCGAAGTGATTGTGCCCGACGATCAGCTCAGCCTGGCAATCGGTCGCGGCGGTCAAAACGTCCGTCTGGCGGCAAAATTGACCGGCTGGAAGATCGACATCAAGTCCGAATCTCAAGCGGGCGGTTCTTTCAAATCTCTCAATCAAACACTGGAAGATTTGGGCGCCCAAGCGTAGTCAGAAGGGGACCGGTAAATCCGGTCCCAGATAGCTAGACACTCACGTGTGCAATTGAAAAGAGCGAAGGGCAGCCCCCAAGCTGTCCCGTTCTTATCCATTCCGCATCCAACCGGAGATACAGCCCGTTGCTTTCTACGCGAATCTGCGTGGCATGCCGTTTGAAGAAAGCGCAGAAAGATTTAATTCGACTCACCTGCGACTACCAAAGCGGTGAAGTCCGCCTGAACACCGGTGATAAGCACCTATCAGGAAGATCGTGTTATCTCTGTCGCTCGAAAGCCTGTGTTGACCAGGCTTTGAAAGGCACGCGCCTGAAAGGGGCGCTGGAAGGAAGGAAAGTAAAGGGAAAGCCAGCCCCACGCTCTGTGGCTTTCCCGCTCTCTGAGCAACTGATACAGCTTGTATACAGAGAGTGCACAGATACGGCTAAAACGTGCCAAAATACACAGAGCAAGGAGTAAAAGCCTGATGAACGATCGTGTCCGTGTGTACGAATTAGCGCGCCAGATGAACCTCGAAAATGGGGATATCATCACGGCTTTGCGCGAACTCGGCTACGACATCAAGAGCCACTCGAGCACCATAGACGCGAGCACGGTAGGGCTTCTCATCTCGCACCTGGGCAAGAAAAACGGCAAGGGTGAGAAGGATAAGCCGGCAGTCAAGACAGCTGCCAAGCCTCTAGGCAAGATTCCGCCGCCGCAAACTCCTGAAAAGCAGAAGCCCCGAGTCCTGGCACGTTACAGAAAAGAGACGGCGCCGGAGGAAGCAGTCGCGGAGGCTCCACCTGTAGAAGCGCCCCCGGTGCAAGAGCCGGTCGAGAAGGCGCCGCCCAAAGAACCAGTCGCACCTCCACCCTCACCAGAGCCGGTAGTCGAGGCTGCACCGCCTCCTGTTCTTGAGGAGCCGGAAGCAATCAAGAGCAAGGTCCAGAGCGAGACCAAACCGGAAGAGCCGCCAGTTCAACCGGTCGTCGAGCAAGCCAAAGAGACTCCGGCAGAACCGGTAGAAGCACCCAAGGTAGAAGAAGCAGCCAAGGAAGAAAAGTCCAAAGCGACAGAAAACTTCTCTCCGGACGCCTTCAAAGAACTGGTACAAAGACCGTCCGTTCCCTCAGTCCCATCTCAGCCTGTGAGGGTGGCTGCCCCTTCAAATCGCGCCACGCCGCCCCGACCGCCCAAGTCTCGGCACACAAGTCAAGAAAGACAACAACAACAAAAGAAGGAAGAAAAGTCGCGTCCAGCAGCAGCGACTATAGAAGTTCCAAAAGTGATAACTCTTACACAAAATCTGACGGTCAAAGAACTGGCCGAAAAAATGAATGTCGCAGACACAGAAGTGATCAAACGACTTTTCATGAAAGGAACGATGCGCACCGTCAACCAGCTCGTGGAAGTCGAGTTGGCTCGCGAGCTGGCATCGGAAATGGAATACGAAGTCCTGACCGAAGAGAAGGTCGAAGAAGTCGTCAAAGTAGAAGAGGACCTCTCCGAAGAAGACCGCAAAGCATTGGTCACAAGACCGCCTGTGGTCACGATCATGGGTCACGTCGACCACGGCAAAACCAGCCTTCTCGACGCTATTCGTCAGACCAAATTCTTGCTGACCGATGCAGAACACGGCGGCATCACTCAGCACATCGGCGCTTATCACGTAGAAGTGCCGCACGAAGACGGTTCCCTGCGCCAGATTGTTTTCCTCGATACACCGGGTCACGAGGCGTTCACCGCCATGCGTGCTCGCGGAGCGAAAGCGACCGACGTAGCTATCCTTGTAGTAGCCGCAGATGACGGTGTCATGCCTCAAACAATTGAAGCGATCGACCACGTCAAAGCGGCCGGAGTGCCGATTATTGTTGCAGTCAACAAAATCGACAAACAGGACGCCGATCCCGATCGCGTTCTTACTCAATTGATGGAACATGGAATACTGCCGGACAAATTCGGCGGTGATACAGTCACAGTCAATGTATCGGCTAAGAAGCGCACCGGTCTCGACGAGCTGCTCGAAATGATCCTGCTCGTTTCCGAAATCCAAGATTTGAAAGCCAACCCGGAAAAGCCGGCAGCCGGTGTAATCATCGAAGCCGAACTTTCGCGGGGCAAGGGTGCGGTCGCCACCGCGCTCGTTCAGACAGGCACTCTCAGAGAAGGTGATCTGCTTATTGCCGGAACAGCCTCCGGCAGGGTAAGAGCTCTCTTCGACGACCGCGGTCAGCGCGTCAAAGCAGCCGGTCCTTCGATGCCAGTCGAAGTTCTCGGACTGGATGACGTTCCTCTGGCCGGTGATCGCTTCGAAGTCGTCTCCGACATGCAGATTCAAAAGCAAATCGTCGATGCGCGCAAAGCAGAAAGAGGAGACAGACGTCCACATCACGTCACACTCGAATCTCTGCACGACATGCTGGCAACCGGCGAGGTCAAAGAACTCAACATCATCGTCAAGGCAGACGTGCAAGGTACAGCCGAAGCTATTGCCGAACAAGTCCGTAAGCTCACATCCAATGAAGTGGCGGTGCGGGTGCTGCGTACATCGTCCGGAGACATCTCCGAAAACGACGTCAACCTGGCAGCCTCATCGAATGCCATCATCGTCGGCTTCAACGTGCAGCCTGACCGCAACGCGCAAGAAGTCAGCGAGAAAGAAGGCGTGGACGTCCGCACCTACAACATCATCTATCAGATTACAGACGATCTGGAAAAGGCGATTCAAGGTCTTATCCAGCCGCTCAGATCGGAAGTTCAAATCGGTCAGGCCGAAATTCGCGCCGTGTTCAAACTGGGCAAAGCGCTATCCATCGGCGGCTGCATGGTTACATCGGGCAAGGTCAAACGGGGCGGAATCGCCAAAATCGACCGCGGTGGTTCCATCATCTACGAAGGCAAGATCGAAACTCTCAAACGCTTCAAGGACGATGCCAAAGAAGTTGCCTCCGGCTTCGAATGCGGCATGAGCTTCGAGAAATTCAATGATCTGCAAGAAGGCGATAAGGTTACTGTGTACGAAATCCAGGAAACCAAGCGCGAGATTACCCGCTCGTAGTAGGTGCAACATGTCCAGTCAACGTGCATTGCGTGTTTCACAGTCAATCAAAAAAGAGCTGTCGGAAATCATTCGCCGTGATTTGAAAGACGATCGCATCAAGGGACTCGTCTCCATAACTGACGTGGAGTCAACACCGGACTGCCGTTCGTGCCGTGTCTACGTTTCTGTTTACGGCGCCGAGGGAGACTCCGAAAGCACTATGGAAGCGCTCAACGAGCATCTCGGATACATGAGAGGGGAGCTCTGCCGCCGCCTCCATTTGCGTTTTGCGCCGGAGCTCAATCTAAAACTCGACACCTCACTGGAGCGTGGGGCTAAGGTCTCAGATCTACTCGGAAAAATTGCCCGCGGCGAAGTCTAGTTTTTCCCGGGCATAGCGTCTTCTCCCCAGTCAGGCAAAGCAGTGCACTTTGGTTTTCTAAATGTGATGAAGCCTCCCGGCATGACCTCACATGATGTGGTGGCGCGCGTTCGCCGCCTCACCAAAGTCAAACGCACAGGACACGGCGGCACCCTAGACCCTCTTGCAGAGGGAGTTTTGCCGATGGCGCTCGGACAAGCGTGCCGGCTCATCGACTATTTACCTTCGGACAAAACCTATTACGCTGAAATCTTGTTCGGCAAAAGGACGGCAACAGATGATTTGGAAGGTGAGGTCCTGAGCGAGCTAGATGCCTCGCACCTTACAGAAACCGATGTGCGCGCCGCTATCGAACAGTTTCGTGGTGAGATCAAGCAACACCCACCTGTCTACAGCGCAATTCGCGTTGGCGGTCAGCGACTCTATGACCTGGCGCGCCGAGGCAAAGCTCCGGAAACGGCGCCGGAGCGCACTGTCACAGTCCACCGTTTCGAACTGGTTGCTTTCCAATCGCCGGTCGCGAAGGTAAGAGTGCATTGCTCGAAAGGGACTTACATACGCTCCCTGGCTCGAGATCTGGGCGATGTACTAGCAACTGGCGCTTGTCTCTCCAAATTAGTACGAGAGAAAGCCGGCCGCATGAATCTGGAAGACTCTCTTACTCTCGATCAAATCAAAGAGAAAATTGAGAAAGACGACTGGCAGTCACTTTTCACCGACCTTACGTCGGCACTTGGCTTTGACAAGATCGAAGTCGATCAGGCCGACGCGCAGAACATCTTTAACGGGCGGGCTATCGAACTTGCACCGGGTCAGTCGGGACGATACCTTTTGGCGGCTCAAAACGGGGTCTATATAGCCCTGCTAAAACAGGAAGATAATCTGGGCAAACCGGAGGTCGTATTCTCGGATGCGCGAGTTACGTCCTGATCGAGGTTTGCTCCTCAATATAGTTCTCTATATAGAAGGTGCCCTTCTACTGATTGCCACAATCTGGTGTTGGCTGGGCAACATTTTGCTCGCACCAGTCCTGGTACCACACGGCAAGGATTTCGCAATCGGCGCGGCCGTGGGCATTGCGCTCGTCTTTACATCAGTGGTGATCTACGCGGGCTCTTTTCTACTTGAGAAGGTATTCCCAGAAAGAGCCGCCGGTCCGATACTCTCGATGAAGCGTATAGCCGTCGAGGAGCTGGCACCGCTATTTCGTGACGTCACGGCGCTCGACGCGGTCATAATCGCCG
Source organism: Candidatus Obscuribacterales bacterium (assembly GCA_019745505.1). GTDB lineage: Bacteria > Cyanobacteriota > Vampirovibrionia > Obscuribacterales > Obscuribacteraceae > QKMZ01. The sequence continues at coordinate 16,323 of JAIETE010000282.1, read as the reverse complement.
TCGTATCAGGCTTTTGCGAGGAGGTATTCTTCAGAGGCGCGCTGCAACTGGATTTCAATCTTTATATTGCGGCGGGAATTTTTGGCATGTTCCACATGCCCACTTTCCGCTACCTGACTTACGGCATTTGGGCGATGATTGCCGGTCTGATGTTCGGTTTGGTAATGGAAGCAACCAATTCGCTCTGGGCACCCATCACCGGGCATGTTCTGAACAACTTGATCGTCATACTGTTTTTGCGATATGGACCAATCAATAAGATGTCCGAACGCGCGGCAAAAGAAAAGCCGTCCGAAAAAGACGGCGATTCCCCAAAATAGAGATGAATGCAATATTTTGCGGAATCAAAAGGGGAGGCATTTGCCTCCCCTCAAGATTTATAGCTTCGCTTAGCGCTTAGCGTTTTTTCTTCTTAGCTGCTTTCTTGGCTGGCTTAGCTGCTTTCTTAGCTGGCTTAGCTGCTTTCTTTGCAGGCTTCTTAGCAGCGGCTTTCTTAGGAGCTGCAGCGGCCGGTTTTTCGACCTTCAAAGCAGGCAATTTTGCTCTGCCGTCTACAACATCTTTGAGCTCTTGTCCTGCTCTGAATACAGGAACTTTAGCTGCTTCGATTCTGAGCTTTTGCTTCGGATTTTGCGGGTTGACGCCGGTGCGTGCTTGACGCTGACGACGCTCAAATGTGCCGAATCCGACGAGGGTCACTCTGTCGCCCTTTTGAAGAGCTTGGGTGACGGTGTGCAACATGGCTGCAACTGCGTTGTGCACTTGCATCTTGGTTTGACCAGTCGACTTAGCGATTTGGTTGACTAACTCTGCTTTGTTCATTGAATTCTCCCTACCCTAATACTATCGAGAGCCAATTTAATAGCCGTAAAACAATGCGTGATACTACCAGCTACTTCCGATCTTATTCAAGTAGTTCAAGCGAAAAAAAATTGGAAATCTTGCCGTCGAAAAAGCGCATGGTGAAAGGCGCAAGCCATGAGAGCCAGAAACGGCGCCACATTTGCGAGCTGCCGCAAAAAAGAATCCATCATATTTTCGACCAATTTTCGGCAAAAATATTTTTCTTTGGGAATCCGCATTTTAAGAGCGATAAGCAATGGGTACATACGAAAGCTATATCCATTTGAAATCGACAGCGGCTTTTTGCGACTTAATCCCCGCTTGCAAAAGAGCTCAATCCATAAGCATCTACCTCACCATGTGGTAAATTCAACCTCCATGAATTCAATGTTTCTGGACGACACCATTTGTGCAATCTCTACCGCCCACGGCGCCGGTGCTATCGCAATCGTGCGACTGGCGGGCAATGAAGCCTGGTCCATCACCGAGCGACTATTCACTCCGCAAGGCTTCCCGCACCAGTCCGGCGAGCCGCCACTTAAAACACACACGGCCCAACACGGGTTTATCCGAGATCCCAAGACCGGAAGCGTAATCGATGAAGTAGTAGTTATCGCTTATAAGGCACCGAATTCTTACACCGGCTCGGATCTAATAGAAATCAATTGCCACGGCGGCGCCATCGTCACGACCGAAATTCTCAATGCCTGCGTGGAAAGCGGAGCGAGACTCGCGCGGGCCGGAGAGTTTACCCAGAGAGCTTTTCTTGCAGGCAAAATCGATTTGACTCAAGCGGAAGCCGTACTCGATGTAATACAGGCCAAAACAGTACGCCAGAGGCAGCTTGCCGTTTCTGCTATGGCCGGTGGGCTGGGAGCAAAAATAAAAGCAGTGCGCTCGGAATTGCTCACGCTGCTCACAGAAATAGTAGCCGGTATCGATTTTCCCGAAGAGGTGGGAGACGCACCACCCGAGCACATCGAAAACGTTGTGCGGCAAAGCAGCGAAGCACTGGAGAGACTTTTGCAAACTGCTCGCTCCGGACATTTCTTGCGCGAAGGAATGAAAGTGGCAATCGTCGGCAAACCCAATGCCGGCAAATCAAGTCTGCTCAATCAACTGCTCAGCTACGACCGGGCCATCGTCACCGAAATAGCAGGGACGACACGAGACGCCCTACATGAACCGCTTGACCTGAACGGAATTCCAGTCATCCTCATCGATACGGCAGGAATTCGCCATACAGAAGATACTGTAGAAGCTATAGGCATCGAGCGATCGGCCATGGCTGTGGAAGAAGCGGACTTTATATTGATGCTCTTCGAAGCCAATTCACCCTGGTCGCAAGAAGACCGAAAGGTTCGCGAACTGGTTGGCGACAAGCCCTTCGTGCTCATAGCCAACAAAGTGGATTTATGCCCGGACTTCAATTTCGACAAAATCCTCAATGGAAATTTCAGCCAGGGCGAGAGCGAACCGGTAGCAAAGCTTGAAATATCAGCAAAGACGGGCGAAGGTGTAAAAAACATCGGCGCAGTTATTGAGAATTACGTACTCACAGAAGACGCTCTAAAGCAAGCGGGCGGCTCGCTCAATCAACGCCAGCACGAGTTGTGTCGCAGCGCCAATCAAGCTTTGCAGCTTGTTAAAGAAACTCTAGACACAGGACTCCCCCAAGACTGCCTGGCCACCGATCTAAAATTGGCTGTGGATCGCTTGTCGGAAGTTTGCGGAGAATCCGTTTCGGAAGAAGTGATCGGGCAGGTATTTGCCAATTTCTGCATTGGTAAGTAATTTCAGCCACATTTGACAGCAGTTTGGTCCCCACAAGTAGAATTCGCAACAAAGTAGGTCCCTTTTGGCAAAACTAGCCTCCGAAGACAAAGAAGTAGAGAGCACTCTTGAGATCATCCCCGGTCCTGCCCTGCCGGTGGCCGAAATCATGAGCGACCAGGCCTGGCAAAAAGTCGGTCTGGCCCTGGTCAGCGGACCTTTCAACATAAATCTCGGCTATTCATCTAATAATGGAAGCGCTCCCGAGCAAGAAGAATCAGACTTCGAAGAGTGCTTGATTTGCCGCAAGCCCAAGGACGAGGTCCATGAACTGGCCGAGCAGATAGAGCAGTTAATCGAAGGCAAGGTGGACTCGGTTTTATTCGAGCCGGCCGAGCCGTTCTTCGAATTGCGCGTTACAAAAGCGCCGGTCTTCGGCTTCAAGGTCGAAGCCTGGCTCGATTCCGGAAACGCTACAACCGGCGTCTACCGCTGGGATGGCGTCGGCATACGCATGCACACCACCCGGGACAACCTTGCCTCCTTTACGAAACAGCTCAGAAGCGAGTTCGGTTGTTAGAAACCCAGGGCTGAATTGGTAAGATCCTTATCTACGGCAGTTTGTAGATGCCGCAATATGAGGATAAAACTATGTCAGTTCAAGAGGTAAAAAACGCTCCAGTGGTCAATCTTCCAGACGGTTCTCAAAGACCGATAGAACCCGGATGGACCGCAGCAGATCTTGCAAAATCAATCGCAGAAGGGCTTTACAGAAAAGCAGTCGGCGCCACTATAAACGGCGAATTACGCGATTTATTCACTCCTTTGAACGACGGTGACACAGTTTGCATCCTCAAGCCGGAAGATAAGCAATCTATCGAGCTATTGAGGCATTCCAGCGCGCACGTCATGGCGCAGGCGGTGCAAAACCTGTTCCCGAACGCAAAGATTGCCATTGGTCCGACCATTGAAGACGGTTTCTATTACGACTTCGATATTCCGGATCACAAGCTGACTGCAGAGGATCTGGAAAAAATCGAAGCGGAAATGAAGAAGATTGCCGACTCCAATCAAAAGTTGGTCCGCTTCTACATTCCTGATGTCGACAAACAGATAAAGGAATTCAAGGATCAGGGCGAAAAGTACAAAGCCGAGCTTCTCGAAGAGCACAGAGATCACGAGCCGACCCTCTATCTCATGCAGGACAAGGACGGCAAAACGATCTGGAACGATCTCTGCCGCGGTCCTCACCTGCCGTCGACCAATCATATAAAAGCCTTCAAACTGCTCAAGTTTTCGGGCTCGTATTGGCGTGGAGACGAGAAGAAAGACCACCTGCAGCGCATTTACGCCACAGCCTTCTGGTCAAAGAAAGATCTCGAAGATTATCTGCACAGACTGGAAGAAGCTGAAAAGCGTGACCACAGACGCCTTTCGAAGCAACTCGACCTCTTTTCCACCCATGATGAAGTGGGACCGGGTCTGGTCTTCTGGCATCCGAACCTGGCGACGGTTCGGGCAGTTATCGAAGACTACTGGCGCGACGAGCATAGAAAACGCGGCTATGACTTCGTTTTCACTCCGCACATCGCGTCGGAAGAGCTCTATAAAATCAGCGGACACCTGGAATCTTATGGCGAGAATATGTACTCGGCAATGGACATCGACGGCATGCCTTACCGTGCCAAACCGATGAATTGCCCGGGTCACATCATGATCTACAAGACCAAACTGCGCAGTTACCGCGACCTGCCTCTGCGTTTTGCAGAGTTGGGAACCGTCTATCGCTATGAGCGCTCTGGCGTATTGCACGGCATGCTGCGCGTGCGCGGATTTACGCAAGACGACTCGCACATCTTCTGCACACCAGAGCAGATGGAAAGCGAGATCAACGGCATTCTCGATTTGATCGACTCTTTGATGAAAACCTTCGGCTATACATATAAAGCCTACCTGGCCACGCGCCCGGAAAAATTCATCGGCTCGGTCGAAGAGTGGGACCAAGCGACAGAAGCGTTGAAAAACGCAGCTAAGTCGCGCGGTCTGGAATGTGAAATTGATGAAGGTGGCGGTGCTTTCTATGCTCCCAAAATCGACATCAAGCTCTATGACGCCATCGGCCGTGAATGGCAAGGTCCTACAGTGCAGGTCGATTTGAATTTGCCGAACCGCTTCGATGTCAACTTCATAGGCGACGATAATGCCCGCCATAAGGTCGTGATGATCCACCGAGCCGTTCTCGGTTCTATGGAACGTTTCGTAGGCGGATTGATCGAGCACTATGCCGGAGCCTTCCCGCTCTGGTTGGCGCCGATTCAGGCGATAATTCTTCCGATTGCCGACCGTCACTACGAGCACGCGGACAAAGTCGCTGCGGCTCTTAAGGAGATGGGCATGCGTGTGAAGGTAGATACTCGTTCTGAAACGATTAACTACCGAATCCGCGAAGCACAAGTAGAGCAAGTGCCTTACATGTGCGTTATCGGAGATAAGGAACTGGCCGCTGACGGTGCCGCGCTGCGCCACAGACGCGAAGGCGATCTGGGCATTCTCAATTTGAATGACATGAAGGTCAAATTCAAAGAAGAAATTGACAGCAAAGCCTGAGGCGCAAAGCAGAAAATACAAAGAGGAGCCGTCATTTAGACGGCTCCTCTTGTGCATTGGGCAGGGCAAACTTATCTGATATGACTACCGAAAACGTCGCAAGATAGGCAAACCTCTTTGCTGAGTGAATGCGGGTTGGGGCTGAAATTGCTGGTAGGGAACTTGATACTGCTGGTATGGAACCTGGTAGCTGGGGTTAACATCAGATACGACGACTGATTGAGGCTGGTAGTACGCTTGAGGCACAGACTCCACTGCTTGATAACGATTGCGCTCAGCCTGGGCGATTCTGTCTATTCGGCCGACCGCTGATTGAACTTGTTCTCGCTTGAATGCATCCGGTCCGGTAGCGGCATACTCCGGTTGTGAATTCGACAAGTTGCCTGCAGCATCCTTACTGACTCGAAAGACGGAAGCAAAACAATAATTGCTGTTGGAAGCGTGGTCGCGCCCCACTTGATTGTCGAGATATTGAGCCAGAGGATTGTCTTTGCTCAGATTCTCTCGAGCTACGAAGACGTATACAGCATCACCCTTCTTTGCGTCGGCACCCGCTTCAGCTAAAAACGAAGCGGCAGAATCTTTCGTACCTGCGATCAGTACCAGCGGTTTGCCTTTCTCTGCTGCCTGCTGCAAAGCCTGGGCATAAGTCGATTCGTTGTATGCAAACTTCTGTTTCGTCTCTTCAAATCGAGACGCACTCATTACGTCTTTACCGGGGGCGAGCTCGGCAGCCTTGCCACTATTCTTGCGCTCTGACTCGAGTTGCTGAGGAATTTTCGGCTTTCCTTCCTGCTTGTCCTCTTTTCTTTCCTTCTCCACATCATTCTGCAATCGCGCCTTGAAGCTCTGAGTCATTTCAGGAATATGATGTGCCAACTTTTTAGGCAGCGATTCACGCAGTGACTTTTCATAGTCCTGAACGGCTTTGTCTATCTCCTTTGCTTGGCGCTGCAAGCCTTCCTCTTCAGACGACGGATTTCGGCGTCCGGCTCTTTCTTCTCTACGATTTCTTGCGCGTCTGAATCGCTCATCTCCAGCCTCTTTACTTTCGATTGGCTTGTATGCAGCAACTCCTCCATCTCGTTTGTCGGCTTTGGGCGGGCCCGCTTTTGCCTCGGCAATTCCATCGTATTCGCGATTACTTTGAGCTTTGCTGAGATCGGACCCGCCCTTCGCCGCCTTCGTCCCATTGAAGTTTGGTATTTCTGTTTGAGCTTTAGGAACAATGTCCTCTTCCACTGGACCTTTAGGCACAGGTTTTCCAATGTCGAGTTTTGTGTTTGTCTCGCCTGCCGGTTTGGCTGAGCCAACCGGACTGACAGGCGTGTCCTGAACCTTTTTTGGAGTTTCACGAGAGGCTGTTTTTACTTCCGGCTGTTTCGGCTTTGCCGCCGGCTCGGATATGAGAGCGTCGGCAACGAAGAGCGGAGGCATCAAGACCATCTCTGCCGCAGAAGTGACGGGTCGACTCTTGACGTGATCGACCACCTTGTTGGCCGTCCTTGCAGCCTCCATCGCCAGTCCGGTCGCCAGACCACCTCCGGACGGCAGCCTGTCGCGGTTTTCATTGATAAGACTTTTTCCGATTATGACTGCCGGCTGACTGTCGATAGCCATGCCGATAATAGCCGCATCCATTTGTAATTTGCCGACAACCAGATCGCCCACGCCGCTGGCTGCCTTTTGCAATCCGTCACCCATCTGACCGAGTCCATTTTTGAATCCTTCGTAGTTGTTTTTAAAATCGAAGATGTCGCCCATTGCCCGTACCTCTTATTGCGTCAGCGGTGTAGTAACTGAGTACGCTGCCAACAATAACGCTCAATTCTTGAACGGACTTTGAACGGCCGATTAAGGGGAAATTGGAATGGTGAACCAAAAACAACAACCGTGGCCAGGTTTGCTCTCCAGCCCAATTTCTCCATTGTGAGATTCCACTATGGCGCGGGCAATCGCCAGACCTAAACCAGAACCTTGTTTTTGTAATTGCTGGCCGTCCTGGACTTGCTTGAAAGGTTCAAAAATCTCCTTATGGTATTGAGCCGCGATTCCCTTTCCAAAATCGACTACCGAGAAATGCGCATAAGCGCCTCTCTTTTTAACGGACAGCTCAATGGCGGAATCAGGATCGGAAAATCTCACGGCATTAGAAAGTAGATTGATCATTACTTGCACAACTCGATCAGAATCAAGTTCCAGATCAAAGACATCAACATCTTGTCTTACCGTAATTCGCTTTTCCTGCAAAAGAGCTTCAATGCTGGCAAGCGCCTGGTCTACCAGAATCCCGGAAGACGCATTGACATATCGAGGATGCGCCCCCTTGGAAGACAGTGCTTCGATTTCCAGCAAGTCATTGACCAGTTGCAATAATCGCTCCGAGACACGCTGCATTCGCTCGATTTTCGAAAGATCCTCCGCACTAAGTCCGTCACTGCAGGCGAGCACATGCAGCGTACCTTGCATGCTGGTTAGAGGCGAACGCAAATCGTGTGCGACCATCCTCATAAAAGATTGCTTGACCCGCTCCAACTCCTTTCTTTCGCTGTTGTCTACGACAACGCAAAAGAGAGAATTTTCAGAGTTTGACCACTTCATGGACCAGAGAACATCAAGCTCACTTTGATCTGATCTCAGGACTTTTGTTTCAATGGATGATTCGCTCTTAGTATTTACAACTGATGAAATTGCTTTGCTAATACCGGCTTTTTCGTCCTCTGAAATGACGTCCACGACGCGTCGACCGATCAGGTCTTCCGGTCGTCTCGTCCAGCAAGATTCAGCCGCTGCATTGACGGCGGTGAATCGGCCCGAATCATCAACGGAACATATAACTTCGCGAGCTTGCTCGATTACGGCGCGTTCTTTGCGTATTGCTTCGCTTAGAGCTTGCGCCATGCGATGAAATTCTCTATCAAGCATAGCTATTTCATCCGTGCCTGAAAGCTTTTCAGAAAGCGGCAAGTTAATTGCCAGACGTTTCGTGTTGTCCTGTAGAAGTGACAAGCGACTGGTAATAGAGCGAGAGAAATAGTTAGCCAACAAGATGGAAATAACCACATTCATGGTCAGTCCTGCCGCCAAGGCCTCAAGCAGGTACATCCTTACTTCGAGTTGCTGCTGACGAGCAATCTCGGCATCCTGACTGGCGGTCTCTGCGAGCGATTCCAGCGCCGAGATCAGTCGAGAAAATAGACTGCGAACCTTCTGCACCCAGCGTAAATATTCGATCGTGTCCAAGCCCTGCTTCACCACAACCTCATGTAGAGAATGCAAGTTGCCCATGGTTCGATTGAATTCGAATTCCAACTTTTGCGCGCTGGCTGCTTGCTTTTGCGAGCTCTTCGTCAAGTCCTTGAGTGCATTCATTTGCAAGGGGATTTGCTTAACTATTTGCACATACTTCGATTCAGCTTCGTCGCTACGCTCAAGCGCTAAACCAATGATGCGATTCATAGTTTCATAGAGCGACTTAACGAGGAAAAGACACTGTTCGCCTACGGCTTTTGCCCTTTCCACCTTCCGGGTCTGAAGATCAGAAGACCAGAGAAAGTAGAACAGAACGCCGACGAACAAGATCTCAAAGAGAAGCGGCACCGCCACTAGAACAAGTCCACGATAGGCAATATTGTTTTTGAATTTCAAAACCCGGCTGCGTCCCCTCCGGCCTCAAAACGATAACCTCGTCCATAAACAGTCCTAATCACTTCAGGCAAGCCCTCCTCGCTGAGCTTTTTGCGCAAAAGGCTCATGAAGCTGTAAACAGTGGACTCTGTCGCTTCGGACTCGGAACTCCATATGCGCTTAAGCAGTATGTCCGCACTGAAAGTTTCATTGGGATGCCTCATCAAGAATTCGAGCAGGGCAAATTCTTTTGGTCTTAATTCCAAATCCTTACCAGATAGCGTCACTCTCTTGGTACGCCCATCAAGACTAATCCCGGCTGCTTCCACAGTCTCGCTTTGCATGACTTGGGGGCGGCGCAATAAGGCTCGCACACGCGCAGCGAACTCACGCGGATGAAAGGGTTTAGTCAGATAATCATCGGCCCCTGTATCGAGACCTGTCTCTTTGTCGGCAAAATCGCTCCGCCCAGTGAGCATCAATACCGGTGTCTTACCGCGATTGCTTCGATAATCCTTGAGAATATCGACCCCTGTCGTGTCCGGCAACTCCCAGTCCAGGACAACCAGGTCGTAATCGTATTGCTGAAGACGGTTATTCGCCTCAACACCATCCGCTACGACCTCGACTGTATGACTTTCCAGAACCAGCAAGTCCTTGATTGTCGCGCCGGTGTCGGCATCGTCCTCGACTACTAATACCTTCGCCATGATTATGAATATCGCGAGATGACGGGCAGATCGCAAGAAAGACGCTTCTTACATGCCTAATTCTAACAATCCCGCATTGCCGTTCTCTAAACCCATTTATGGGTACTTCCCGGAGCCCCATTGGACTGAGTTAATAAAGTCGCGAAATTGATTAGGTACGTAGTCTTCACATTGACACTGGGCTTGATTTTGAAGATATTCACTCTAAGCGTGCCAGAAAAGGCGTAAGGACGGACTTAATGGGCGAAAGGACAACCGAGCAATTTGACCCCCAGGCGACCAAATCGCCGCAGGGCAGTGTTTTGGACAACAGCGAGTACTGGGTGCGCACCCAATACCAGGAGCCCAGCACGTCCTTCCGCGACCGCATTCGCGAGCGCCTGGCGGGCGCGCCGACCCAGCCGGAAATTCTCCAAAACGGAACGCGGCCGGTTGTTACGGACCGCACAATTCCCGACCCGGTCGTCAATGGCAAACTGACTCTGCGCTACGGCGAAGCGGACTTCGATCGCAAACTGGCGGCAAATCCCAACTATCAGCAACTAAGCATCCAGGGAATCCCGGAAGGCGTTAAGGTCAAGCATTTCGTCGATGCGAAGGGCTATTTCTTCTGGCTGGACGGCTCCGGTGAGATGGAGCAGATTCGAGGCGGAGACGGCACTGTTTCCCAGCGCCCCCGTCGCCACTACTATTCGATTCAAGCCAAAGAAATCGAGATGAACACGGACAAGCGTGATCTCGAAGTGACTCGCCTGAAAGTCAACGAAGCAATGGCAGTAGAAAACGGGTTTAAGGGCTTCTCCAGCTTCAAACCCAATCAGCAAGTGGATTTCCAGACTCCGGGCAATCAGCGGCTCGTGAGCGGTGATGCCATGAATTACTTCTTGCGAATGTCCAAAACTTCGTCCAATGTGCTCGACATTCAGGCGAAGAGCCTTGAAGAGTCGGTAAGAACATCGGACAATCCGTACTTCAAAATCTATCTGGCTGATGTCTATGCCGCACAAGCGATGAGACCGATCATCGATCAGGTCCTCAACGGTGGTCGTTATATTGAACTGAACAATCCATACTCGATGAAGAAAATGGATGATGCAATCTCTCTTCTCAAGGCGGTTGACACCGACTCGCGCACAGGCTTGCAGCGGGTCAATAGAGTCCCCCCGGGCAATGCAGTAATGCCGCTCGACCCATATCGCATCTACGGTGATCCAAGAGATCCGCGCTTTCCCGATTATTATTACGGATTCTGGGGCGGCAGCTACGACCAGGCCAAACATCGCGAAGTAGCTCTCACCTTTATTCGCAATTTGATGAAGAACAACGCATTCCCGCGCATCGAGCTGCCATAATCCACAGGCTTTCGCGAAACGCTGTATCCTTAGGTTAGTCGACTTAGTGACTTACCTGCGGACAGTCATATGCTCTCGAATTTCAAAGGCGACACCACCTTTAGTACCGCAACCGGAAAAGGCTTGCTTGGCAATACTGCAAGTGTGTTTTTAATTCTCGCTCTTCTTATTATCAATTGCGCTTCGATTCCGGCTCAGGCGATGGATAGATATGATACGCAGCGTGTCAATGACGCAATAAAGCTCTGTGATACAGGACATTTTCCGGACGCTATCCGCATACTCACAGGAGTCAACCAGCGCAATCCGAAAGATTCGTTCGTGCTCTGCCAATTGGGGCATGCTCACATGAATAACGCCGCCGATCTGACCCATAGCACGGAGATAGCGGAAAAATGCTTCAGAAAAGCAATTGAAGTCGATCCACAATATGGTCGCGCCTATAAGAAACTCTCGGAATGGTACAGCGCACATGGAAATTGGCAGATGGCTGTGAAGCTTGCAACACAAGCTCTGACGGTAAAGAGACCGGACATATCGGCGCTTGTCGAGCGGGCCGGAGCATACAGCAGCCTGCATCGTGACAAAGAAGCGCTGGCTGATTTCGAACTCTTCACGTCCAAGACACCGCTGCCGACAGAAAGACGCCATAGAGAAAAAATCTACCTGCAAAAGGCGGGTCTTCTCGAGAATCTGAAGCAATACGACAAAGCACTGGTCGTTTATCGCACCATGCAAAAAGAGCACTATGAAGATTCCATCGTATTTCGCGAGGTTGCTTGTCTCAAGGCTATGAAAAAGCCGGACGAGGCGCTCAAATGCCTCAATCAACTGATCGCGCACAATAAATTCGACGACACAGGGTATCTGAATAGAGCCCGTCTCTACGAAAGTCTGGGCAAGCACAAAGAAGCCGTCAGCGACTACTCCACCTCGATAGACCTCTCACCTTCGACCACAGCCATGAAAGAACGCGCCAATGTCTACGAAAAGATGGGCCGCAAGGACCTGGCAGACAAGGATCGCAAAGATGCCGAACGGCTTTAGACGTTTCACCATCAATCAACTTGCCGCCGCTGCGTTGCTGATTGCTCTTTCAGCCGGTGCGCCCAGCCGCAGTGAAACGATTGAAGAGAGAGAATACGCCAGAGCGCAAGCTCTCATAAAGGAGGGGCATCGCGATCGGGCCAGCGTGATTCTTTTAAAGCTGTATCGATTGCACCCGCAAAACACAGCTCTGCTGGTCGAACTTGGACAAACCTACCTAAACGACACAACCGAGATGGCAGGCGGACAGATAAAAGCCGAGCAATGCTTTCGAAAAGCGATCAAACTGGACCCTGAATACGGCAAAGCCTATTACCACATGAGCGAATGGGCAAATGCTCAATGCAAATACGATTTGGCTATTGAAATGGCGACCAAGGCCCTGAGCGTGAGAAAGCCCGATGTTCAAGCATACATGGAGAGAGCGGCCACGTACAGCCACCAACACAAAGACAAACAGGCACTGGCCGATCTCGATAAGTTCATCGCTCTGGGCAAAGGAGGCAGAAAGGCAATCGAGCGCCGGGCTAATATTTTGGAGAACTTGAAACTATATGAAAGAGCTTTGGCCGACTATCGCACCATGCAAAAACTCCATTTCGACGACGGCACGGCATTCCAGGAAGCACGCTGCCTGGAAAAACTGAACAAGACTGATGAAGCGATTGCCTGCCTCACCAATCTTCTAAAGCACAATGATGACGATGATGCCGCCTATGAAGCGCGCGGCAATCTCCTCTTCAAAGGCGGGCGAGTGAAAGAAGCAATCACAGACTACAGCAAAGCGATCGAGCTTTTACCTTCTGCAACCTTGTATGAGCAAAGAGCGCAAGCTTATGAAAAGATGGGTAGAAAGGATCTGGCATCAAAAGATCGCAAGCAAGCCGAGCGTTTTTAGCTGCAAGCGAAAAAATGGTAAGACAATAAAAGCGATGACGAAAAGATTCTCTGCCACTAAATATGATGCCGGAAACGGCAAGCATTTCACACTCGATGATTTACTGCGCTGCCTGACCATTGTTCTCTTTCTCTCAGCCGTACAACCGGCGCTGGCAGACGGCGCGGATAGAAGAGAATTTGATGAAGCGCTGCGTCTTGGCGCCCTGGGTCACTACGGAGAAAGCGCCAGACTTTTGAGAGAGATCCAGCGAAAGCATCCTAATGATCCGTATGTGCTGACGGAATTGGGCACCGCTTACATGAACAATTACAATGACGTGCAAAATGGTACGGATAAGGGAGAAAAGTGTTTCCGCAGAGCACTTCAGATTGATCCGGAATTAGGAAAAGCCTGGGCGAGGCTTGCCGAATGCTATGACGCCAGAGGAGACTTCGTAAGCGGAGTGAAATTTGCCACTAAAGCGCTGACAGTTAAGAAGCCGGATTTCGATGGCTATCACGAACGAGCCGGTGCATTGAGCAATTTAAAACGTGACAGCGAAGCTCTCAAAGACATCGAAATGTTTCTCCAAAAACATCAAAATCCCGAACGTAAGTATTTCGTTCAGAGAGCAACGATTCTGGAGAATCTCAAACAATACGATCGTGCGGTTGCAGAGTACCGACGCTTGCTGAAGGACAAATATGAAGATCAAGTGGTGTACAGGGAAGTTAACTGCCTGCAAGCGATGGGAAAACCGGAAGAAGCGATCAAATGCTTGAATGCTCTGATCGCCCACAACAAACAGGATGACACCGGATATTTGAGCCGCGCCCGCCTCCTTGAAAGCATGGGCAAACACAAAGAGGCGATTGCCGACTACTCAAAAGCATACGATCTGCAGCCTTCGAAAGCAGCATTGAAAGAGCGTGCCGCCGTTTATGAAAAGATAGGGCGCAAAGATTTGGCGCAGAAAGATAGACGCGAAATCGATCGACTCTAGGATCATAGTTAGGTCGGGCAACTGTTAAGACAACCTGAAAGATCGAGTCTGGCAGCGAGTTTCATAACCGCGTCTTAACCAGCCTTAATCCATACTGGGAGCATGAAAACAAAAGAACCAACGCAAAAAAATTACGATAGCCCAGAAGAAATACTGGCAGAAAATAAAGACGAAAATTACAAGGTCTTAGAAATTGCCGCCACGCTAGCCCTGACTTGTGGTTTTCCCTTTGTCCTCATGATTTCATTCACCGCCCTTGCAGCCTTTCTGACAGAAAAGACGCTTGCGGAGTTTGTCCAGCAAGCAAGCTGGCCTGCCGGAATTTTGGCCGCAATCTCGATAGTCTCGCTGCCGCTCGCGCTCGCTTTCGTCAGGCTGAGCGAATCAAACCGACGGACAGGCAGAAAGTATTTTGTCTAGAGACTATTGCCGAAACTAGCCTTTGACCTTGGTTTTCTTCTGCTCCTTCAAGTCGTTCAGCATTTGCTCGAAAGACAATTGCTTATCGTCCGGCTTGTTCAAGAGTCCAAAAACGGCTTTTGGCGGCCATTTCACACTGATGTCGCGGGACTTGTTGGTGCTTAGAGAGAAAAGCGCTACCTGCCCGATATCGTCCTTTATCGATACGCGCTCAAAACAGACTTCGTTGTTGTCTCTCCATACAGGCGTGAAAACATCTCGCTCACTCTTCGAATTTCCGGATATTATCTTGCGAGATTTACCATTCGGCAGCGAGAGTATAGTTACAGCACCGCTGATATTCGGGATGGAAATATTTTTGCCGTCCGGGCTGACCTCGAAATTCTCGAGTTTGTCGCCTTTGGTAGCCTGATAGATGCGCCTCGTTTTTCCACTGGTCAGATTGAAAACACTCAAAGCATCAATGCTTTGGGCTTTTCCTCTGGGACCGGCCGGCAGGTTTATCACGGACCCCAAAATCAAATTGCCATCTACAGTTGCCCGAACTTTGGGGTTCTGCGTCGCTGCAGCTGTCAGTCGCTTGAGCGAGCCGGGCTTGCGGGCATCCACCGAAACCAACTCTTTGAATTCTTGCTCGCCCGTCTTGCCAGCTTTCAAAACAGTATGCAATCCGTAAATCACATCTTTATTGAAGTCCCAATCAGGCAATTTTGCGAATTTGGAGGCAATGCGGCGAAAACCCTTTGAGCCTGGGCTGGTTTGAGACAAGCAGAGGTTGGCATCTCGGTCCACAAGGCAAACAAATTCGTTGGACGGGCTCACTCTCACCGATTCGAAATCATCCGATGTGCAGGTCAGGGTTTGCTTATGATTTAGAGAACCGCCGCCCTCAACGTCGAATATTTTGATCCTGGAGATCGTCGTGAAAGAATCAGCAGGCTTCACAACATTCCATTCGTGCCCGACCAGACGACTCATGTCATTCTGCGATGTTGAGCGCAAATAGTACAAGATCGCACCTATATAAGCTCCATTGAAATGCTCCTTCATAAGCGCGTCACGGCAAGCGGAATAATTGCCCTCGCAAATTTCCAGTTGCTTCAAGAGCTGAGCGGCACCATTCTTAATCGCGTCGACTTCTTCTTTGTCGACCAATTTTTCAAAATCAGACCAGCTCTCGCAGTCAGATTTGGTGACTATGGCGACTCGCTTCGAGTCAGGAAACCAGGCAACAAGTTGTGCATCCTCTTCGACCGGCTCTCCCAAGTGAAGACCTCCGTCCGTCGAGACACGAACACCGTCCGCGCCGACCAGCGCCAATTTCTTGCCGTCCGGCGACCACGCCAAACGCTGCTCGGCAACGCATCCAGCCAAAAGGGGGATGGTCAAGGCTACGATTAATGTCTTCGCCGCGCGCGAAACGGCAGTTTTGAAAAGCATGTAATTCTCCTTGGTTTACCAAACAAGTTGGTAGCAGTTAACCATACAGGATGCAGACGGCTAATTTAGAACCCTCAGTTTATGAAGTGTCGGCAGCCCGTACGACATAGATACGACCGCCAAAGTAGTAAAATTAGCCGAAAGACAAGTAGTCAGGTGGTTTCGAAGTTATCATGGCAACCAAGAAAATCAGTCTACTGGGCTCGACCGGCTCCATCGGACGTCAGACTCTCGACATCGCCGGAGCGCACAGAGATAGCCTGGAAATTGTTGCCCTGGCTGCCGGCTCAAGCAATCTGGACTTGTTTGCCGAACAGATTAAGCAATTTCGCCCTGCGATAGTTTGCGTTCCCACCGACGAAAGCGGAGCGGCTCTCAGAGAGAAGCTGAGCCCGGGCATACGCGTCGAAATTGAAACAGGCTCATCAGGTCTGGAAACAGTTGCTGCCGAGAGCGGTGCCGACACAGTCGTCACGGGTGTCGTCGGTTTTCTCGGTTTGAAACCTACCGCCAAAGCAATTGAGAAAGGCAAGACGATTGCTCTGGCGAATAAAGAAACTCTAGTTGCCGCAGGCAGCGCCGTAATGCCGATGGTACAAAAGTATGGCGCCAAAATCGTCC
>JAIETE010000129.1 GCA_019745505.1 Candidatus Obscuribacterales bacterium | reverse complement strand
GATCCCAGAACCGACTTGGATGTTCCATGATCGAAATATAGATTCGACTCGGACAGCTTGTTTCGTCGCAATGCTTGTTTGACGCGAGAAGCAAATCCAAGGGTTTCAGCAGAAAGATGGTCCGTATAGATAACCTGCAATTGCTTTTTGCCGTATGCGAGGTCCGTAATGTTGTCCTGCATCCAGCGGTCATAGGCAATCGGGTTGTACATTGAGTCGAGTACTGTCAAGCTGTTTACTTTGTCATACAGCCCATTTTTGTACATCTCCGACATTGCGGCTTTGTATCCGCCGGAATGAGTAATAATTCCGATGCTGGAAATGTTGTCGACTGTCAAATTGCGAAGGGGCGGAGTTTTGCTCATGATTTCGGTGAGCATCTTTCTGAAGAATTGCGGTTCATGGAATTTCGCATCATTGGGACTTACTCGACTGTTTGGCTTTGTTTGCCATTCTGGTACGACTAAGACCGTGTTGCCGTCGGCGCTGCTCATCTGTTTTGCCAGTGAGTGAGTAAATGCTTCGCTGGCATTTGTTTCTAAGCCGTGGTTGTAAATTACGAGTTTTACCGGCTTCTTAGGATCGAACACATTGGACACAAAAACAACGGCATCGGCAGTCTTGTGATGTCCTGTGTTGTGATGGAGTCGGGATAGTTCGAAGACCCTACCTTCCGGATTATACGAACTGCGCACCGGATACGGTTGCGTCTTCTCGATTTTTGCAAGCAGTCGATAAGACTCTTCATAGAAGAGATTTCTAGTCAGCTCTGCACTTGTTCTTTGTGCATCGAGCAACCGCTGCTGATTGGTTTCGGATGTTTTGAAAGACTGATGCTCGGTTTGATAAGCCGCAGCCTGCTCTCTATACGTCTGCTCGTAAAAATTCTTGCACACTTGCTCGGCATAGCTGCTTGGCGCTGACGCATTTTCAGTTGATGATTTATAAACGAATGGATTGCTCATGGTATTGAGTCCGTTACTTTCTGCGCTTTGAGTGGCTGAGATTATCGGGAGGAGCCATACCGCCAAGCGGATCGTCCGTATTGAGGACTTCAAAATCCTTGCCGTTGCGGCTGCGTAATGCTGTAACTCTCTTGATGCCCTCCGGTCCTTGGGTGTAAAAACCTTTGCCTGTATCCACTGTGACCGTGCCGTCGTCATTGACTTTAGCCACAGCTCTGCCTTTCTCATCAACGAAAACACCGCTGCCCGGCTTGGTTTCATGGATAGGCTTCCTGACGGAAACCATGTTTGCGTTGGTGATGGTAATTTCGGGTCCATCGTCTGTCTTGATTTTTCTGCCATTGCTGACCTGGACGTCGATGCCGCCAGGATATTTGCCATGCGTGGTTTTGGAATCGCCATCTACTTGTATCGTGGCAGAAATTCCGGAATCTTTCATTTCTTTCGAGGTTATATCTTTTGTTTTGGGCCGGCTATCTAGCGATTTGACGCTTCTGTCGTTGCTTTTGACGGGTTCTTCTTTAGCCTTGGGAGCTTCCTTAGCTTCTCTTTCTTTGCCTGCTCCATCCGCAAATTCGAGGACAGGCAGCAGTCCCTTGCCTACGAGATCGTCATTCGTTTTTAGCTCCGATTGTGCCGCTGCTGCGCTCTGGCGAGCCATTGCATAGTCGCTCAGGCTGCCCATTCCTACTTTCGGGGCTTCAGCTGCTGCTGATTCGTAAGATTCAAAGTTTGCCATTGTCTTAATCCTTTGTTTGGACTAGGGAAATTTTTAATGAGAGCATTTACCCATCCGAAGCGCGCATCACCTTTAGTGGTTTCCTTTTCTTGGTGATGTCGGCTTCGAATGGGTCAATCCGAATTCTCTGCCCCCAGATTCTTCCGAATTACGCAGCCTCTCTTCTGCGAATGCTCTTCTCTAACACTCTTGGAATGGGAATTCTTATTCGATTTACTTTCGCGGTTTGCTGAGGTCGCTCGGTCTCAGACCACCCAACGGGCTGTCGGTATCGATTTCTTCGAAGGTCTTTCCGTCGCGACTTCTGATTGCGGCTACTTTCTTGACTCCTTGTGCATCTTGTCTGATGAAACCGCCGTCACCGGTGTCGATGGTTACGCTGCCATCTTCGTTTTTCTTGAGGACTTCTCTGCCTTTGTCGTCGACCCAAACATCACCAGTCTTATCTTTGGGGCGGATCTTGCCGTTTGGTTCGATGAGAACTGTTCCGTCGATGTGCACTTTGTTGCCGTTCTTGCCGATGACATCGTGACCTTCGCCTACGTGTACTTTGACTCCGTCTTTTCTCTCGGTAACCGTAGTGTGCGTGCCATCACTTTCCAGATTCTTGGTGGCTTTGACGCCGGCTTCTTTCAGTTGCTTGGTGGTGATGTCTTCTTTGAAGGGATTCTTAAGCTCGATGACATCGTCGTCGCCATTGGCGAGCATGAGGTCGAACTTGGGCAGCACTCCTGCATCTTCCAATTTGCCGTTCGCTTGACTGTCGAACTTGAGTTGCATGTCCTGGCGGGTGATTGCGAAGTCGCCGAGGGCGCAAGCGCCATTGTCTTTGCATTCTGCGGAGTTGAAAGATTCATTGAATTCGTGTGCCATGATGATTTCTCCTTACGGCGCCTAAAAGCTGACCTCGATACCTCGAGAGTCCTTTTGGTTTTGAGCCGTTCGCTGGGGGTCAGTGAACACACAATACGGCGGACTTGTATCCAATTTGTTTACTTTGGAAAATTGCTTCGCTTTGAGATGTGGGGGCGCACCTGTGGGGGCGCGCCTGTGGGGGCGCGTTGCACGCGCCCATTCAATTCAAGTCCCATGAAATGTCACCCTACCAAAGCCCGAGAGAGCCTAAGCGCCGACTTTAGGGATGCGGAACCAGAAAGTGCTCCCGCCGCCGGGCGTTTCGCGCACTCCTATGGTCCCTCCGTGCTGCTCTACGATTGCCTTACAGATTGGAAGTCCCAGCCCTGTGCCTTTTCGGCGCTTTCCTCCCGTGGATGGCGCCTGCTCGTACCTCTCGAAGATTTTCTCCTCGAAGCCCTGCGGGATGCCGTCTCCGTGGTCGACAATTTGAACCTCGCACTCGTCGCCGTCCAACTCTATATTCAGTTCGACCGTACCGTCTTCTTCTGAATACTTCACTGCATTGGATAGCAAATTAACGAATACTTGTATCAGTCGATCGGAATCGCCAAGAACAGTAACCGCTTTGTTCGAGACTTTCAGTTTTACTTCGTGCTCTTCTGCGAATCCTTCTATAGTGTCGACTGAGCGCTCCACGACTTCTGCAAGTTCGACATCCTTATATGTCATGCTCAGCTTGCCAGCTTCCATTTTTTCCATGTCGAGAAGATCGTTGATGAGCATAATCAATCGAGTAACACCTGTCTTTGCACCTTTGATGCGTTTTACGCCGCTCTCGTTGATGTCGCCGTAGGATCCGCCGGCAAGAAGTGAGAGCAACGCCTGCATTGCCGTGAGCGGCGTGCGCAACTCGTGGCTGATCATGGCAACGAAATCTTGCTTCAACTGCTCGACGCGTTTTCTATCGGATACATCATGCGCAACGCAGAAATACAAGTTCTCAGTGTCCGACCACCGCAACGACCACTGCACGTCGACGCGTTCGCCGGATGTCGTGATGACGCGGGTTTCAACATCTGCCAGCGTGCCACTTTCGCTCTTTATGCGCTCCAGGGTTTCGCGGAAGTCCTGAATACTTTCGCTCGAGATTATGTCCGTATAGCTTTTGCCGATTAGTTGGTTCTCTGCGTATCCCCATGCTTGTTGCGCCGCCGGATTGACCGCTGCAAACGTGCCTCGGGGATCCAGAGAGCAGATGACGTCCACGGCATAATCGAGAATCAGTTTCTCTTTTCTTGTCGCCTCTGCTACTTCATCTGCCATCTTGTGAAAGAAACGGTCGAGAGTGGCGATTTCGTCTTCACCTTTGAGAGTAGGCTTGAGAGGCTCCTTCTTGCTCATGCGAACGGTGTTTTCAACAACCATGCCCAGGCGGCTGGTCGTATTTCTCGTGAATAGAAGGGTGAGACCTGTTCCAACCGCAATGGCCAGCCCCGCACCTGTAATGATGAATATCTTCATCATCAAGCGCCCGCGCTCTTCTTCAGCTAAGGTCAACTCATTTCGTTTGACTTCATTGGATACCAGCTCTTCTAGCTTTTCGCTGAAGCTGGAGCCGGCTGCCATCAGGCGCTGATAAGTGACGGTCGCTTCGATGGCATGGACATCTCCATCTTCCTTTATCCTGCCTGCGAATTGACGCATGATGGTCATGCCTTTTTCAGCGCTGCCCTTCAATTCCTCGAGCAGTTGAAGCTGCTTGGGGTCGCTCTTGAGCAATTCTTGCAACTCGACAAAGCTCTGTTCTGTTTTTGTCAGCTTTTCATCGAATCTCTGGCGAACCTTTTCGACTTTCGTGTACTTGTACATCATCAACAGATTGGCTACACCCTGGTACTCATGAACCAGCGAGTTGGCGCGCGCGATAATTTTCTTGGAATGCTCCGACTTGATGGCTTGAGTTTCGACCTGCGTGAAAACGACGAATAAAGAAACCAGCACAGCTAGCATCAGGCCAATCGGTACCCCAACAAGAATCAATCCCTGCTGCGAAAGTCTAAGATGGCTAAAATTGAGCATATGAGTTGGCTGTCTTGGCCTATATCCAGCTTCCTTTTCGGTCCTTTTGGTCTGTTAATATGATAGCCCTGTCTAGTATCGGTTTTGTGTATGGCTAAAGTTCTAATTGTCGAAGATGACAGACAGCTGTCGGCTCTGGTTGTCGACTGGCTGACCGGTGAAAAGTACGCCACCGAGGCTGTCTATAAGGGCACCGATGGACTGGAGCGGTTGAAATTCTATAAGTATGACGTTGTCATATTGGATTGGGATTTGCCCGGTTTATCGGGCGTCGAGGTTTGCCGCCAATTTCGAGACGAGGGGGGAACAACACCGATTCTCATGTTGACCGGCAAGAAGGAAATCACAGACAAGGCCGAAGGGCTCGACTCCGGCGCTGATGATTATTTGACCAAGCCCTTCGATGTGATAGAACTATCGGCCCGCTTGCGTGCTCTATTGAGACGTACGAATAATGTCACGAAAACTGTTCTCACCGCCGGAAACCTAACGCTCGATCCGACAAGCCGAAAGGTGACTGTTTGCGGTAATGAAGTTGATCTTCAGCCGAAAGAATATTCGCTGCTGGAATTTCTTCTGCGGCACCCTAACCAACCTTTCAATGCCGAGGCAATCATGGATCGCGTTTGGACCGCCAGCTCCGATGCCGCGCCCGACACTGTGCGCTTGCATGTAATGAGACTGCGCAACAAAATCGACGAGGAAGGCAAAGAATCAATTATCCGCACGATTCATCGCGTCGGGTATATGCTCGTGCCTCCGAAGGAATAATCTGATTGTGTCGAGGTTGTCAGTCTCTTAAAATAGTCACTGTCTGCCGTTATTGGGCTTGTGTGGCGTGAAATTCCGACTGAAGTTTACAAGGCAAATCCTTCTGTTTGTCTGTATTCCGATGGTCGTGCAAATCGTATTGGTCTATCTCCTGGCAACCAGTATTAAGCAGCTGGAAGAGTGCTACAACGGCGAAGCGCGAGCCGCCGATTATCTCGACGAGAACGTCAGATTTCTGGCACAGCTAATATCCTGTGCAGGCGTGCAAGCAATGTATCAGGTGAGCAGGGATCCAAAATACGAAGCTTCCTATCGCAACAAGGTACAAGCGGCGACCCTGCAGAGCGAGTTATTGCGGAGCAAAGCGGCACCGTTCATCGGCGATAAGAACGAATCAAAGGCTCTCGAAGATTTGTTTTTCTCGCTGAAGCAAGCCTCCGGTCGTGCATCGCAAGCTGCCCAATCACAGGATCAAATCGATCAAGCCGTCGCCTTCATGGAATTGAGAGGTGTGCTCAACAAAGTAAACGGTGTCACCGGCGACATTATGAAGCGCCTTGCCGATGCTCGCCGGAATATTGCATTGAGCAAGCTGGAAACGCAAGCGCGCATCTATGGAATTATTTATGCCACCATCGCCGCCAACATTACGATCCTGATTCTCTTCATTCTTCGATTTGATCGAACCACTTCCGAGCGCTTTGCACATCTGACGGAAAACGTCATGTCTTTGGGGGCTAACCAGCCGCTGAAGCATAATATTCAAGGAAAAGATGACATAGTCGAGCTCGACAGGGTTATTCACCGAGTTTCAAATGTTTTGCGCGATTCACGTTTGAAAGAGCAGGCGATTGTCGAGCAGGCTGTCGATGTCATTTGTGCCCTGGACGAGAAGGGAAAATTCCAGCAAGTGAATCCGGCTGCCCAGCGGCTCTGGAAATTCGAGAGTGATGAAATTCTCGGCAAAAGTCTCCTTAGCTTTGTTGCGCCGGATGAGAAGGCGCGTGTTGAGCGTACAATTTCTCAGGTTGTATCGAGCGAGGGCATCACAACATTCGAGACGAATGTTGTAACCCGTGACCAACAGCTCGTTGAAATGCAATGGAATACGTTTTTCTCGCAAGAGATGAAACAGATATATTGTGTCGCCCACGATGTAACGGAGAGAAAGAAACTGGAGAGAATGAAAGCTCAACTCGTAGAAATGATCAGTCACGATTTACGCTCTCCGATGTCGGCTTTGCAAATCACATTGAATATTCTTTCTTCCGGCTCGATAGGCGACTTGCCTGATGCTGCCAAAATGCGAATCGATCGCGCAGAGCTTTCGCTTACTCAAATGGTCGATTTGCTCGACGATTTTCTTGAACTAGAGAAAATCGATTCCACTGCTTACCAGCTGGATAAAGCTGAAACAGATGCGCGTGACATTGTAGAGCTTTCTTGCAGTCTGATCGGTGAATTAGCTAACAAGAAGAGCATCGAGATTATTACCGATACTGAGAATTTTTCCTTCTCGGCTGATAAAGCTCGTCTTGTGCGTGTTTTGACAAATCTGTTGAGCAACGCGATTAAGTTTTCTCCGGAAACTTCCAAAATCAACGTCGTGGCAGCTAAGCGCGAAAACAGTGCTGTGTTTGAAGTTAGCGATCAGGGTCCGGGAATTGCGCTAGACGAGCAAGAAACCCTCTTTGAGCGTTTCAGACAAACAAGCACTGGAAGAAAACAGTCCAAAGGTGGGGTGGGACTTGGGCTGTCTGTTTGTAAGGCAATCGTCGAAGCTCACGGCGGAAGAATTTGGGTTGAGAGTGAACCTGGCAAAGGCACTAAATTTGTGGCGAGTATACCGTGCTAAAGGCGAGGCAATTTACGCTATTTTGGATTATCGCCCTTTCACTCCTGGCAAGGGAATGCGTTCTTCCTGATTCAAGAGTTGCTGCATTTGCTAAGGCTAAGCAGGGTAGCAACGATACTCTGGAGAAAAAGAGCTTGGCGCTGCTGCTGAAGCTTCGCGCTGCAGATGATCGCTACTCCGTGCGCGCATTTATGGACGCCCACAAAGAGTTGCAAGATAATCCACGCGCGCTTGCGGAGTGTGCATTGAATTATGCATCAATGGGTTGGAATGTCGATGCAATGCAACTTATTGGAAGAGCACTCAAGCAGAGTCAAAATGATGATTATCTTCTTTCGTCGTATGCCTGGGTGCTCTATAAGAACAATAATGCAACAGGTGCTCTTCGCTCGGCAACTCAATCTGTTAAGTTGAAAGCCTCTGCAAGAAATTTGGCGATTCTTTCTGAAGTGTGGCAAGCGTTGGATAAAGCAGACCGGGCGGATGAAGCACTGTCCAGAGCGCTTAAGGCGGATTCGGACAGCTTTGACGTCGTTGCCGCGCAGGTCCGCCTCTCTAAGTGGCGAATGAAACGCGATCGTGCAGTCAGTTATGTGAGCAGTTATCTGGTAAGGCATCCGAAAGATCTTCGAGCCCTGATTCTCAGGAGCGAAGTCTTTGAGATTTTGGGAAGAAACAAGGACTCAATTGCAGATTTGACTTCGGTGATCAACCAGAAGCCAGACCACCTGTATGCGTACCAGAAGAGGGCCGAAAGAAATCAAAAGGAGAAGAACTATAGAGCGGCAGTGCACGATGTGCAAAAACTGATGACTTTTAAACTCGACTCCTCTGCTCGCGTAATAGCGAATATCACGTTGGCCGAATGTCTGGAATCACTGGGCGATCTGCCAGGTGCTCTCGAAGCCAGAAGACAAGTCTATTTATTCGAGACCAAGATCAATAACTTTGACCTGCTTCGAGGCGACGCCAAAAACCTGACTAGAGGTTCTGCCAAAGACTCGATTGAATATTGTCGTCTGGAAATCGCAATGAAGCATTATGACTCGGCGTTGAAAAAATTGAATTCTATTTTGCAGAAATTTCCAAACAGTACTCCTGCTCGTGAGCTGCGAGCTCACGCACTGGAAGGACTGTCACGTTGGAGTGAGGCGCTTTCCGATTGGGACAGATTGGTCAGCAAACAATCAAGCTTTCCGCAATGGTATGAGTGCCGCGCGGTAGTTTATCAAAAGCTGGGCCGGAAAGAAGACGCGCGTCGTGACATTGAAATGGCAAGAAAATTGTCTGTAGATCCATAAGCCTGCTTAATAACGAGCCTACTGTTCAATCATGTAGCCCATATTTCTGTTGCTTTTGATCAGAGATTGCTTGCCGGGTTTGTCGATTTTTTTGCGCAGGCGGACAAAACATTGACGGACAGCATCTTCGGTAGAGTCGGATTCGGATGCCCATACTTTATTGAGAAGCTCGATTGCACTGAAATATTTACCGCGATTCTTCAAAAGAAACTCCAGCAGCGCAATTTCTTTTGCCAGAAGTGACACTTCCCGCTCTCCTTCTCTTGATACTGTTCCTCGCTGCAGATCTATACTCAGTCCATTTATATTTACTCTCTCTGCCATCAATGGTTGCGGTCTGCGCAGCAGTGAGCGAACGCGGGCAAGCAATTCATCCATCGCGAATGGTTTGCAGATGTAGTCGTCGGCTCCCGTCTCCAAACCCTCGACTCGATTCTCGATAGAGTTTTTGCCAGTCAAAATCAATATAGGCATGCTTCCGCCGGAAGCACGGTAGGCTCCCAGTAACTCCAGACCATCCTTTTCCGGTAGACCAATATCCAGTATCGCCATGTCATATTTTGAATTCATGATGCGTTCTTGTGCTTCCAGTCCCGTCTCAACTAGCTCGATATCGTACTTGGCAAGTTGAAGTGCGTCGGCTATCGTTTCTGCAACTAGTTTGTCGTCTTCCGCAAGCAGTATTTTGATCATGGTTAATTGGCTTTGAAGGACCGAAGCGAATTTTGAATACATAGGAATGTAGCAGAATTCGTGATTCGATCAAGTGAATTCTCGTGTTGTCTCCATGTTGACTGCGAACTTTAGTATTGAGACATGGATAGAAAACACGTGCGATTCGCAGCGATTCTGCGGCTGCGGCATGTGACACCAGTAGCCACTTTTGATTCGCCCCTCAGGAGATCGTACGTCATGACAGATAGAAATATAGGTAGAAACAGCTTCAATGAGCTTAGTACCACCAGCAGTGCCTTTGAGTTGCCCTGGTCCAATCCGGGTTCTTTTCAACAATTGAATAGTTTTCATGCTCGTAGGTCGAACACGGATCTTCCGCCCCTCAGCCTGAGTGGCGCAGACAATTCCGGACGCCCGGTGGGTGGAGACCCGAATATCATTCATTTGGCAGGCGGTGGAACCAAGGACCTCCGCCTGGCTGATCAACCTCCAGGAAATGATGATAGCAACGGAGGTAAGCGCCAGCGCTTGAGCCCGCAGGAGTATGCGGAGAAATTGCGTCAGCTTGAGCGGGAGCCGAGTATGGATATTATCAAGATCAAAAAGCCTAACGTATTTAATCACAATAAGTGATAGCCGTCCTAGTTTTTCCGCAAGAGAGAGCGAAAGGAAGCAAGCCCGTTCCAGCACAGTGGAGCGGGCTTCTTCTTCTTTTGTCTTTGTGGCGCATCTCAAGTTTGTGGTGAATCCCTCCATTTCTTTTGCGAATAAGCGCGTTTGAATAGCTCGTATTGAAATCTATCTGCGATGCCGGCGGTTCATGTGATGACGCTCCGCTTCTCCTCGACTTGCGATTGCTTCCGCGCTCCAGAATTGTTCTGCCCGTCTGATTCTTTCCCTTATCGCTGGCGAGTTTACAACCACAGTTCCGTTGAGGTCTCTTATGAAGAGTGACTGTCCCGTCTCCCGGTCTCGTCCTAATCTTCTGTCTAGATTTGCCTGATCCTGTGCTCGAATTACCTCGTAAAGCTCTCTAGATTGGTTGAAGAGAGAACGTCGATTGTCTCCAGGTCGATTGACGTCAATTCGAAATGCGCTAAAAGCTTCAGCCTGCATTTCATCCGGTGCAATGAAGTATTCAGTGGCAGGTCGGACAGCGGCTATTTCACGCATGCGCAAATTATTTATCGTGTCGCTTTGTTGTTGGCTCATTCTGCCGCCAACCAAGATGCCGTCGCGAATACGACCACCGATTACCTGAGTCCAAAGTGTATTACCTTCGCTGTCCGTTCCATTGCGATTCCAATACCTTCCCTGGTTGTCCACCAAAAGTGGTCTTCCGGGCAGATTTTGCACTATGCCATTTCTGTCTTCTGCGTCGGTTGTGCGCAGTGTACTGAAGACCCAGCCCAGCTCTCTTGCTTGTTGTCGCACACTTCGACTTCTCATCGGGCCCGTACCCCAATTGAAGTCGGATTGCCCGAATAGTTCTCCTTGCTCATGATGTGCCAGTTCGTGCAGGAGTGTTCCTTCCAATGAGTACATGCCCTCATTGAACATTCGTCCACGCGGAGTAATTACCATATGTCCTTCGTTCAAGTTGACATTCCCACGAGCCTGGCATTCACCGGCACAGCGATGGTTCTGCCCACTATTGGTGTAGTGTCCGTGGTGTTCACCACCTGAAGCTGCGAACCACATTCTTACGCCTTGAAAGTTGATGTGAGGACTTCTCTCCAGTACGCTTTGCAGCGTGCTTAGCTCTTCCATCGTCGGCACACCTGCTACATAGCGATTCCCCTGATCGGTTCTTACATCTCCTGGAGCAGCGAATGTGATTCCGAACCGGCGGTTTAGCTGTTCTTGCTCGTTTCTGATTCTTTCCAATTGGGTCGTTCTACTTTCGTGTTCTATGGTCAGCCTTCCTTGACTGTTTGCTTCGAACCTGAATTCGCCATATTCGCCTAAAGTTACTCGTCCCTCGCGCAGTTCACCTGTAGCCGTGTTGCGCCACCAGTTGACACCACTGGTATTCCATTCACCGCTTCTGGTCCATTCTCCCTGCTGGTCTCTAAATGAAAGAGCGTGTCCTCGCTCATTTTGTGTAATTGAATACTGCGCTCCTGTCGTTGCCGTAAAGCTTCGTGTCGTCGTTCGGTCGGCGGACATTGTAGTGCGAACTCCGTAGGCGCTGTTATCGAAAATGAGATTTCCGGCTTCCATGCTGACTCGACCGTGTCTGACATGATGCGGTCCCGTATCGTTTTTTACATCACCTATTCGCCAGGTGTTTCCACCGTCAGTGCTGGTCCAGTTTCCAAAATGATCGCGAAAGAGGTTTGGATTTCCCTGTGGATCGAATCGAATTTCTGCTCTTGTATCTTGCTGCGCTCTTATACCTCTGAGCAAGTTTCCAACAATTCGATTGTCTCCTTCGCGCCGGGTGCTTCTTTCTGCCTCTGGGCGGAAATCCTCGGCTATGGACGTGTTGCGGGGAGGGGCAATACCCATCTGATTCCATATGTTGCCCATTGCGAGCATTCCGCCGGTCAATGCGTCCACCGGTGCTGGCGCATCTGAGGCAGCAGCCGACCCAATCGTACGCGAAACTCTTGGTTCGGAAGTTTGATTTCTGATTGATTGAAAAACCTCAGCTAGCATTGCTGCTGAGGCTTCTCCTTCTCGACGAACTGATGCCGGAACATCTACCCGTCTATCTGATTGGTTGTTTGTAGAGTCCGTCATTTGCTACCTTTGCAGGAAAAACTAGCGGGTGAGCGTCGGTTGCTCACGCCGGCTGTTGGGGAAACTTTGGAGAGGAAGGATAACAATGGTCGCATCGACAATAACCAACCAATCTGACATGGGGAAAACATCGCACATTTTTTCGGCTCTTTCCGTAGTCGGCGGCGCGTTCTGCGCCAATGTCAACTTCATGTCAGGTTGCCCTGCTAAATAGAATGCAGGGTCTTCGATAGAGGACACGTTACTAGCAGCAGTCAAAATTTTTTCTACCTGCACCTCGTTGTTGACGTGTTGCGGGTGGTTTGAATCCGATTGCGCCTTCGGGGAAAGAATGGCTTCAGAAGCGGAATTGCGTGGCGATGAGCGTGTCTATAACGGCGCCGACAGCGGCATCTACAGAAATTTTGGTTTGTCCATAAATGACATTGACAGAAGTGAATTACGAAGTTTTTCCCCGGCGAATCTGCGACCATCATCCGAATACTTACCGCCCATAGAAATCGTTGATAGCCGCAATGTCCAGAGTGTGTCTGCAGATGCACCGGAAAGCGAGCTCCGCAGGCGTATTGCCTCGGATTATGCCTCTCCGGCAATGCGAGAGCGTGGGGAGCGTTTAGGTCGCGATATGGACGCATTCGCCCAGAGAGCAAGAGCTAACGGAATAAGTGACGGCGAAGTTTCTGAAACATTCAGGCACGTTGCGAGAATCCTTGAAGCTGGACCAAACGCGCGCCTGTCGCGTGATGAACGTCTGGTGCTCGCCTCGCAAGTCATGCACAATGCAGCTTTCCCTACCGAGATTCGTCAGAACGAAAATACCTGCAGTGTGACAGCTCAGGAAGTAAGAACCTACATGCAGCACCCATCGGCTGCAGCTGCTCTTGTCGCCGATGTTGCTGCGCGTGGCTCATTCACTGGTCATGACGGGACAGTCATTCGGTTGGATGGCAGAAGTCTTACCCCGTCTGCTTTGGGGACGACGGATTTGTCTCGAGAGTCTCAGAGTAGAAGTTTTGCCAGCCAACTCTTTCAGGTCACGGCGGCAAACATAGCGAATTTAAACGACCCAGACTTTCGCTCGTTGCGCTACGAACAGCGCCCTCCCACTCGCGATGGCGATTTTGGAGAAGCGCTTGTAGATTCGCGCACCGGCCGTGTCTTCGGCCATGAGCCTGGCGCTGCCGGGCGACCGAATGGATTGATTGCTGCCAGTGAAAGCATTACAGGCAGGAGCGGTGAAGGCGCTGCATTTTTAGTCAATCTGGAAAGACAAGGACGAACGGCAACGCGGGCCGGTGCATTCCGCAACGCGGAAGAACTTGGGCAAAGACTTGAAGCATTGACGAGAGAAGGTCGAATGCCTGCTGTGATTTTCGTTCATGCAAATAGTGATTTGTTTGCTCGCTCGTCCAACGCGGTGCCTCGAAATCTCTTCAATGATGGACACTTTGTCACCATTACCGGCTACGATCCTGTTTCTCGAACCATTAGATATGACGACCAGTATGGTCCGGAATCGGATAGAAATGATCGCCCGGTGAGTTTGCAGAATTTCTACAATGCTACGCACGTGCTGCGGGCCAATGATTTACTAGACAGGCTTACCGGGGCGCGGTCGACTATGTCGGGTGAAGAATTTGCAGGAAATCTCGAACGAATCACCCGTGAGTATGCACAAAGGTGGCAGTCTGTAATTGCCGTGGGTGGTGCCACTGACTCACCAGACGTGCGAGCAGACAGAGATTCGGCTAGGCAGCGGATTGCAGACTTGTCGCGCGGCTTGACGCCGGCTCAACGTGCTCGCGTCGAAGCGGCAATGAATGCGCGTCCTCACGTTCGAAATCGTCGTTAGGCGATACACGAGATTTGATATGGAAGTCAATTTTCTATCTAGTAAACACATCGGAGATTACAGGTATGTTGTTTGCCACGCTTTCAGGAGGGAGTTTTTTAAATTACTCCACATACCAGATGCTCATTCGCATACCCCGATGTGACGCCTTGGGTCAAAAATCCAAGAATGCTACGCGTTGCGCAAGTTGCTAGCATAGCGGTCAGCTTCGGTGGTCCGATTGTCTTTCGGACCGGGCGATGTATGGCATCGCCCCTTAAATTTGGCGCGTGCAACGCGCCGCCACTTCAGTTTGGACTCCACGCCTTTGGGCGCATTTAACGCACCCCCCACGCCTTTGGGCGCGTGTAACGCGCCCCCACGCCAGCTTTTTATACGGCTGTTGCTACCGGCATAGTCGTCCAGTTGGTTGCAGGTACTGCTTCCACTGGTTTGACGAACGTTGTCGCTTTGGAGTTGTCGCAGGTTGTCCACGGTGTCGTGATCAGACCTTCGCGGTAGATTTCATGGTGGGTCGCAAACAAGCAGCGCTTGATGTTGATCGATCCACTCTGAGCCACTAACTTCTTCAAAGCTGCTTGGTGAGCGTCGTCACGCGATACGAGCAATACATGTTCGGCACCGGATTTGATGGCTTCGTCGATAGAAGCTACCAGTTCGGTTGTTGCCGCTGCATGATTGACGATGGCGACTTTGTGGGTTCTTGCGTTTTGAACGAAGGTGACGAAAGCATCCACGGTCTTTCCGGGAGTTTCAGTCTTGACTGTCGTCCAGGCGAAATTCGAGAGCTTCTCGTCTTTCTGATCGATGAGGCCAAGCATTCTCAAGTTGGCTACTTCGAGGAAGTGACGTTGAATTTCGCTGTCATAAAGATCAAGCGCTTCTTCGCTAACGCCGGCTGCTGAGCGGGAGATACCCGAGAGCATGTAGACGAGTGGTTTGGTTGGTGTCGTCCACCACGGAAGTTTGGTGCCATGACGGTGGCACAGCAGGTAGTCCAGGTAGAACAACTTCCTTAGGCGGTCACGGATAAGAACTGGCTTGTCTTCGCCGGAAATGAACCAGGAAATGTGTTTCTCAAGCAGGACCCTGTGCTCATCGATCAATTGGAAGATCAGTAGATCTCTGTCGTTGAGTTGGATAGCCATTTGGGTGCGTCCTCTGCGGGTGTGATTTGGGTGAAAGAGAAATTCGAGGGGGTCGAATTAGGAACTGTTTTTACCGTTACTTGTTTTCTACGTATCGCCTCAAGGCATCTGTGCGTTTCGGCTGGTGTACTCTAAAAGTTCTTCGTAAGTCCATGTCCATTGTGAGCAGGTTGTTGCTGTTGACTTTTAGTTGGTCTGCTCTTTCTTTGATTTCGTCGAGTTGGAACTTAAGCTCTTCTTGCGTTCTTGTTTTTCTCGGTCGAATCAGGTCTTCGTAAATCGTCGCCATGTCTTGATAGAAGTCGGCTTTCAGAGATTGATACTTTGTGAGCCCGGGGCTGTTTGCCGGTACCGGCAGTTTGCGAACATTGATTGCAAGTGTTCTGTAGTTCTTTGCGATCTTGGAGCAAACTTTGATGTAGTCTTGAACTCTCTCTAGCTCGTTATTGATCGGACGGGATAAAACTGACTTGTCTTCTTCGGAGGGCAGTAGAGTCCAGACATATTCATCGAATGTCTCGAACCAATCCAGCTGCGGAGTCTTGTCCGAGTAAAGTGCGCCGGCGCCTTGGCGTCCAGCGAGCGGATCGGTGTTTTTCGGATACTTGCTGCTCGGCGCTTGTGCCGGAGCTGTTTTCGCTGGGGGAACAGTGTGACCGCCAGTGGCGAAATAGTCGGACTGACTTGGACGACCGGCTTGAGCTTGGGATGTCGAAACGGACAAAGTGAGAGTCGAGGCAGTAACCGCCGCGAGAATCAAACTAGCTGTTTTACCCAATGCCATATCCGTGGTCCCTTAAGACTTCGTGTTTCTACTAGACGATGTTTTAGATGTCTAAGAACTTGCTCTGCCGCTTGCCAATTCGCTTGTTTCAGCGTTATGGATTTTGTGCGTTGTACAGAGGCAAAACCGGCACGCCTGACCTGTTGACTCCTCGTCCGCCTACGCCAGGGTTTGCGGGAGGCACGTCCGGTGCATTCATTTGATTTGTTTGAGCATCATTTGGTCTGTTCTGAACGATTGCCGGTCTGTCACTCATCGCATTGAAAGT
This sequence comes from Candidatus Obscuribacterales bacterium, assembly GCA_019745505.1. Lineage (GTDB taxonomy): Bacteria > Cyanobacteriota > Vampirovibrionia > Obscuribacterales > Obscuribacteraceae > QKMZ01. The sequence goes on along the minus strand of JAIETE010000129.1, from coordinate 11,902 downwards.
GTTCATCTGCACAATCTTCCAGATGGTGTAGCCCATGAGGAGCAGCATGAATCCAGCTATCGAGCCGACTACACGTGCACCGCCGTAAGGGTGTCCCATGACCATCGCGTACATTGACAAAGCCATCCAGATTGTGGCACTCACCACGCCTAGTATCACCAGGTAGCGGCAGAATGTTCTTACTGTCGGAAGCGGACCTTGGAAGTCATAACTGCTCTCTTGACCTGCTTTCGGATAGCCTTGTGCAGGAGTGTCGCTGTTGATGAACTTCTTGCCGCCCTGGTCTTGAGCTTGAGGATACGGAAACAGAACGTTTTGTATTTGCTCAATCTGGTCGTTCGATGCTTGAACATCTTGCGACTGCTGACCGTTCAGCATGTTGATTCCGAGAATGCCATTAATTTGTCCGATTTGATCTGCCGAGAGTTGATCAGGGCGGATCGTTTGAACCATGCCTTCGCCACGATTTTGTCCGGTTGCACCGCCAGCACGCTGACGATAGATGCGGACAATGGTTCTGTCGCTGCCGTTGCCTACCGGGAAGTTGTGTCCTGGAGTGGAATCAGCTGCGCCAGACGGAACCGAAGGTGGTGCTTGCACATCGCCCGGCTCGACTTGGAGCGGGGTGCTGCCATCGCCAATCGGCGGCGGTGCGCCTTCCGGCGGTGCCTGATAGGGAGGCAACGGTTGTGCAAACTGTGCGGACGAACCTTGTGGAACAGCGAAAGAAATACCGACAGAAATTAGGCAGGCGACGAGAATCGCTTTGGCCGTTTTTCTAAAGGTGCTTTCCACTCGCGTAGCCATCTAAGGACTTCCTCCATCGGTTTGTGAGTACATAATGACGAAATACTCACGAGGATCCAATGGGGAGATTACCCACTTCAGTCACTTGTTTTCGTAGTTTCCTCATGGTTCGACGAAGATTGTGCGAATTTTTCGTCAGAACCGGCACCTACTCCCACGCGAGTGTCTACGAGGCTCATGCTCATAAGCTCGGTGGCAAGCGACTTCAGTTCCGTCAGTGAAGGGAAGTCAACAAGCGGTTCTGCCGAGGTCTTAGCCAGTTCGTTGCCGAGAGCTGACATTCCAGACTGGCTGGCCGGTTGTGTTTGACTTGCCGTTTCATCGGCGGTCTGCAGAATGGACATACTTAAGATAGAGCCGAAATCAGGTTCGTCTTCGGTGGTTGGCTCGAAGGACGGCTCGAAGCTCTCAACCGTAGCCTGGGCTTGCGGTGCAGCGGTTACCGGCTGGATTACCGGAGCCGCCGTGACCGGTTGGATCACTGGAGCCGGTGTTACAGCTTGAATGACCGGAACAGGTACTGCCGGAGCAACAGGAGCTGCGGCTCTAACTACAGGCACGATGGAAGGTGCCGGAGCGAAAGCTGGCTCTGAAGCCGGTTGCGATACAGGCGCCGGAGAGGCGACTGGAGCTGGAGCAGCCGAGACCGGAGTGATTACCGGCGCCGGGGCTTCAATTGCTGGAACTGGAGCCGGAGCTGGAGCTTGAGCAGGCGTTGCCGGTGCTTGTGCAATCGGGAACGGCAGTGCCGGCGGAGCAGCTACAGGTGCAGGAGCTGCCACAGGTGCGGGCGCTGCTTGCGGTTGAACCGGAGCTGTTTCCTCCGTTTCGACGGGCGCATGCAATGCGCCCCCACGAGCTTCTATGCCTGAAGCCGGAGCTTCTATGCCTGAAGCCGGGGCTTCGCTGCCTGAAGCCGGAGCTTCTATGCCTGAAGCCGGAGCTTCGCTGCCTGAAGCCGGAGCTTCTACTGTTTCTGGATTTTGATTGCGCTGATGTATGCGCATGCTGAGCGGTCCGAAACCGTCCAGAGGCTGTTGCACGGGCTCAACTTTGAGCGGTGCGGCCGGCTGGTCGGCAAACAGGTTGTGCGGAACTGGGTGCGCTCCCGTAGGTCCGTTGCGATCGGGCGCGTGCAACGCGCCCCCACGGTCAGGCATGTGCAATGCGCCGTTGCGATCGGGCATGTGCAATGCGCCGCCACGCTCCTCTGGAGCTGCGACCTCTTCGTCGTCGCCGGTATGGTCTTGGGCATCGAAAGCCGCCAATAGGGCTTCTTGGGCCTCGAGCGAGTCGAACATGTCCAAATTGGACAAGTCCAGGTTGTTGAGGTCGAGTCCGGCCAGTACGTCTTTGGTCTGTTCCTCTATAAAGGAATCCAACATCGATTTGACCTTGTCGTCCGCCGGCGCAGTTGCGGCATCTGCGGAATCAGCCGCAAATGAACCAGGCATGCTCGGAATCGGAGTCGAGATCTTGGTGGCGTCGAATGCAGGTGCTGCTTGATTGACCGGCATTCTGATGGTCCAACCATCGGCCGACGCGCCCATATCTTCGGATTCATCTGCTTCGTCGATATCATCGATGAGCGGCTCTTGCGAGATTTCGATTTTCGGCTTGGAGCCGTTCTTGCCGTTGGTGAGCGACGTGATGATAGGCGCTGCCAGTGGCTTGGTTTGGGGCACGTAGTCTCCTGCTGGAATTTCCAGGATCTTGGAGCCATCTGCCGCTTCCACTTTGTCCACAGACATGACTTGATATTCTTCTTCGAGCGTCTTGGGCGCTTGTTCTTTGCTGCAAGAGCGGTCTGCGACGGGTTCGAAATCGTCGACGATCTTGCCCAAAGTGACTTCCATGCCCAGTCCGCGCAATTCGCAGCACAGACCGTCGAATGCAGCGGTGCGTCCGCCGGCAGTGATTTCCTTGCCTTGAACCATATCGGCGTAGGCTTGGTGTCTGCCCTGGATATCGTCTGCCTTGATGGTCATCATCTCGTGCAGGATATTGGCGGCGCCGTAAGCTTGGATTGCCCAAACTTCCATTTCGCCCATTCTCTGCCCGCCGTGGTTGGCTTTTCCGCCGACCGGCTGTTGCGTGACTGCTGCGTACGGTCCACCGAGACCGGAGCGAGCGTTGACTTTGTGCAGTACGAGTTGGTTCAACTTCAGCATGTACTGGCGACCGACCAGGACCGGGCGATCGAATGGCTCACCGGTTCTGCCGTCGAAGAGTTGCACTTTGCCGTTGGCTTGCAGCCATTCGTAGCCGGGCATCTTGCGTGCTTCTTTGAGCGCTTCGTTGATGAGGCGGAATGATGCATCTTCGGCGAGCGATTCGTCGAATTGGTGAATGCGGTAATAGCGGTTCAAGATTTGCGAGTAGAGACCCAGCTGCGCATCGAATACCTGACCGACGTTCATACGGGAAGGTACGCCGAGTGCGTTCAAGCAGAGGTCGACCGGTGTGCCGTCCGGCAGGTATGGCATGTCGCAATCCGGAACAATGATCGAGACGATACCTTTGTTGCCGTGACGTCCTGCCAGCTTGTCGCCCACTTCAACCGGGCAGAGTCTGGCGATGAGAACTTCGATTTCGCAGATGACGCCTGCTTTCAATTCCGGCGTCGTTTCCGGTGTGAAGATGCGGATGTCGATGACGCGACCGCCGGAGCCGTGGGGCACTCGCAGGCTGCTGTCGGCCATTTCTTCGGCGACTTTGCCGAATACGGCTTGCAGGAGCTCTTCTTCTGCGGAAAGTGCACGCTGCTCTTTGGGAGTCAGTTTGGAGACCAGAACATCGCCAGGATTGACGTAGCTGCCGATTTTGGCTATGCCGCGCTCGTCCAAGTGCTCGAGGTCTTTGCCTGCCACGTTGGGCATTTCCGGTGTGAGAATTTCAGGACCGCGCAGAGTTTGATAAACATTAGTCGAATGTTTTTCAATTTCGATGTGGGTCAGTTTTTGATCCTTGACCAGTCCTTCTCTGACTACAATCGCGTCTTCAAAGTTGTAACCGCGCCAGGGCATGAATGCTACGAGCAAATTACGTCCGAGCGCCAATTCGCCCTGATCGATGCCAGGACCATCGGCGATGATTTGACCGGCTTCGATTTGTTGTCCGACTTTGACAGCCGGGCGTTGGTCGAGAATGGTGTTCTGGTTGGTTCTGTCGTAACGAATAAGCGGGTAGTAGCGCTTTTCGCCGGACGGTTGCGTGATGACGATTTCTTTGCCTGTGACGCTGGTCACGACGCCGGCGCGTTTTGCCGGTACGGAGTGACCGGACGAACGACCGACGATGCGCTCCATGCCTGTTCCGACGCGCGGACGCTCAGGCTTGATGAGCGGCAGAGTTTGGCGCATCATGCCACCACCCATGAGGGCTCGTCCCGTATCGTCGTGCTCCAGGAATGGAATGAGAGCAGAACCTACGGACAAGAAGCCTTGCGGTGTGATACCGATCATATCGATATCTTCAGGCGGCACTTCAAAGAATTTCTCGCCGCGTCTTGCCGGTACCAGTGGTCCAACAAGCTTGTCGCCATGGACTTTGGCATCGGGCGGTGCGAGCGTATATATTTTGTCATCGCCGGGAGCGAGGTAGACGACTTCGTCAGTCAATGTTCCGTTGATCACTCGACGGTAAGGAACGGTCATGAATCCGTCTTCGTCGATGCGGCAGTAGGTCGCCATATAGCTGACCATACCGCAGTTCTTGCCTTCCGGAGATTCGACCAGGCAGACGCGACCGATTTGCGACGGGTGAACGTCACGCATTTCTGTCGGTGCAGCATTCGGGTCGATACCGCCAGGACCGAAGGATGTGATTCTTCTTCTGTGCGAAAGTTCGGACAGAGGATTTTGTTGGTCGAGGTATTGTACGAGCGGGTTGCCCGAGAAATACTTCATGACCGCATTGGCGAACGGACGGCAATCGAGAATGTCGTTGGGCGATCCGATTTCTTCGTCTTCGTTCATTTCCAGTCTGGTCTTGAGCGAGCGAACCATTTGTGCCAGAGCGGGGCGCACTGCACGGGTCATGGTTTCGCCAACACCGCGCAGGTGGCGGTTTTCCAAACTGTCCGGGTTATCCAGTTGACCCATGCCGTTGGGCAAGTTCAGGAGATATTCGAAGATATTGAGCAGGTCCATTCCGGTGACTTGATGGCTTTCTTCATCCAGTCCCATCTTCTTGTTGAAACGTCTTCTGCCCAGTTTACCGAGCGAATACTTTCTCTTGTCGGTCAATTCCTGCAATGCGACCAAGCCACCGCCGGCGCCACCGCCACCGTCCGGTTTCCACGAACGACCGATGACTGCCAGGGCTTCAGCCTTGGTGATGTTTTTCCACTCAATGCGTCTTGCTTCGAGAAGCGGCTTCAGTCTCTTTTCGAGAATGGCTTCATCGACGCCCATAGCCAAAAGCAAAGTCTGTGCGGAAACCCAAGCACGCTTGGGCAATTTGACACGGCACTTGGCTTTCGATGCGCGGCTGGAGATGGTCGGGTCGAGCTCCAATTCAAAGGTGATTGGTGCTCCCTGTTCAGCCAACATCAGTGCCTTGTAGGTGATGTGGGTCGGGTTTGAGAAATAGATGCCGGGAGCTCTGACGAGCTGACCGAGTACGACACGCTCGGAACCGTTGATAACGAAAGTTCCGCGGTCGGTGATCACCGGAACGTCGCCCATGTAGGCGGTCGATTTGCGAATTTCGCCGGTTTGAATGTCGCGCAGCCAGACTTCCATCATCATGCGGCGTGCATGAGTCATGTTGGTCTTTCTGGCTTGTTCCGGGGTAGTCGGATAACCGGAATCAGCAGCGTAGTCTTCGAATCTCCAGTGCGGTTTTCCATCCGGTCCGATGAAGGACAATTCGAAGCGTGGCGAGAAATCGCTGGAAATCGGGGAAATCTCGGTGAAGAGATTGCCGATGATTTCTTCCGTGAAGCGCCGGTAGGAGCGTCTCGGGAATTCAGCTAGGTCTGGTGCCTGAAAGTAAAACGTCATTACTTGCTCCCGCTAACGCTAGAATCGGATTTGTCACTCATGAGTGACCGCTTGTGTATCGCCATCGCCCGTGCCAGGTCATCGGAGTAGGCTTTCATCGTCGGCTTCAGTGCACTGGCGATGCGGAACTCCGGAATTGCCTCGACAATTTGTCCGAGGTTGAGAAGGTTTGTTGCCAGTCTGTGGTGAAGCTCCGGATTTTGAACGTCGGCTTCGCACATTTGTTTGAGCAGAGTGGCTGCACCTTGGTAGTCTCTTTGTGATTCGAGAACGCTTACTTGGCTCAAAGCATCGTTGGTGCTCGGTGCTGCATTTTGTTGAGCGGCGGCTTGCTGTTGAGCAGCTTGCTGAGCTTGAGCTTGTTGAGCTTGCATAGCAGCTTGGCGTGCTTGTTGCTGACGCTCTTGTTCGAGATCAGCTTGAGCTTGCTGTGACTCGTCGTGCGTTCTGAAATTCATCGCTTGCGGATTGAAAGCCGGACGCTGTGAGCCACCTTCGTACATGCTCTTTCTTGAAGGATCAGGCTGTTGCAGTTGTTGCGGCTGTTCTTCCGGTTGTGCGACACGGAAGCTGCCCGGAGGCTGCTGAGCAAATTGCTGTTGTTGCATTTGCTGCGCTTGCATTTGACGCTGTTGAAGCGCTTGTTGCTGCATTTGTTGTGGAGCAGCATTCATTTGATTGCTGAGCTGATTGCCGATTTGTCCGCTCATCTTCGCGACATCAGCGCCACTCATGCCGGCAGCTTTCTGCATTTCTTTCATGCGGGCAGCGGCTTCTCTGTTGTTCTCAGGATCGATGAGAACGCAAGTCAGATAAGCCTTGTTAGCAGCGGCGTAGTCGCCGATGCCTTCCAGGCACTCGCCCATCAAATATTGATATTTGGCGTTGCGAGGCTCGAGCATTACAGCCTGGTTGATCTCACCGAGGGCTTCTCTGCGCAGTCCTTGACTGAACAGTGTTTCAGCAGCCAATCTATGCTTTTCGGCTTTAGCGTGCTGATAAGCCCGTGTGAGGCTCGCTCTTCCGGATTCCAACCCGGGGTTACGTGGATCGAGTGCTTCGAGGCGGCGGTATTCCGCTTCAGCCCCGGCGAAGTCACCCGTGAGTTGCATGGCGCCAGCCAGACCCAGATGATTTTCAGCAAGCAGCGGGTTTTGCGCTACTTGTTTGCGCCAGAGTTCGACGAGTGCCTGACCGGCAGCTACGTCTTTGCTGTCGCATATGACGGCTTTGCGTAAAGACGCTGCAGCCGCCGTGAAGTCGTTTTTGGACATTTGCAGGAAAGCCAGCTGTCTGTGAGCCGGACCGAAATCTGCATCCTTAACTATGGCTTGGCGATAATATGCCATCGCATTGGTCACTTGACCGTAGCGAACGCACAGGTCGCCCATCTTTTGATATACGCGGGCGGACTGCTCGAGAGCCATGCATTGTTGAATTTCGATGGATGCTCCAACCAGATCGTTGGAAGCCATGAATTTTTCTGCCAGTTCCAATCTTTGATCGACAGAACCAGGATCGATACCTTGCTTCTTAAGAGCTTCGCTCAAATTTTTAGCAGCCATCGAATTGTCGTTGGCGGCGGCGAGCGCTTGTCTAAATAGATGGGCGGCGCCGGCATAATCATGTTGCGAAAGCCGCTGTTGACCATAGGCGGTACGGGCAGCGGAAAGATTGATTTTGAACTGCTTGTTGGAAGGATCATATTGAACGGCTTTTTCGTGTGCCACGATAGCTTCGTTCCAGCGTCCTTGCTTGCCGAAAGCAACCGCGCTGTTATTTGCGTCGATTGCCATCTGGATATATTGCTTGGCGTTTTCTACTTGCTGCGCTTGAGCTTTCTTTTCATCTTCAATGGCTCTCAGCTTATCCAGCTCTGCCTTTTTGGCGGCTTCGGCTTCTTGCTGCTTCTTGAGCTTTTCTTCTTCGCGGTAGTCCAGGCGGCGCTGAAATCTCGAAGCGCTCGGCGGGATGACTACGGAATTGTTGCTATTGAACTCTTTTGTCTCGCGCTCGTACGGGAGTGGGGCTCCAGTCAGCTTCGTGGCCAGCGCGCTTTGAGTGCCCAGGGCAACCGTGAAGGCTACTGCCAGGAAGACGGGGGTGACTTTTAGAAGTGAGGACTGTTTGAGCATTTGCAGAATCGAGGTGTTCATTTGTCGTAGAAGCTGGTTAGTTGGTCCGACCCTGGGGTTGTCGAGGGGCGAATGTGAGCACAGCTTAACGATGTTGGGGGTGTTCAGTCTATTGGGGGGAATCCCACGCCATTCGTATATTTCCCATGCCGCCCTGTCCAAAAAGCGGAAATCGCCACCAGTTCATACTTTTGCGCCGCTATGACGCCACTGTAATTTAGAAATCGGCATAAGAAAACGAATAAAGAACAGTTGTAAAGGGGATTTTATGTGAATTAGCGTTCAGAAAAAACAGGGAGCAAAAGCACCCGCTGGGATCAAAAACCGTTTTACTCCGAAAATTTGTGGCATTGTTAGAATTAAGGCGAGTAAGACTCAAGCGGCTGATAACAAACGCCTTTAGCCAAAACGAGCTCTATGTCCCTCGCATATACCGTCCAGGCGTTGTGATTAATTCCGGAGACATTCTTGGACTCAACATTCCGCTCCAATCCTTTCCGTCCCCGCACTATCTTGTGCGAAAGACATGAATTAATTCGCTTCGGTCTGAAGCGAGTTGTCTCGGAAGTAGTCGACATCATCGGCGAGGCCGCCGACGGGATGACGGCTACCGAAATGATCCGCAGGCAGCGTCCTGACTTTGTCATTCTCGATGTAGATCTCGATGTACTCAACGGGGTGGAAGTTTGCCGCCGCGTCAGCCAGGAGCTTCCCAACTCCAACGTTCTGGTTCTGACGGACTCTTATCACGCGACCAAATACCATAACCAGCTCATGAGAGCGGGCGCCCGTGGATTTTGTCTCAAGAGTTCGGGGCCAAGGACTCTGTTTGAAGCTATCGAGCAAGTTACTCGTGCTCTCCCATACTGTGATCCCAAGATTACTCAGTTGGTAAAACAGGCTCCTTCCACGAGCATGCCCAACTGCAATTTGACCGACCGTGAAATTGAAGTTCTTATCCGTCTTGATCTTCGCAATAAAGAAATTGCAGAAGAACTAGATATGAAACTCCGCACGGTGGAGAAACACATCGAGTGTATTCTCGCGAAGCTTAAGGTGCCGACCCGTACCGCTGCCGCCCTCAAGGCTGTGCAGTTGGGCTATGTGCTCCTGCCGAAGATGCCCGGACGCGACCCTGTCACAGGCGTCACTCACGAGCAGACTGTTGCCGAACTTCAAGCTGAGCTGGCTATCGCCAACGAGCATTTGAGAGCGCTCCTGAAGCAGAACGAGCTGCTTAAAGAAGCGCTCAATCAGAAGATTAGCCCGACTGATTAAAGTTTCAACCAGGATGAAGGCAAGGACCTTAGCTGCGTCTTTCGTTCTAAGTAACTTTAGAAGAACCTTTGCATGCAGTTTTTTCGCTCTGGTATTTTGTCTTTCTTTGACAGGCTGTTCTCAGAATCCTGTCCAGATCGAAAAGTTCTCTCCTACGATTAAGACTGAGTATTTCGATAAGGGTGCGCGCCCGCCTGAGGCCAACACACCTGACCATAACGACTGTGCCAATACGCACTGGCACTTCGGCATCATTCCGGCAATAGACTGGCAGCTGGAAAAGAGAGAACGTTCTGCGCAGGGCGAGAACGTAGTAATTAAAATCAAAGGCGTAAAACTGCAACTCAAGCTAGATATAACAATGTGGCTTCCGGAAAAGGCGTCTGCAGACGTGATTGCGCATGAAAAAGGGCATGCGGCTATTTGTCTCGACGCTTATAAGCAGGCTGAGAAAGTCGCTCAGGATGCGGCGAACAGTGTTGTAGGGCAAAAAGTAGAGGCGCAAGGTCCTGACTACGAATCGACACTTAAGAGTGCTTTGACTAACGTGTCGCAAGATCTGGCGCGCAAGTATCGAGAAGAGACTTTGGACAAGGCCAATGTAACTTCGGCTTTGTACGACAGAATGACAATGAAAGACCATGCGGCGTTTAAGGTCGATGCGAAAGTTGATGATGCGGAGCTAGAGTACGAGCGCCTCGCGCCTGACTTGAAAAAGCAGCGTGCCGAGGAAGAGCGTGTCATCCGAGAGATGGTCGAGAAGCAAAAGCTGAAAATCAACAGCAAACGAGGCAAATTGCCGGAAGCGAAAGACTCTAACGCTCCTGAGCAATCCCCGCAAAGCAATTCTGAAAAAACGCCTGAATCCAAAGCGGATGCGAAGCCTGCCGCAAAGCCTCAAGAATAGGCTCGGCGTGTATCAAGCTTAACCTTTGTGACGGCCGTTTTTGACGGCCGTTTTTGCCGTGGGGGCGCGTTGCACGCGCCCTTTTTGGAGAGAGAGCGGTCGAAGACTGGCGTCGGCTGTAGAGATTAGAGGTGCCAAGGAGCCAGACTGGGCAAGAAAGGGTCCGGGCAAGAAAAGGTCCGGGCAAGAAAGGGCGCGTGCAACGCGCCCCCACGCCCCCAAGGCCCCAAGGCCCCACGGTGAACTTAGGGGTCTGGATCGTTTTTCTTAGTCTTGTAGCCCTTCTTGTTGCTGCCGTCGACAGGGTCTACGAAGGGAATTGCGTGGCGGAATCTAATGTCGACTGCGGCGCCGTTTTGCAAGTAAGTCGGGCGATCCAGTCCGGCTGCTGGACCGAAGAGGAATTGCACGAGAGGCAATCCGCCTGGCAGACCGAAGTCATTTCTGACCAGACCGGCAGCGCCACCGCATGCGTTCGGCCAGATTTTGTAATTGACACCCCCGATAGTGACTTTAGTGGGCGGTCCTGGAGGAGGGTTGCCAATCCAGTTCCATGTGGCACCATCTCCGCCACCACCGCAGTCGCCACCGAACATGGTGCCTGAATTTCCTGATGAGGCTATTTCGAGCTTCCTGCTGCCTACTGTGGCTATAGTTTGACCGGCGTGCAGCATCGCGATTGGTACAACCACCTGCGCGTTTTTCAGTGGTTCGCCGCCATGTTTGCCACCATTAGTGGTGCCAGGTCTGTATCCGTAGTCTCTGATGTGTACATCGTATGCGTTGCCATTGGAGCTTGTCAGTGCGTCAAGCGCAACTCCATACATCTGGTTTTCACTGGCTACCCAATAAGGAGCAGTATCGAGTGCGGGGTCATAGTTGTATTGTATCGTCCCGTCCGGTTTCACTGAAAAAATGTGAATAGATGGAATACCGGAATTTGTTAGTGGTTCGTTGATGAGCTTTACGGCTTGATCGGCATTAAGTCGTGCACCGCTTCTTCTCAACCAATCATAATAGCCTCCGGCCGCGACGGTGGTACCGTTGGGAGTGCCTCCGCCGGTCCATGTATTAGGAACGAGCGAGGCGCCCGGCTCCGGATAGTCTCCGTTGTTTGAAGTTTTGATGTCTATGGGACCTACACCATTCATGTTTGGGAGAGTCCAGATGGTTCCGATGCTGGTGATTTCCGGCGGCATTTGGTCCGGGAAGCTGATTGATAGCGTGCCTGGTGCAGGCTTGGGATCGTATACGCTGGCTGTCGCAGCGCAGGTTTGCGCATGAACTACTCGATAAGACTTGTCTGCTTGATCCTGGATTCTTTGATCCGCTTCAGCTTTGATGACAGCCGGCATTTGGTACGGTAGGCCGCTCTGTGTTTCTGCGAATTTCCTTGGATCGACTAATTTTAGACTGTCGCCTATCGCTGCAAAGACGAAGTCCTCTCCGTCATATGGGATGTTTATGCCCGACATATAGAAGCCGTTCATTGCTTGCTCATCATCGACATTGGCATACGATGAAGGCTTGGGCGTGGGCACGTTTGTTTGCATCGGCGCGCTGATCGAGCCTAATGTCAGCTTCATTGAGTTGGCGACGTAGCTCGCGTTACCGGACATTCTGACGAGGTTTTGATTGTATGCGGTTTCCGCCGCGGTATATGGGTTGACCGGATTGCCGTCTATGTCTTTTGAACTGCCTGCGCCCGTCAGTGCCTGGCGAATTTCATTAGTCAGGTTGTCTTTTGCGAGTTTCAGATTGGCCAGATC
>JAIETE010000325.1 GCA_019745505.1 Candidatus Obscuribacterales bacterium | reverse complement strand
GTAATTCGTGCAGCTCAGAAGGAGTGTGAGCATATGCTTCCAGCGCGCGAGCAGTGTCTTCCTGTTCGGCTAAAAGAGGCTCCAGGTGGCTGTATGCCGACTGAAAAAGTTTGGAGGAGCCGGCATGTCTTACGGCAATCTGCTGCGGGCGCTTCAGGAGAAATTTGAGAAGGCTCTTGGAGAGTTTTTTCACCTCCAATTGCTGGAGACTTTTCGCTACTTTCTTGCCGGCTCTGGCGCGTTCTTTTTTGAAGACCTTTTTTACTGAGTCCGGCAATTCGTATTGGTCTGCAAATTCCAAATTTACGTCCCAATCGCGCAAATTGCCGAGCATCTTATGAAGTTTTCTAAGCTTGCTGCCCGTCTTTTTCCAGAACTTCTTTTCGCTCCAACCGTCCCGTTCGAGCACGCCCCATATGGATTCCCAACGTCTCAAAACCACGCGCGTTTCGTGCACGAGTTTGGCAGCAGGCTCCTTGTTGAGCTTCGCTTTAGCCAGTTTTTTCAGCACCTTTTCAACATCTTCATAGATGCCCAGCGCTGCTTTCTGCTCCAATTCCAGCCACGGTTGCTCGCGCAAATGTGGCGGCGCCGTCTCTGGTGCCTCACGAATACCTTGCAAACGGCTCAGCCGATTTTCCAGTGGAATCAGAACCATAATTTACTTCATCCAATCCTCGATAATTTGCTTCGACCGTTTGACGACCAGGTCTTTTCCGCCTCTGGCATAAACCGCCTGCGCGCGTTCCACAAAGGAAGGCATCGTTACTTTCTTGTATTCAGGCAGATGATGCGGGTCTCTGAGGAAATTCCGCAGTGGCATCGCCGCTTTGGACCAGACAAAATTTTCGGCTAAACGTTGCGCTCCCTCGCGACATTTTCTTTCCCGCTGCGGGTCACCGAGTAACTCGCTAATGGCGCTCACCCAGCCGTCCACATCGCCGTAATCGAGAGCGCGACCGGCATTGTGCGATTCGATTAATTCCGCCAGCTGATCTCCGCCCGTGGTGAGAACGGGCAACCTGGCCCAGAAATAGTCGAGCAATCTCGTTCGAAATGAGAAGCGTGTTTCCGGAAGATCGAAGTGCGCTGACACACCAATATCTGCGTCAAGCAAGAAATTGACGCGGTCTTCATAGGGGGTCCACTCTTCGTGGAAGAAGACGATGCGATTCAAAACATTCAATTCTTTGGCAAGTTCTTTGGCTTTGATCGCCATAGGCATGAGAGGAACTTGAGGATTGGGCGATTTCATACCCATGAAAAACAAGCGCAAATTGGGAATTTTCTCCGCTGCCCGAGCCGCCGCACGTATGACAGTAAGAGGATCGAACCAGTCCCAGATGCCGCCACCCCAGAGCAGAAGCTTGTCGTTTTCGCCGATGCCTTCGATATTTCCTTTGGCGCCCTTTCCTCGCCTTACCGGTTCACCTTCCTGCAAACCGAATGGAATGCAGTCGATCAGTTTGCGCATAGAAGGATCAAACGCGTACATATCGGGATTGATTCTGCCCAGCGCACAGTAGCGCCCCAGCCAGTAGTCGCGCTGCCGTTCGGAGGCGCAAACTGAAAAATCGCATGCCACCATGTGTTGCTCCAGGACCTTATGCATAAGCCTGTAGCTGGCATTAGCTGCGACATCCGAGTTTTGATACTGCACCAGAATCGAAAATAGATACGGATCGTAGAGATCGACGGTGAGATATTTCCCCAGTGCCGCCAGACCCGGATAGGGCTTTAGTACATTCGCCTGGATGAAAATTGCATCATGCTGTGCGGCCAGATTGTATAGAGCCGACTTGCTCAAACCGCTCTTCAATTGAAAGTTTGCTGGAAGATTCCGCCTTTCCTGCAGTTCGAGGACCACATCGTCGGGAATCTTGTGCGGTGTGAAAACTGTCACATTTACTTCATCACTCAGGGTCAGCCCCAACTCGAAAGCGCGAATCGCCGGACCGGCCATTTGTCTGGCAATCGGCTCGAGCGTGACAAAAATTATGCTTTTGCAGGAACTCACAGAGTCTTCACCGCCCATCTGCAAATCGCTTCTTATTCAGGTCTAAGGCTCGGAATCGAGTTTTAGATAAGAGCTTTTTCTGGATGCGCAATTATATCTAATCCAGTAAGTCTAAGGTGGCTTTCAAGAGATTATGTACAATATGTTGTTTCATCGCGAACCAAATCTCTTTGGCTGGCAAAAATGGCAAATCCACTGATAAGCGTTGTAATACCCAACTGGAACGGCAAGAAATTCCTTGCCGGATGTCTGGATTCCCTGAAGGCGCAGACATACGAGCCGATTGAAGTCGTGATTGTCGACAACGGCTCGAAAGATGGGTCTGTAGAATATTTGCGGGAAAATTATCCTCACGTAAAGCTTGTTACATTTCCGGTCAACACGGGCTTTAGCCCGGCGGTAAATGCCGGAATCAAAGCATCGACCGGCGAGATGGTAGCGCTTTTGAACAACGACACCGTCGTCGATCCGAATTGGATGTCCGAACTTATCAAGGCTATGAATGAGCATCCCGAGGCCGGCAGCGCCGGTTGCAAGATGCTGGCTTATGACGATCATGCGCTCCTCGATGGAGCGGGCGATGGATACAGGCGTGGTGGCTTGCCGGGACGTATCGGGCACAAAGAGCGCGATACCGGACGCTTCAATCGCAAGCGCTACTTATTGGGCGCCTGCGGAGGTGCTGCGCTTTATCGAAGAGAACTTTTTGCCGACATCGGCTATTTCGATGAAGACTATTTCGCCTATCTGGAAGACGTAGATCTTGGACTGCGTGCGCAGGCAGCAGGCTATAAGTGCATCTACGTACCGACGTCGATTGTTTATCACCTCGGTTGCGGCACCACCGGCAGTGGCTATAGTCCGCTTGTTGTTCGCCTTTCTGCTCGAAACAACTGGAATACCATAGTCAAAAATATACCCACGCCGCTTTTGTGGAAGTTCTTGCCGCACATCTGTTTCTGGCAGCTCTATTATCTTGCAGTTGTAACCGTCAGAGGCGGTCAACTTCTGCCCTGGCTCAGTGGTACCTATGAAGCCGTGAAATTGCTGCCGAAGATGCTGGAAAAGCGTCGCGAGATCAATCGTCTGCGCCGCACTTCACTCGAGTATATGGAACAGCTGATTGTTGAGAGCGAGAAGGATCTGGGCGACTCCAAAGCTCGTCTTTATAAGCAGCATCTTGCCTCAATCGGCTCGCGCTGAAGCACAGGACCGTAAAGGAATCTGGTGTAAGGCCTGTGGTGGCGCATTGCATGCGCCATTGCATTTCATGCGCCATTGCACTGCATGTGCGCGTGCACTGCATGTGGATGTGAGATTTATAGAATGGACGCGTGCAACGCGTCCCCACAACGCGTCCCCACAACGCGTCCCCACACTTACTGTTATTATGAGTTTTCTTCTGCTGATTTGGGCAGTACTGCCAGTGCTTGCTGGCAGAGTTTGACCGCTTCGGTCAAACGCGCGACTGTGTTTTCCATTTGCTGCTGCGCTTTTGATGACTTGCGCGAGTCGATCAGGTCCACCGATTGCCGCAGCGATGTGAGTGAGTCTTCAAGCAAATTCTCGGAATTCGAAATCAAGTCCACCACTTGTTTCAAGCGATAGGTCTCGTCCTTGGCGCGACAATCGCCGCAATATCCGAGGATATCGAAGCGACTGGAGCGGTGCTCGAATCCCTTGCGCTGGGCGACCGATTTACCGAAGCCGCGGATCAGATCGTCGATGAATTCTATGGTCAATCCGCAGCCCAGGCAGATCAAGTGGTCGTGATCCGGACCTTCTTCTGCTGGTTCGTACCGCATGCCTCGGTCTCCCGAGACAGTGTTGACGTTGCCGTCGGCTTTCAAGCGATGGAGGTTGCGGTAGACCGTAGACAGGCTAAGTTCATACCCCATCTCGATCGCGCGTTCGTATACCTCCGCAGCAGTAACGTGCGTGCCTTTCGGGAAGGACTTGACAATGGTTGATATTGATTCTTGCGACTGACCGTGTCGTCCGGCCTTCTTGCCGGACTTAGACATGCCTTCGCGATCTTCTATATGGTCGTCGTCCGCGCTTTGCGTGTCGGTGTTCTGCGACTTACTTTCGATATTGTCGCCAGGTTTGTTTGTCATCGTGTTGAAAACGCTATTGAGAAAATTGTCAGTTCAGAAGTCGATGATATTCCTTTCCGCTCCGTGGTGTCAAATGCTGGAAGGACCGGCATTTATGGCTCGTTACTTTGTGGAAACGTGCCTTAACCTTGCCAACCGCCTACTGGGATTTAAGCTTTCTTTTGACAAGTGGATGAAAGCCTCTCCCTGTTTGTTAAATTGTGACTGAAGCCGTTTTGAATCCGGGTTAAATGAGAAGCGGTTAATTGACAGAGTAAATCGCAAATAGTAACTTCTTAGCGGTCTCGGTAGTGAGAATGATTTGCAAAATTTGGCAAACTCCTTGCGGTCATTGGCATTGTCGTAGCTCTCGTGAAAAATCCACAATCAATCTGGACCTGTTTGGTCTGTCTCGAGTTGATTGAGGAGCCAAAGAAAAATCGAAAAGTCGGTGCTGCCGGAGAACGCTCTCTAACTCCAAAAGCGCCGACTTTTTGCTTGAGCAGGCTGGAGAGGCGCAGGTAACTCAATCTGCTTGATTGGCAATAGAAGATTCGTCAATGCTATGAATCGAATTGATTGATATAGTTCGAAGCAAATTGGAACGAAAACCGAGCCCTGCTTTTCAGGTCAAGAAGTGAAAGTCACAATCAACAAAGAGAGTGCAGTGCCGATTCGCGATCAGCTGATCGAGCAGATTGCCTTGCAAATCGCATCGGGATCCTTGAAAAGCCAGGAAAAATTGCCAAGCATAAGGGCTCTGGCGCAAAGGCTGGGAATTCATTACAGCACAATTACCGCTGCTTACAACCATTTGGCTGGTGTCGGGCTTCTCGACATTCGGCAGGGATCGGGAGTTCGAGTTGCGGGCAAAGCCAAGCCGGAAGTGAAGAATGCCGACCTCAATAAAATGTGCCAGGATTTTCTGGCGATGGTCAGCGAGAACGGTTTTTCTCGCGAGCAGGTAAAGCCGCTTTTGCAGAGCATGCTTGAGAAGAAGCCAGTGAAGAGGCTGATCGTTGTTGATCGCAACAAGGATTTTCATGCGGTTCAGCTTGCTGAATTGATGCCCGAATTTTCGGCTGACGTGGTCGCGATGACGACGGAAGAAATGCTAGAACACAAAGATTGGCTTCCTGATTCACTCGTGATTACAAGCCTCTATCATGTCTTTGCCTTCGAAAACCTGATTGATGATCGCACCCGTTTGATCGTTTGCGATATCGAGCCGGCTCGACAAGAACTAGATCAAGTCCAAAGTTTGAAAGATGGAAGTTTGGTCTTGCTGGTCTCGTGCAGCCAGACCTTGCTCAATATGGCGACGAAACTGCTGGCAGCTCAGCGCGGTGAGCAGATTGCCGTGCGTTCCGTCTTAACTACGGACGAGACCGAGCTCAAGTACATGATGAAATACGCAACTATTGTTATTTGTGACCTGGCCAGCCAGCCCCTGGTCGCTCAAGTTGCCGGAAAGACGCCTTTCATGGTGTTTCGTCTCTATTCCAAACATACAATCGAGCGAATCAAAGATCGCTTGAAAAACTGGGGCTAAGAGTGTTTGCATCGCAAACACTAACCACCGGTGGTGGCTTGATTTTGATTGGCGAGAGAGGGTGCTCAGCGCTGAATGACGCCTAAGCCCGGACGGTCAGACAGTTTCAAATAGCCATCATCGTAGACTGCGCCCAGGTACGGATCGTCAGACAAGAGAAGCGCTCCGTCCAGATCCAGGTGATCAACCAGCGATGCCAGATGAACGGCTGCCGTTACACCCACCGAAGATTCAATCATGCAGCCGAACATGATCTGCATCGAGAAAGCCCTAGCTGTGTGAATGACTTTGAGCGCTTCCAGAAGTCCGCCTGTTTTTGCCAGCTTAACTACGACACCATCTATGGCGCCAGCCAACCTTGCCACATCGTTGGAACGGCAAATGCTTTCGTCGGCATAGATTGGAATCGGTGAGCCTTCTTTGACCATTTTCCAATCATCATATAGAGCATATTTCGGCAATGGTTGTTCGATAAACTGCACGCCGTTTTCGTGCAGGAATTTCGACATTTCAATTGCCCGTTTCGGTGTCCAGCCGCCATTGGCATCGACGCGGAGCGGCAGGTCTGGAGCTGCTTTTCGAACCCGCTTGATGATTTCGTGATCGTAGGTTGTGCCCTGTTTTACTTTGAGAACTTTGTAACCTTGCTTGACGGCTTCGCGAGTCTTCTTCTCAATCATGTCCGGGTCGGCAATACCGATGGTGAAGTCGGTGATCGGCGCTTGCAGATTGGCCAGTCCAAGCATTTTATAAGTTGGGCAGTTCAAGGCTTTTCCGCAGAGATCATGCAGCGCCATCTCAATAGCTGCTTTTGCAGAAGCGTTGCCGGCGATTGCTTTGTCCATGCGACGAGAAATTTCAGCGATGGCAAATGGATCGTCGCCAAGAATTTCAGTTTGGGAAAAGGTGTTTAGAACAGCCAAAACAGTGGCTTGGCTCTCGTTGTGATATTCGGCGGGAGCGGCTTCTCCAAGACCCGTCATGCCTTGAAATTCGAGTTTGACCAGCACGTTGTGGGTTTTTTCCGACGTCCCGTACGAAATTCCGAATGGATGTGTGGTCGTCATTTCCAGCGGCTCGAAGGAAAGACCGATTGCATTTTTCGCGCGTGTTGTGGTGCTCACTTGCTGTTCTCCTCATTGGCAATTATGGCGTCAAAAAGTTCCTTCACTCCGTCGCGGACTGGATCTTGGCAGGGTAAGCCGGTTTCTTCTCGCGCCTTTTGAATGGCGCGATCTGCATCTTCTTTGCTCAGACCCCATGTATTCATGGCTATGCCTACTACTTTTGCCGGTCTCAACAATGAAGCCATGTGCTCGTTGGCTTTGATTGTCGTGGTCAACGATGGCAATGCCAGAGGCAATTCGCAGATATGCGTCTTTGTAGCCTTTGTGACCAAAATCATGGTTCTGGGCGCTGCGCCGTGAATAAGAGCCAGGCTTACTCCCGAGAATCCGGGGTGAGACAGGGAGCCCTGCCCTTCTACAAAGATGTAGTCGTGATCCTGTGCGGCGTCCATCACCATTTGTTCGGTGGCGCCAGCCATAAAATCTCCGATCACTCGATCGATTGCTATGCCTTCCCCGCAAATCATGATACCGGTTTGTCCGGTTGCAACGAATTTACTGCGTTTGCCTCGGCGTTTCGCTTCGGCGTCGAGCTCCAGAGAAGCGGTCATTTTGCCGACCGAGCAGTCCGTGCCGACAGTCAAGACTACATGTTGCTTGAGATCTTTCGCCAGACCTGCGCCGACTGGAAGAGGCATTGGTGGTTTTCGGACGTCGAATAAGCGTCTTCCGTGACGTTTGGCTACAGCTGATATTTCAGCGTCGTTTTCAAGAAAATCATGCAGTCCGTTGACAATGTCCATCCCTGATTCGAGTGCCTGGATGATGTCTTTGCGCCAATGGGGCGGCAGCGCTCCGCCGGTCCAGGCAGTTCCGAGAAGGAGCGCCGAAGGCGAGTGTTTTAGTGAATCGCCGACCGACGCCACAATGGGGGCATCGCAGTTCAGACCGACTGCCTCACGCACGGTGGCTCCTGACTTTTGGCTGTCAATGACCGCGGCCACTGGGTTTCGTCCATATCGGATGACGCC
This sequence comes from Candidatus Obscuribacterales bacterium, assembly GCA_019745505.1. Classification (GTDB taxonomy): domain Bacteria; phylum Cyanobacteriota; class Vampirovibrionia; order Obscuribacterales; family Obscuribacteraceae; genus QKMZ01. Next base: position 20,259 of record JAIETE010000325.1, on the reverse strand, counting down.
CTCTGCAGTTTTTGCGTGTTTTTTTCCAAACTCGCCTTCCGCGTAAATAGCCAGGCGCGCTTGGGGTTCGAGATAGGTTGCCACAGTCCGCTCCATATAACTGGTGAGATTTCAAGTAAGCCGCCAATTATGGCGACATATTTTGTTAAATTGCAAATCTAGCAAGAATAGGTCTTCAATACCCTAGAATTATATGAGGAGTCTTCTGAGGGGATTCTTCATTTGGCGTCTGAGGGGCTGCACCCCAGTGTGTGCGCCGATACCTGGCAGACTCCACTCGACAAGGACGAAACCGGCTGCGCGGGTTTTTGAATGTTGAGAAATTACTTCAGCTTCGGATGTATCATCCGAACGCATGTCAAGATCAGTCTGGGAGACCGGTTGAATGTCAACGGAAGACGAAGACAAAATTTCCAAGCCCGAAGAGGGTCAAGAGGCGCAAGCACCTGCGTCGGCAGCCGGAAACGGCACCAGTGAGCCTTCGGCGGATGTGGAAGCGCCCAAGAAAGAAGAAGAGAAAGGCGGCGGGCGCATGAGCGCTGCCAAAGCTTTCTACCGGGCGATGTACGCCGGTGAGGATGCGGCTCCCGAAGATTTCGGCATCGACATGGGCCGACCGGCCGGTCAGGGGCAATCTTCTGCCGCCGATATGCAGCGCATCAAAGACCTCGAGCAGCAAGTTGCCGATCTCGAGACAAAGGGGACGGAGACTGAGACGCACATGAAGCGTCTTGCAGCTGACTTTGAGAATTACCGTCGCCGGACCGAGAAGGAAAGAGAAGAATTCTCGGCAAATGGCGCTCTGCGTGCCATTGAAGCAATCTTGCCTGCAGTCGACGATTTGGACCGCGCGCAACAGACTCTCAATCCAAACATGGAAGCGAAAGCCATCTTGGATGCATTTCGCCTCTGTGCAAACTCATTCACTCGTTGCATGGAGCAAGTCGGAGTCAAAGCTCTCACCGTGATAGGCGAGCCGTTCGATCCGCGCCTGCATGAGCCGGTCCAAGAGATCAAGACCAACGAATATCCTGATTCTACGGTCATTCACGAACTTCGCCGCGGATTTATGTTCAAAGACCGCGTTCTGCGCCCGGCACTGGTAAACGTGACCGCTGCGCTGACCGCAGAAGAAGCGGCCGAACAAGAAGCCGCAAAAGCGGCCGCAGCGGCGGCAGCTCCTCCGGCACCGGCAGCCACTCCGGACTGGGTTGGCGATGTGGCTGCAGCCGAAGCTGCTGCAGCGCCGGCATCCGAAGCAGCTGCTCCTGCAGAATCCGCAACGGCTGCGCCAGAAGAATCACCTGCAGCGGAAGCACCTGCGCCTGAAGCGATTGTTGAGGCACCCGCAGTAGAAGTCGAGTCCGCACCGGTCGCTGAAGCCGTATCGACTGCCGAGACAACCGGACAAGCCCTGCAAAATCTCGTCAAAACTGAAGATGCTCCCAGGCGCTCTGGTACTGAAACTGTCGATATCAACATTCCGATAGTCAACGAATTGCCCGATATGGAGCTGACGGCGCCGGCTTCAACTACCGACAGCAGCGAAGAAGAACCAGTTCAAGTCTACGAAATCTCCGAAGAAGATGCCGCAGACGTTCCAGCCGAAGAGCTGCCCGAAGCCCAGCACGCCAAGGTCACTGATGACTGATGACTAGCGACCGAATCATCGGCATAGATCTTGGCACCACATTCTCGTGCGTAGCCATTATGGAAGCGGGCAGCCCTACCATCGTCCAGAATTCCGAAGGGGCGCGTACTACACCATCTGTGGTGGCGTTTACGAAGTCCGGCGAGCGTCTTGTCGGTGAACTCGGTAAGCGACAAGCCGTAACAAACCATCAGCGAACCGTGCAATCGATAAAACGCGAGATGGGTACCAATTATCGCGTCAACATAGATGGCGTGGACAACAGCCCAGAGCAGATTTCAGCGATGATTCTGCAGAAATTGAAGGCTGATGCCGAAGCTTATTTAGGCGAGACGATCAGTCGCGCTGTCATTACGGTGCCTGCATATTTCAATGACCTGCAAAGACAGGCGACGCGAGATGCCGGACAGATTGCCGGACTCGACGTAATGCGCATCATCAACGAGCCGACGGCTTCTGCACTTGCCTACGGGCTCAACCGTCTGGACGAGCATGCCGTAATTCTCGTGTTCGACCTTGGCGGCGGCACTTTTGATGTTTCCATTCTGGAGATAACTGACGGCGTATTTGAAGTAAAAGCGACCAGCGGCAACAATAGATTGGGCGGCGATGACTTCGATCAGGCAATCATGGACTGGCTGATTGATGAGTTCCGCACCGGCACAGGTCTGGATATATCCGGTGACCTGATGGCGCGCCAGCGTCTGAAAGAGACTGCTGAGAAAGCCAAGATCGAATTGTCTTCAGCAATAACGACTGAAGTGAATTTGCCCTTCTTGACCGCCGATGCGTCCGGTCCCAGACACTTGCAAGCGACGCTGACTCGCGCCAAGTTTAACGAATTGAGCCATCATCTAGTCGAGCAGACACTTGGTCCTTTGCACCAGGCGCTCGAGGATGCCGGACTTTCTCCCGACAATATCGAACAGATAATTCTGGTGGGTGGTTCTACGCGTATTCCAGCCGTTCAAGACAGTATTCGCCGTTTTTTCGGAAAAGATCCTTCCAAATCGATCAACCCTGACGAAGCTGTCGCCCTCGGTGCTGCAATTCAAGCTTCCATCCTAGCGGGCGATGTGCAGGATGTATTGCTTCTCGATGTGACGCCGCTTTCACTAGGCATCGAGACTGCCGGTGGTTTGTTCACGCGCATCATCGAGCGCAACACGACAATTCCTACCAGCCGCACAATGACGTTTACCACCACGGAAGATGGGCAAACTTCGGTGGAAGTGCATGTACTTCAGGGCGAACGCGAAGTCGCCAATGCCAATATGTCACTCGCCAAATTCCATCTCGCCGGAATTCCGCCGGCACCGCGGGGAGTGCCGAAAATTGAGGTTACATTTGATATCGATGCTGACGGCATCTTGCATTGCTCTGCTCGGGATCATGGCTCCGGCATCAAGCATTCAATAACCGTTCAACGCAGCACAGGGCTTTCACCGGACGAAGTGGAAGCGCTGCAGAAGGAAGCCGAACAATTCGCCGATCAGGACCGCTATACAAAAGAGAAAGTGTCCACTACCGTTGCGGCCGAAGCGCTCTATGCCGAAGCTGAGCGCACAGTAGAAAAGTACGGCGACCGGGTGGATAAAGCGGTAGTCGAGAAAGTCAAACGTTCGATGGCGGCTGTGAAAGAAGCGCTGGCGCGCGAGAGTCTGGAAGACCTCAAATCTCTTAAAGCCGGTCTTGATGTTTCACTTCTGGAATTGGGGCGTGCGATTCACACCAGTGGCAGGCAGACCGTCCAACCCTCGACCAAGAAGAAAAATCCCTTGCTGGAATCCGGTCCGATTGAGCTGGGCGAGCCTGGTCAATTAAAGCCGGAATTGCTCATTCAAGCCGAAGCTGTGATCAGTGAGGCCGAAAGTTTTATCGAACAGAATTCGAAACTGGAAGCGGTTCTTCTCGATCGTCTCGCAAAAGCGGGCGCGGTTATGAGGAAAGCGCTGGAAAACGGTAATTCTGAAAATGTAAAATCTGAGCTGAACACGCTCAATACGATTCTGCAGGAATGCAGGAAATCGGTTTCTACCGACAAAAAGTCGGTCCAGGGTGGCGAATCGCTGGACGCGGGTCGCCAGAAATCTTTTAGTGGGGGCGATTCCTGATTAAAAAGCGTATGCTGAGATTTGACCACTATCCGTCATTCTGAGAAACGCTGATTTGGTCAGGCGAAACGTAAAAGGTATCACGATGGCTACTATGGCGAGCAAAAAAGATTACTACGAAACTCTAGGTGTTCCCAAAGGCGCAAGCGCAGAAGAGATCAAAAAATCCTTCCGCAATAAAGCGCGTCATTTGCACCCGGACAACAAAGACAGCGGCGACGAGCAAGCATTCAAAGAATTGGCGGAAGCATATGAAGTGCTGTCCGACCAGCAGAAGCGTGCCAATTATGACCGCTTTGGACACGAAGGTGTCAAAGGCGCCGGACAAGGTTTCGACAATTTCGACTTCAGCAATTTCTCCGGCTTCGGCATGGACGACATTGTCGATATGCTTGATTCTTTCTTCGGTGGTGGAGGTGGAATGCGCGGCGGCGGACGTCGCGGTGGACCGGAGCAAGGCTCGCACCTCAAATTCGATATGGAAATCGACTTTCTCGACGCTGTATTCGGCACCGAGAAAACCATCAATGTGCGCCGCTTGGAAGATTGCGAGTCTTGCAAGGGCTCCGGTGCTGCTCCGGGCAGCAACCCGATTCCCTGCGTGACTTGTGCCGGCGTAGGACAAGTACAGCAAGTAATCAACACCTTTTTCGGACAAGCATTGCGAGTCATAGCATGCCCCGCCTGCCAGGGCTCCGGCAGCAAAATCGATAAGCCGTGCAAAGACTGCAAAGGTGAAGCACTGGTTCGCAAGCAGAAAGAGTTTCAAATCAAAGTGCCCGCCGGTATCGATGCCGGAACGCGCCTGCGCGTTCAAGCCGGTGGTGACAAAGGGCGAAAAGGCGGACCGTTCGGTGACTTGTTTGTCGTCCTGCATGTAAAAGAACACGAAACTTTCGTGCGCGACGGCGAAACGATCCATATCCGCCAGCCCATCAGCTATTCTCTGGCCGCTCTCGGTGGCGAAATTCTCGTGCCGACAGTGGAAGGCGCGAAGCCTCTCAAGATTCATGCGGGCACCCAAACCGGCACAACAACTGTTATGAAGGGACTGGGCGTTCCGCGTTTCACCGGACAGCAAAAACGCGATAATCGACGCGGCGATCAAATCGTCCACCTGGTTGTCGAAACACCGACCAAACTTTCCAGCGAAGAGAAAAAGCTTCTGGAAAAACTTGCAGAATTGCGCGGTGACAAACTGTCCCTTTCGAAAGCTGACATCGCCAAAGCGGAAGAAGCAAACAAAGAGCATCAAGCAAAGGAAAACGCAGAAAAGAACTCGGAGAAGAAAGCTAAGAGCTCTGCGAAAGATTCAGAGAATGGCTCTGAGAAAAAGTCCGACAGAACCGGTAGCGAAACTGCTGAGGAATCTAAAAAGGAGTCCGGCAAGAGCGCGAAGAGCAAGAGCAAAAAAGAGGAGTCAAAGGACAATTCTTTCTTGGACAAAATTGTTGACGCATTCAGACCGAAAAATGGTGAGACGCAACAGTAGTTTTGGAAGACTTGCACTAGCCTCGCTGCTGGCTGTTTCGGCGATGGGCTTTCCTTCGCAGTTGGCGCTGGCGACGCGTTTGCCTGCCGATTTGAAGGCTCAGATAAGCACGCACATGCCTGCGGTGAAGCTCTTTCGCCTGGATGGCTCATTGCAGACCGGTGCGGGCGATTTGTATCTGCCTTTGATGCCGCCGGCGGGATTTCAGGCAGCAAAGGGACAAGCGCTTATCGCCCTTGAACCCGGCGCCGGAAAGCCAGATCTGATAGTTTTTCCGAGTGGCTGGTCTTTCATTCGCGTGGTCAAAGAAGGTCCGCATCGTTCTTTGAAATTGCCTGAAGGTCTCTCTGAGAAAGTGAGAAAGCATGTTCTTTCCTCGAAATTTCCTTCCGACCTTCTGGTGCCTGAAGGATTTGTCTTACCCTTGTCGATGAAATCGATTCGCAGCGATGTCGTCGTTAACATCATCGATGATCTTTCGATTGCCAAACAGGCCACTCAGGCAGACTCCGTGCCCGATCCCAGCGGCGCCGGGGTTGTTATAGCCACTTCGCCGAACTGCGGTAAACTCGCACTGATCGACGATAAGTCATTCAAGAAAATCGATGAGTTCCCCACCGAAGGCACTCCCTGCGGTATCACCTATTTTGGTGGAATTGTTTATGTTGCGGATCAAACCAAGCATAGAATTCTTCAGTTCGATCCTACAAAGCGCATCTTCCTCGGACAAATAGACCTGCCTACAAAGTGCGCGCCCAAGGGTGTTGCAGCGCACAAGCAAAGCAAATTGCTTTATGTCTCCGAAAGCGCGACTAACCAGGTTGCCGTCCTGGAACTCCCTTCCGGTCGCATGCTTTTGCGAACCAAAGTTCCCGCCGGACCTGGTCGCCTAATTGTGACCCCCAACGGCAGCCATTTGCTGGTTTTGAATGCCACCGCCGGCTTGCTGACCATGATCAATACCTCAAATCAGCGCATGATTGCAGCTATTCCTATCGGTTCGACTCCGGGCTTCATGACCGTGAGCAAAGACAGTCAATTGGCTTTTGTCGCCAGCAAAGGCACCAACTCAGTAAGTGTTGTCGATCTGGCGAAGAAAGCCGTCGTTCATAAATTCTCCACAGGCAGTGCACCAACAGGAGTTGCTCTAAACGGCGATGAGACGAAACTATTCGTCGCCAATGCCAAGGAAAACACCATCTGGGTTTTCGATCTAAAAACCAAAGCCAAAGTCGAAGAGGTCAAATTGCCTCTGGATCTGGATTTCCCCGGCGAGATTACATTGATGCCCGATGGCGAGCGCTTGCTTGTTTCCAGCGAAGCCACCGACACTGTGGGCATCCTGAACACGACCACATTGAAATTCGAAACCCAACCCATCATCGGCTTCACCAGCGATGAAATTAAGTGGTTTCCCACCGCCGCTGCGAAAGTTAGTCAGTAAGTTACTGTTGTCTGCGCCTTTGGGCTAGCCTTCATACGCAGGCGTAAATTGGTTGTGCACCTTGTTCAAGAACTTCGTGACGCTTGATTGATAGAGCAAGTCCACGGTGCCGACCGGGCCGTTTCTTTGTTTGGCGATGATGATTTCCGCTTCGCCGCGCTTGTCTGATTCCGGGTTGTAGTATTCGTCCCGGTAGATAAACATTACAAGGTCAGCGTCCTGTTCGATGCTGTTGTGGACGATGATGTCGTTTGCCACAAAGTTATGATGTTCTTCAACGGTTAAGTCAAACACCTCAACCTCTTCTCCTGGTTCGATGCTTACAATCTGATCCCAGTAAACATCACCTAGTGTTCGGATTGCAGTACCAGTTTCACAAACTATTTGAGCGACGCCGCCGCGGAAAGATCGATCTTCTGTTAAGCGACTGTCTATTGTTTGAAGAACACTTACATTTGCCGGAGTCGCCAGTCGATCACCCGGTCTTAGGAGGTCTAGGCGTTTCCACCCGTCAATCGTGAGAAATTTATGGTTTGCGGTAGCTTTGATTTTCCGATTTAGAGAGGTTGTCAACGTGAACGTTTTCTTCGTGCCCGTGCAGAACGAATTGGTTACAGTTTTGGGCTCAAGCTTCCATGTATTCGTATTGAGAGCCATGACCTTGAAACCGGTCTTGCCTGTCAAGCTGTCCATACGGACATATTCGCCAGTTTCTGGCAGCAGAATTTGAGTGTCGCCGGTTAAGCAACCCGATTCTCTCAAGTCTGAAAGCATCGGTCGTTTGTTCTGCCGTGCTTCTACAGCACGGGAGAGCTGCGACAGTGCGAGCACGGGGCAGCTCAGTTCGCGGGCGAGCTGCTTAAGCGAACGGGAGATTTCTGACACTTCCTGTTGCCGGTTGTCGGTCGCTTTGCGTCCTTGCATCAACTGGATGTAGTCGATGATGATCATGCCGATGCCTTTCATCTCTGACTTGAGACGGCGGCATTTTGCGCGAATTTCGTTGGCGGTGACCATCGCGGAGTCATCGATGAATAGCGGCGACTCTCCGAGTTTGCCCATTGCCAGCGCTAGTTGTGTCCAGTCATTTGTGTGCAAGTGACCGGAGCGCAATCTGTTTGCGTCGATGCCGGCTTCTGCGCATAGCATTCTCATTACGAGCTGTTCGCGCGACATTTCAAGACTGAAGATGGCAACCGGCAGATTGGCTTCTTGCGCTACATATTGCCCGATATTGAGCACGAATGCTGTTTTGCCCATGGACGGACGAGCAGCGATGATGACGAGGTCAGACGGGTTGAATCCGGAAGTCATCGCGTCGAGATCGTAAAAACCAGAAGGTGCGCCGGACAATGCGTCGCGTTGCTCGTATCGTTGTTCGATCTTTTGGAATGAAGATTCGACGACGTGTTTGATGTGGACGAGTTGCTGGAGATTTCGTCTTTCCGCCAGACCGAAAATGAGGTGTTCGGCTTTGTCGACAGCAACGGCGGCGTCTGCTTCTTCATAGGCGCTCTGGACGATCTCGGTGCCCGCCTTGATCAGCTGTCTGAGCAGTGCCTTCTCTTCGACTGTCTTTGCGTAATACTCCATGTTGGCCGTAGTTGCGACTGCCAATGCCAAGTCAGTGATATATTGCCTGCCGCCGACATGGTCTAGCTTGTCGCCGTCTTTCAAATATTGGGAAACGGTAACAAGGTCGATAGGCTCACTCTTCTCATATAGATCGAGCATTGCCGCATAAATGACCTGGTGTGACTTTCTGTAGAAGAACTCCGGTTGCAGCACGTCCACGACGCGCGTAATGCCGTCGGGTGAAATCATGATCGAGCCCAGCACCGCTTGCTCCGCCTCGATTGATTGAGGGGGCAGGCGCTCGAGTGTGCCTTCGCTCATTGAGTAGTCGTTGCTCATGTTTTCTCTGCCTGTTTCCGGTCTCTGTTCGTTCTCTTTCTGTCAGACGTCGCGCGACGCGAAAAAGTTCAATTCACATCCCGTCTGATATACGCCGATCGATATCTTTTGGTATGCAATTGGATAGACTGCTGCCCGGTGCTCAACGCAGCGGGTTTTTCGGCTGATCCGTAAATTTCTCTATTTATAGAATAGTGGATCCGGCGCCGGATTTACCGAATTTGGCGATGATATAGGTCTTAGTTCGTCTGATGGACAGCCGTTTTTAGGGTATAGATATATGCACTTTCTATATTAAAGTTGGAAAATGCATCTGTCTGATCGCGCCTTAATTTTGCACTTGGTTTCTTAGCCTGGCAAACAGAAAGGCGACACCGAAGTGCCGCCTCTTGTCGCAGATTGGTGAGTTTAAAACCGCACCAATTGGCGTTTAGTCTTCTTCAAGAGAAGAGAGGTCGCCGGTGGGCAAGCCCAATTCTCTGGCTTTGAGAACCCGGCGCATAATCTTGCCGGAGCGAGTCTTGGGCAGCGAGTCTTTCACTTCGATTTCGCGAGGATAAGCGTGTGCTGCCAATTGGCGCTTGGTGTGCTCTTTGATCGATTCCAGCAATTCGTCCGATTCGCTGAAGCCGTTTTTGAGCACGATGAACGCTTTGATGATCTCGCCGCGTTCGTTGTCCGGTTTGCCAATGACGCCTGCTTCGGCAACGGCCGGGTGCTCGACCAGTGCAGATTCTACTTCGAATGGTCCGACTCTGTGTCCGGCAGTGTTGATTACATCGTCCAGGCGACCGACGAACCAGAAATATCCTTCGGTGTCTTTCCATGCATTGTCGCCGGAGTAATACCAGCCTGGAATTTTGAAGTACTCTTTGAACTTCTCTTCATTGCGCCATACCTGACGAAGCATGTTCGGCCAGCCTGGCTTGACGACTAGTTTACCCAGCTTACCTGGTGCAACTTCTTCTCCGTCATCGTCCACGCAAGCAGCGTAAACACCCGGAATCGGTTTGCCCATCGAACCCGGTTTGATCGGATTGCAGGGCAGATTGACGATCAGTTGCATGCCGGTTTCGGTTTGCCACCAGTTGTCGTGAATCGGCAGACCGAAGACTTTCATTCCCCAACGAACGACTTCTGCGTTGAGTGGTTCGCCCACGCTCAGGATATGGCGCAGGCTTTCCAGGTCGTGATCGTAAACGGCATCATCTCCGGCTTTCATCAGCATACGCAGAGCCGTTGGCGCCGTGTACCAGACCGTCACTTTCATTCGTTCGATTACCGAATACCAGTGATGAGCGTCGAAGCGACCTTCATAGCTGACTACGGAAGCGCCGAGCGACCACGGTCCGAAGATACCATATACGGTGCCGGTAACCCAGCCTGGATCGGCGGTGCACCAGTAGATATCGTCATCGCGCAAATCAAGAACCCACTTCGAGGTCATGTGGTGCCCGATGATGTCGTTGTGCACGTGGACAATGCCTTTGGCTTTGCCTGTAGTGCCGGATGTATAGAGCAGATAGAGCGGATCTTCCGGATCCATTTGCTCGCATTCGAGTTTGTCGGAAGCATTTTTGGTGATCGCTTCGTAGCTCAATTCTCCCTGCTTCAATGTCGATTCATCAGCGCCGACAATGATGGTGTATTCGAGGTTGGGCAGGGCGGCTTTGATTTCGTCCAGTTTCGGCTTGAGCTGTGGATTGGTGATGACAATCTTGGCTTCGCTGTCGAGCAAGCGGTCTCTGAGCGCATCTGGTCCGAATGCGGAAAAGAGCGGTCCGGCAATTGCGCCGATTTTGGCGATAGCGGTAGTCGCCGTGTAGAGTTCAGGCACCCGCGGCAAGAAGACAAAAACGCGGTCTCCCTTCTTGACGCCCAGCTCTTTGAGCGCGTTGCCGATCTTATTTGACGCTTCGTAGATTTCCTGGAATGTGTATTTGGTCAGATTTTCTTTGGCGTCGATTGCGTAAAGCGCGACTTTGTTGCGGCGACCATCATGCAAGTGGCGGTCAATCGCATTGTATGCGGCGTTGACTTTGCCGCCGGAAAAATAAGTGATTTCCTTTCTGGCATCTTCCCATTCAAATGTTCTGTAGGCTTCTTCGTAGTTTTCCAGGTTCACTTTGACCGGAAACTTTCTCAAAATTTCTCTGCGTTCTCCGCGTGGCACTTTCTGACCCTGCCCTTTAGCTTGCGTATCAGTCTCCTGCCCTTGTTTGGTAGCCTTGGACTTCTCTACGACTTTCATTCCTACCTCCGGCAATCGCCGCACATTCACCCAAACTCAGCCCGTTCTTGACGAGCCATGAGCTTCACGCCTTGCTGGCGGTGAAACTTAATTACAGGTCCAATAGTCTAGCGCGGACTGGGCTTATGGTGTTGTTTAGACGGCGAAAATAGCCTCTATTTAAGGCAAACCCCTGCTGCCCCAGTGGCGTTCTTGACTTGTCCATTGCGGCTCGGTGCAGAACAAAGCATTGCCGCCTTGTTGTCAAGCGATTGTTTGCAGCCGTCCATGATGGTAGAAATCTTGCTTGCCCAGCCGTTTTTACTTGAATATGCCGATTACGGAAACCTTTTGCCCATACCCGGAATGCCAGGAGCGCTTCAGCGCCGATCTGCCGGCCGGGCGCACCAAGACTACCTGCCCAGCTTGCGGGCGTCATATCACGGCGCGGTTGGCAGCTGTTTTTTCCACCCTCGAGCGTGAGCAAGAAAAACGAAAACGCATGGGCGTGGCCAACGTCAACGAAAGCGCCAAATGCGGCAACGGCTATGTCGAGCGGTTTGTCGCTGTTGTCGAAGATGTTCGCAGCCTGTTCAACGTTGGAGCGATTTTTCGCACCGCAGATGGTGCCGGCATGGACAAGATTTATATGTGCGGCATCACCGGCGCTCCGCCTCGCAAGGAGATCGAGAAAGTCAGTCTTGGTGCGGAAAACACTGTCAATTGGGAATGGCGCTTCGGTTGCGTTGAGATTTTGAGAGAACTGAAAGAGCGCGGCTTCAACATTGTTGCGTTGGAGAAAACAGAAAACTCTCAGCCGCTTACACAGTTGCTCGCCGAAGGAAAAATCTCCAAGCCGCTTTGCCTTGTTGTCGGCAATGAAGTTTCAGGCGTTTCTGCAGAGGCGCTAGCGCTCAGTGACATCGTTGCAGACTTGCCAATGAAAGGCATGAAAGAATCGCTGAATGTTTCTGTCGCGTTCGGCATAGCGGCCTATGCATTGTCGGAGAAAACCTGAAAACGCAGATCGTTCTATTGAAGTGTGCTCTGGCGGACGGTTTGATCGCGACTTATTTAAAACCTTCGATTGTGCCGGTTATGTCACCGGACGCTCCGCCTTGGCTGCTCAGAACCTTTCCATCTTTGTCCAAATAGACGAGATGCGGATAAGTGGATGGTGTGTACTTCTTCACCATTGCTTCCGAGCTGGAATTATCGACATCGACGATCTGAAACTCGACTTTTCCTTGAAATTTCTGCTGAGCGGCATCCCAGAAGGGTCCAAACAGTTGCAGGGTCCGTTGGTCGTTGCTTGAGCTGGAAGTAAACTGGATAACCTTCTTGCACTTCATCGCCCCTTTTTCATCTTTTTTGGCGTCGGCCGTCTTGGGGGCTTTAGGGTCTTTGGGATCGGCTTTCGGGTCATCCGGTTTGCCGCTCGGAGGGGGCGGCAGGTCGGTTGGCGCGGCGCCTCTGTGCGAGCGATTTTGGCTATATTTGTTCATCGACTCGAGCCCGGCACGCGCTTGCGCCTTCAGCGACTGGCTGCGCGCATTCTGCTCGACCCACTGATACATTTGCTGCGCCTGGGTCACCTGATTGGTGTGTTGATAACACAAACCCATGTAGTAACGAGTGAGCGGGTCGCTGGGATATTTCTGAGAAACGACCTGAAATTGCACAAGAGCAGCCGCGTACTTGCCTTGCTGATAGGACTGAACAGCCGCGCTGAAGGCTGGATCCACCGCCCATGCCGCGCTGCACACCAGAAAGGAAGCGCAGAGACTGACAGGGACGGGCGCTCTAAGGAGGCTGCGCACCCCGCGGGCTACCCGTTGTGGGAGACCGGGGTTGCCGAATTGCTTGCGATTGAAGTGCATGAAGCTGCTCCTTGATACTCGTCCCTGGGATGCCTTATCTGCCTCTGAGGGGGGGCTAACCTCAAAGAGATATTCCACATATTCCGAAAAATAACAGAATTTTGTAAAACCCGCCCACTGGCGCCTGTTTTGCATGAAGGTTACCTTAAACGTCTTTTCTTTCCCCCTTGAGAGCCCGGTGCGATAATTACTTGCAGCATTTCGGAGGTAATACAAATGTCTATTGAGTGGCTTTATTACCGCAATGGCTGACAAACCTGCGTGAAGGCCCATGAGTTTCTTGGGCGCAAACACGTGTCAGCGGATGTGGTCGTTGATGCGAAGAAAAACAGAATCGATCGGGCGGCGGCGCTGGAGATGGCGGCGAAAGCGGATGAAATTTATTCGCTCAAAGGCAAGAAGATCGTTCGGCTCGATTTGAAGAAAACTAAAGCTGATGATGACGAAATTGCTTCGTTGATGATGGGACCGACCGGCAATCTTCGCGCTCCCACCTGGCGAAAAGGCAAGACACTTGTCGTCGGGTTCGACGAGCAGACATACAACGAGTTGTTGAATAATTGATTATTCGCTCCTCTGTTTGAATAAAATCTGTGGGGGCGCATTGCATGCGCCCTTCACTTTTTAGAGCGGATGAAATGTGCCTTTTACTTCTTTGAGAGGGCACGTGCAACGGTACCTTCAATTTTTGAGAAGGCGCGTGCAATGCACCCTTCACTTTTTAGAGCGGATGAAATGTGCCTTTTACTTTTTTGAGAGGGCGCGTGCAACGCGCCCCCACGACCATTTTATGATCATTCTAAAATCATTTGGAGAAGAGCATGAGCAGCTTGCAGACAGCTACCATCAAGACGGCGGCTAGCGCTCGTCGCAAAATATTGTTTTGCAGTTTTTTCGAGCCCAGGAAAGAGCCTGCTACCGCTCCAATGAATGATGCCACCAGATATGGCATTATAGAGCCGAATTCCAATCTGCTTGTTGCGGCTCTGCCTATCAGTCCGGATATAGAATTGCATACGATAAAAATTGCTGCTGTGGCTGAGGTTTGTTTTACGGTCGTCCAGTTGAGCGCCAGCAAGACCGGACTGAGGAAGACACCACCCCCAATACCAGCCATTCCTGACAATAAACCGAGCCCGGCGCCAATGCCAAATGCCTGCGGATAGTTGATCGGCTTGGTTTCATGATCTTCGGCGGGCTTGTGAAAAGAGTCGTAGGTCATTTTGAGTGCTGTTACAAAAAGCACAAATGCAAGCAGCAAAAAATATCCTTTGTGCAGCGAGATCATTCCACCGATGAAAGCGGCAGGTATTGAAGTTGCCAGAAGCGGCGCGCAGACCTTCATTTTGAATTGTTTTGACTCGATGAAAAACAACAGCGACACGGTCGCCGTGAGAACGTTCAAGACCAGTGCCGTGGTTGCTATCTCGTTTGCCGGCAATTTTGTAAGCGACAGAATTGCCAGATATCCTGTCGCGCCACCATGTCCAACCGAGGAATAGAGAAGTGCGATTACTAAAAAGCTCAGGAACTGAAGTACGAAATCAACCAATGGGACCCTTTTTGGTCAGAAGTATCGGAGCCGTCCGATGATTTTTGAGCGCGCAGATTCGGCGAACGTTCACGAGAGGCACAAACAAAAATACCACCCAGATTGCTCTGCGGTGGTATTCATGCTACTACCTGACTGCCCTTTGCTGGGGCTCAGTATTTCACCACACTTCAGTCAGTCCTTCATGTGATGCGGGCTCCTTGCTACCGTTTCTGGTTAGCGCCAACCTGGCGTTTCCGCATGGCCCCTCGGCTCAAAGCAACCAACTCGTTTGAGTGATCGCTCACCGTTGATGCATTTATTCTACCGTGCTGACGTATACAGACAACTACCCCAAAGGACATTTTAGAATGCATGTCTTGGCAAAACAAAGAACCGCATCTGGTGCTCCCCTGGACATATCGATTAGATTAACAAGCGCCGGATCAATTTGTTGTGTCTGGTATAGCAGGATCGTGTCGACTCTGTTATTTGCGTTGGACATGCGTTGTATATCCGGTGATTATTTTCTGTCTGCAAAAAGGGAAATGGCGGTGATTCCGGTTCGTGTTTCTGTAATCATCACATTGGCGCTTGCACCATTTTTCGACGCGGCAATCATCATGTATCCTCGTTTGTTCATGACTTTTCCGATATCCCAGCCGTTTTGCTTAAACACTCCGGTGTAGAACCGAAAGACGGACTCCGCTGAATCTGAAGTTTTCAACATCACATGGTGCGCAGGCTTGCCGCTCAGTGTTAACTGCGACACTTCCAGCTCTGCATCAGGATATTTAGGCAGTGGGAAATCCGCAGGAAAATCCAGTGAGCGGCCTTTATAGGCATTCTCTGCGGTAGTGGCAGAAGGTTGCACCTGTTGTGGGCCGTCTTCAGCTCTCGGGTCGTGGCTTTGCTCGCTGCATCCCTGTATGAAGACGGCAGACACTGCAAAGACAACCGCGAATGTAGGGTGGTTTTTCATTTAGGCAATTCTCGATCAGGCGAATCTAGGCATGACAAATCCTGGTTTCGGCGTGTACTCCACCCTTAACATTCCAGATGGACTCTGGTAAAAATATTCATCCGGGTTTGCCGGTTGATCGAAGATTTTGATCAACACTGAATCCGTCTCCATCGTATGACCGGGCTCGACTTTGTTGCCCGATTCAATCATGTAAGACATCATGTTGTCGAAGACCTGCAGAGTCATTGGTACGTATTCCTGAATTATTTCCGTCGGAATGATGGTTCCTAGATCGGGAATTCCAAGCAGATGATTTCCGTACGAGCGCATCCACAAGTTTGTGTTGTTGTCGAATTCATGCAGTACAGGCCCGCTAAACAAGAAAAGCGGCGGCATCTCTTGGATGGCATCCGACCAATCGTTGTCAGCCAGCAATTGCAACATTCCGGGCCCGCTGAAACTGGTGAATCCGTTGATGTTCGCTATCACTAATCCTTCCCGCAGTGCGATCATGCACGCCAGAAAAGTCAGCTCCTGATACGCTTCGAGTGGCTTCGCCGGGTTTGGTTCCACCGACAGATCTATGAAAGCCGTGTGTTTTTCAATGCCTGCTGCCGCATCCGGAACCAAGCGAACATGAGCACTTATCTGCGCCAACTCACGCTCTTGGAGTTTTCTATCGCAAAAGCTCAATTTGATTTTGTTGGCATCCGTGCCGGCAACGCCTTCGCCGGCCACTGTGGTGTCCTTGGGTAGCTGGTAGCGAAAATCCGGTGGATTGTGAGAAACATTCTTTGCTGCTTCGTTCAATTCGCGCTCGGTGAAGCTCGGAAGTTTGTCGAAGAGTATTTGCAGACTAATTCTGTCGCTGGGCACTTGTGGCTTTACTCGCTGGGTGGTGAAATGCGAATTATAGCCGTTCGATGGGCATTCTGCTGCTGAAAATCGCGCACTGAGACTAAGGCTTCTTGCCGGTGCGTTCCATATATTCTCTGGTCGAGTGCCAGCGTTCGTCTTTCTTGAAGTAGGCTATGGCGTCGGCAACTGCATCAGTTGGATTCTCGAATATCAAATGAAAATCGCACGGGCTTTTTTCGTCGGGCGAAAAAATCGCTTCCACCACCCACTTGTCTTTCGCACCATACAAATACAGCTTGTAATCACCGTCTACAACGGTTACGCGCGGACCGACACCATCTACTTCTTTACTAGGCGCCTCGCTGTAAACTCCGAGCCCAGCATTGCGCATTCGCTGTAAAAATTGCACCGGGAAGACTGGCATCTGAATCACTTCTCCTGCGGGAATGCCAATGATTCTATGACGAAAATGGCAAAACAAAAACACCATCCAGATTGCTCTGCGATGGTGTTAATGCTACTGCCTGACTGCCCCTTGCGTTGGGCTCAGTATTTCATCACACTTCAGTCAGTCCTTCATGTGATGCGGGTTCCTTGCTACCGTTTCTGGTTAGCGCCAACCTGGCGTTTCCACAGGTCCCCTCGGCTCAAAGCAATCAACTCGTTCGAGTGACCGCTCACCGGTTATGCATCTAGTTTATCGCGCATTCGTATGTGCGGAAGTACCCCATTGGTCATTTAAGGATGCATTTCTTGGCATTCGATCGCAGTGCTTTTTATGCCATTTTTGGTGGCGCTCGTCAATTAACAAGCGCCGGATCAATCCGTCCCATAAGGAAGAGCGAATTCATTGAAGAAAGCGTATTGATTGCATATTTGTTTGCGATCTTTCTTATTCCTGCTTGCTCTCGATTGCATATTTGCCGGCGCCTGCTCGGACTTTTGTTAGAAACGGTTTATGTGTCGGGCGCTTACCTGAGAGGGTAGTCATGGAACATAACCCCGTATCTTGTAAACTCGTCAAGTCTCGCCAAATGGGGCATTCAACCCTTTCATGGCCCCGGCGGGGCGAAATTTTTGGAGCAGTCTCGCTTTGTTATTCAACAGCTTCGAATACCTGGTCTTTCTTCCTGTGGTGGTCCTTGCCTACTGGCTTGTGCCCAGGCAGGCTAAGCCGGTATTGCTGATTGCAGCCAGCTACTTCTTCTATATGTACTCCTTTAAAGTCTACGGACTTTTGCTTCTCGGCCTGACCGCGGCCAACTATGTGCTGGGATTGCTGGTCAGCCGTTTCGAGAAAAGGGAGGCGCGCCGGCTGATTCTTATCGCCGGAATAGCCGTCAACCTGTCAATGCTGGCTCTATTCAAGTACACCAATTTCATTCTGGATTCTCTCAACACATCCTGCGCCTGGCTGGGGCGTGTTCTTGCATTGCCGCTCGACAAAGGTGTAGGGGTCGCGGACTTACCAATCATCCTGCCCTTGGGCATTTCATTCTTCGTTTTCGAATTCATTCATTACCTTGTCGATATATATAAAGGAAGCAAGCCGGTAAAAAATCCGCTTCGCTTTGCTCTGTTCGCTTCTTTTTTTCCGTCCCAGATTGCCGGTCCGATCAAGCGCTATCAAGATTTCGACAAGCAGCTGGATGAAAAGCCGGAAGTCACCTTCGACCAATTCGCCTCGGGGTTGTTCCTCATTGCTCAAGGTCTATTCAAGAAAACGGCATTGGGTGACAACCTTGCTCCAATAGTCAAGGCCGGTTTCGACAATCCTAATTTGATGGGTACCTTTGAAGGCTGGCTTTGCATCACGGCTTTCGCTTTTCAAATCTATTACGACTTCTCCGGCTACACCGACATTGGCAGAGGCTCAGCTAAATTGCTCGGCTATTCGCTGCCGGAGAATTTCAACATGCCGTACATAGCGTCGAGTTTGCGCGAATTCTGGCACCGCTGGCACATGAGTCTTTCCACCTGGCTGCGCGATTATCTTTTCATTCCGCTGGGCGGCTCCAGAGGCTCGGAGGCGCAAACATGCGCAAATCTGATTACGACTATGCTTCTGGGCGGACTCTGGCACGGAGCCTCCTGGACTTTCGTTCTTTGGGGGCTTTTCCACGGCTTTGGTCTGGCCGTCAATCGCGTCTGGGACAAGGTGCTGGCTAAGACGCCGGCGCTTTCTGGCGCTGCCAATTCTTGGGTCGGGCTGTCCATCGCGCATGTGGTCACCCTCGTCACCGTTCTTTGCGGCTGGGTGCTATTCCGCGCAAAAACTCTGCCCGAGGCGATAGGCGTATTCACCGCGATGTTTACACCGCGCCTGGCCCAATTAGATTGCGAAGTCTCCCATGCATTTTTCAATTCACCCGTACCTGCTGCAATCTGCATCTATTTGCTGATTCTAGGCAGCGCAGCCTGCGTTAAATTGCTCGAGAGAATTGCCGACTCTTCCTATGACGGCGCGAAAGATCTTCCAGGGCTGGACTTGAAATCAGTTACCGGTTCTCGTACCAGCTCTACTGCTGCGCCACTGCCGGCGATGGCACATTTAGGCATCTCGTTTTTCATCGGTTTGGTGCTTCTCGCGTTCTGTCGTGGTGAATCTCAACCATTTATTTACTTCCAGTTCTAGGTGCGACAAAACTTTCAAGCCATGTCACCATTAACAATCTACGATCCCGAAACCATCATGATACCTGCCGGAAGCGGAACAGTCGGTCGTGCGCCGCTGTCTCGACCGCCTAAAGAGCCTTTTTTCAGTTCCGGCCGGCTTGTTTCCGCATTGTTGGTGGGTGCTTCGCTGTTGGCGATTTCTTGCGCAATGCTTCTCCTTGCCGAAATTGCTCTGGGTCTGGTTGGGTTGGGGGATGACGAGTACATCAAAGTTGATCCTATTCTCGGCATCACGCACCTGGAAAACAAATGGGTGGACTTCCGTCATGAAGGTTTCTCGCGAGCGAAAATATCTTCTGCCGGTCTGCGCGATGTAGAGCATCAACTGGCTAAACCTGCCGGTGTAAAAAGAATCGCTTTCATTGGTGATTCGAAAACTCAAGCCTTGCAAGTGAACATAGAGGACACCTTTGTACGCCTGGTTGAGGACAGTCTCAACGCACAGGCAGGCACGACTGAGCCCGAGCGCAAGAAGTTCGAGACAATCAATTTTGGAATGTCCAGTTATGGACTTGTTCAATACTTCGTCAATTTTCTTGCGCGTGTTCGTCCATATTCGCCGGATGTCACCGTAGTCGTTTATCACATCTTCGATTCTACGGAAAATCTGCCTAAGTTTGGAACAGTGACTTTGCCTGCGCCAACGCTTTCGCTCAACAATAAAGATGAGCTGACTGTCGATTACAGCTTCATGGACGGCTGGCTGTACTCCGACGGTGCCAAGTACATGATTGCCAGCGAATGGCTGCGCCGCAATTCACATCTTTTCCAAGCTTTGTCTGCTGACGATTTCATGCTGCGGACCACCAGCAAATGGTACATGACTATTTTCACCAAGTTCTTTTCGCCCTTTTCCGGCAGTTTTGCAGATGCGATGGCAAATGTGCCCCTTTCGAGATTGGGCGATTACGAACCGAAGAGAAAAGCTATTTGCGATGAGACACGCGCACTCGACAAACTGGTTTCTCACGACAATATTTGGACGTGGTCGGTAAAACCGCGTCCGCAGAATTCGAGCAATACAGGAACCGATGCCAAGGATGATTTCAGGCTATTGCACAACGCTGCCAGCGCCGATGTAAATCTGGCCGGGCGAGTTTTTCGGATGTTGAATCTGGCTTGTCGCAATGCCGGATCGAAGCTGGTCATTGTTACTCTGCCGGCGCCGGACAATATGGTTTTCTACTTCAAAGAGATAAAAGCTCTAAAAAAACTGGCAGAGCAGGAAGGAATTACTCTCATTGATGCAAATGCGCAATTCCCCAGCCTTGCTCCTATGGAACCAAGTCCTCTCTATTACCGTTCGCACTTCTCTGTGGCCGGACACCGCAAAATGGCGAGCATAATTACCGCAGGTCTAAAGCCAATTCTCAGCCAATAGCCGGTCGAAATCAGTCTCTAGTTTCGCTGTCTAGAACATTCATGAAACCGCTAATCTCAATTGTTAGTCCATTTTTTGATCACGTCGCCTATCTGCCGGAGGCTGTTGCCAGTGCGCTCGGGCA